>JBCBOT010000123.1:0-20707 GCA_039821165.1 Planctomycetota bacterium | reverse complement strand
CTTTGATGCCGTTGGCATCAAAGACAAAACGAGGGAGGGTGAATTCACCAAAACCGCTCAGTTTGAGTAGCTAGCCGTCGGTTCCCCAGTAAGACCCGCAGCTAGTAGCGCCTTGCGGATTACGAAACGCGGATCTCGACGTTGTTGCAACATTGAAGGGACCATGCCGCACTAGCCCTCGCCCCCAACACACCTCTGAGTTTCTCCAAAGCTCGTCTGTAGCCGACGGTGGCAGCCCTTGGCTTGATGCTTTGTTCGATGGCGCAAGCGGCGTTCATGGGCTCTTCAAAAATGCCGGACTTCGTCGACAACCGCTGCCCGACTCGGTGACGTGATGTGCTCGATCGGATGAAGCGCTGAGGTGTCTTGCGCAAAGCGTTTCCAGATACTTCGGGAGAAACTTGCAATGCATCTGGCCGGCAACAAAGCGAAGCCAAAGGAAAAGCGATGGTACGTCCCTTCGATGAATCGCCGAAGTCGCTGCTCGGCACGCACGTAATGGTGGACCCGAACGTGAACCAATTGCGGAGCGGCGAAAGAGTAGCCGAAGCGTCGACGGGAACGACCAATGCGACAGGGCTATGCACCATTGCGTCAAGCGATGGAATTCCGCCGTCCGAGGATCTACCGTAAGGCTTTCCGTGAGTCACTCTCCGTTGATCACGATGCGTTTCTCGCCAACTAGACAGATTGCATGACCTTCTTTTCTTTCCGGTTCTTCACACGTCTCATTTTTCTTGTCCTTGTAGCCGCATCTGTTTCAGCCGCCGAAGAGTCTCCTCCGAATGTCGTGCTGATCTTCGCCGACGATTTAGGCTATGGCGACCTGGGTTGCTACGGAGCGACGAAAGTTCAAACGCCGAACATCGACCGACTTGCCGCCGAGGGCCGCCGTTTCACCGACGCTCACTCGGTGTCTGCGGTTTGTACACCGTCGCGCTACGCATTGCTGACGGGGCAGTACCCTGTGCGAGCCAACGAAGGCCGCGGCGTTTGGGGGCCCGCACTGATTACATCCGGGCTTATCGTCGATACCGGAAAGACAACGATCGCCGACGTCTTCAAAAGCGGCGGCTATCAAACCGCAGTGATCGGCAAATGGCATTTGGGATTTGGCAAGGACAAGAACGATTGGCAGGAACCCTTGCGGCCAGGACCACAAGACCTCGGGTTCGATTACTACTTTGGGATGCCGGTCGTTAACAGTGCACCGCCCTACGTCTACGTCGAAAACGATCGCGTTGTCGGCAGTGATCCCGACGATCCGTTGGTTTACTTGGGTAGGAATGCGAAGAACGCGACTCCGATCACCCCGATTCCTCCCGAGGCGGCAAACCGAAGCAAGAACGCTTTTGGTGGAGCGGCCGAGGCGCACAAGCGGTTCAACGACTACCAAGTCGGAACCACCTTCGCGCAGAAGTCCGTCGAGTGGATCAACACGCACAAGGACGATCCATTCTTTCTCTATCTTGCGACCACCAACATCCACCATCCGTTCACGCCGGCAAAACGTTTTCAGGGCACCAGCCAGTGCGGGCTCTATGGCGACTTCATTCATGAGCTTGATTGGATCGTTGGAGAAGTCATGAACGCCTTGAAAGTGAACGGACTGGACGAGAACACACTCGTGATCTTCACCAGTGACAACGGCGGGATGTTCAATTTTGGCGGTCAAGCCGCATTCAAAGCAGGGCATCGCCAGAACGGCGAATTACTTGGTTTCAAGTTCGGTGTGTGGGAAGGCGGTCACCGTGTGCCGATGATCGTTCGCTGGCCCGGGAAAGTGAAAGCCGGTACCGTCTCCAGCGAGTTGTTGGGCAACGTTGATCTGTTGGCAACGTTCGCTGCGCTGACGGGACAGGATTTGGACCCGTCACAACAAGCCGACAGCGTGAATATGCTGCCCGCGTTTGTTGGTGAACCCGAGCAACCGATTCGTGACCACTTGCTGCTGGCTCCGCACAAGGGGACTCACTTGTCGATGCGCAAGGGCAAGTGGATGTACATCCCTCGGCAAGGGAGCGGTGGCTTTGGAGGTCGCACTCCCAGCAGTCACACCTTTGCCGGTCCACCCGCAGCGACGTTCGTGGGAAGTGTCAACAGCGATATCGAAGACGGGAAGATCAAGAAGGATGCACCGTCCGCGCAGCTCTACGACTTGGAATCCGATCGGAACCAAACCGAGAACGTCTACAAGCGGCATCCTGCAATCATTGCGGAATTAAACGAACTGCTCGCGAACTACCAGCCGAAATCGGGTCCAGCGAAACGCAACAACGCCAAGCAAAAGAAGCCTGCCGGCAATCCTGCGAAGAAGATTCCGGCGGAACCGAGCAAACGAAGTGTTTCCTTCGACTTTGAATCGGGCAGCCTTTCACCATGGAAGATCACTCAAGGTAGGTTCGGCCACCCCGTTGGTGGTCGCAAGCAGTTTTTTCGCAACCTGGGTGACTACAACAAACAGGGCAGGTACTACCTGACGACGCTCGAGGCGGCCGCCGATGCCGAACGAGGCAATGATAAGCAGACGGGTGTGATCGTTTCGCCGTGCTTCATCCCAGAAGCTGGATCGATGACGTTTCGCGTTGGCGGAGGTAGCCGTGCAGAGACGTATGTTGCTCTTTGTAAGATGGACGGAACGGAGTTGTTGAAAGCGCACGGCGTCAACGATCAAACGATGCAAGCGGTGGCGTGGGACTTAACGCCTTTTGCGGCGCAGAAACTGTTTTTGAAAGTCGTCGATCGATCCCAGATCGGTTGGGGCCATATCACGGCGGACAACTTTCAGTTCGATGGTGAAGTTTTGGATGAATACTTCACCAGTAGCTCAACCAGAACCGTCGAGAAAGCAAAGACGCTCGTTCGCGATGGCAGGTCAAAGAAGGAACAGCCTAACTTCGTCATCCTCTTCACCGACGATCAAGGCTACGGTGATTTGAGCTGTTTCGGTGGTGAGCATGTCAGCACACCGAGAATCGATCAAATGGCGAAGGAGGGCTCACGGCTGACGAACTTCTACGTCGCTGCGCCGGTTTGCACTCCATCAAGAGCCGGACTCATGACGGGCTGTTATCCCAAACGGATTGGCATGGCGATGGGCTCGAACTTTGGTGTGCTCCTTGCCGGTGATCGCAAAGGATTGAATCCGGAAGAAGTCACGATTGCCGAAGTCCTCAAGTCGGCCGGGTACAAGACAGGAATGTTTGGCAAGTGGCACCTTGGAGACCAACCTCAGTTTCTTCCAACGCGACAGGGATTCGATGAGTTCTTTGGCCTTCCCTACAGCCACGATATTCATCCGTTTCACCCGCGCCAGAACCACTACAAATTTCCATCTCTTCCGTTGCTCGATAACGAGACGGTGATCGAAATGGACCCAGACTCTGACTTTTTAACCAAGCGCATCACCGAGCGAGCTGTCTCCTTTATTGAAAAGAACAAGGACGATCCTTTCTTTCTGTATGTCCCCCATCCGATCCCTCACGCTCCATTGCATGTGTCGCCCCCATTCTTGGAGGGCGTGTCCGCTGAAATCCTAGGAAAGCTAGGCGAAGAGGACGGTCACATTGACTATCGGACGCGGGACAACCTTTTCCGCCAGGCGATTGCCGAAATTGATTGGTCAGTGGGCAGAATTCTGGACACGCTCAAGGCCAATGGGCTCGACGAAAAGACACTCGTCATCTTCACATCAGACAACGGCCCGCCCAAGAACACGCTGTATGCCAGTCCGGGTCCGCTTCGAGGCAACAAGGGGACCACGTTTGAAGGCGGAATGCGAGAGCCAACCGTCATTCGCTGGCCTGGGAAAATTCCCGCGGGAAAAGACAACGATGAGTTGATGACGGCGATGGATTTGTTGCCAACGTTTGCTCAACTGGCCGGCGCAGAGGTCCCAACGGATCGAGTCATTGATGGCAAGGACATCTGGCCAACACTCGCCGGCACAGCCAAGACGCCGCATGAAGCATTTTTCTACCACCGGGGCACCACGCTCGCCGCCGTTCGTTCCGGTCGTTGGAAGCTTCACGTCAACAAGGGACGTCCCACGCAGCTATATGACCTTCAAAGTGACATCGGTGAATCGACGAATGTGATCGCGTCGCACCCGGATGTTGTCAGGGCACTCGATCATCAATTGAAGGAATTTGCCAAGGACATTGTGGGGAACAGCCGACCGGCGGCGTTTGTGGAGGAACCGAGTCCGCTATCCATGCACTAGAAATTGCATGGTCTACTGTGGATTCTTGCTCCGGCAACCCTCCGGCGACGATGGGACGAAAGGGCTGCCCTCCATGATGTTGGTCCACAGCCCGCACTTTTGAACTGCACCAAAAGCAGCATAATGCGTCTCGTTAGCCCCTCCTCCATCACATTCTCTTCACGAGGTCGACAGCGTGCCCACGGAGCCTTCCCCAGCGGCGAGTGAACCGGATTTCAAACGCTTGATTGAAGGATTGAGTGATGTCATCTGGTCGACCGGGGCCGAAGGCACTTTTGGTTACTTGTCGCCTCAGTTCAAAACGGTTTTTGGATTTGAACCGGAGGATTGGATTGGCCGTTCACCCATTGAATTAGTGCATCCGGATGACAGGAAGGCTTTCGAGCAGTCTTGCACGAGGGAGAACGAGCATCAGGAGCAGACAAGTATCGAGTTTCGGCATCTTTGCCAGGATGGTAGCTACACCTGGGTCTTGGCTAATTCGGTTGCGGTCATCGGCGAGGAAGGAAACACAATCTGCCGTCAGGGCACGATTCGCGATATCAGTGAACGCAAACGGATGGAGAAGGAGAAGGATCGGTTGGTTCGGATTCTCCAATCAACTTCTGACTTCGTGGGCATTTGCAAACCCGAAGTCGGCATCCTTTGGCAAAACAAGCCATTTCAAGAGCTACGCCCGGATCTCGTCATCGAAGAACAGAATGTTCCGATCACGGAATTGTATCCGGATTGGGCTCGTGAAATCGTCGTGAACGAAGGTCTGTCGACAGCTATTGATCGAGGCGTCTGGTCAGGCGAAACGGCTTTGTTGGATTCATCCGGCAACGAGATCCCGACTTCACAAGTCATCATCGCTCACAAATCCGACGACGGCGAAGTCGAATATTTCTCGACGATCCTTCGAGACATCAGCAAAATCAGGGCCACTGAACAGGAGTTGAGAAGCGCTCAAGCAGAACTCCGGAGCACAAGCGAAAACGTTCCTGGTGTGATCTACCGCACGCTGTTTCAATCCGATGGAAGCCATCGCTTTGCCTACGTCAGTCCTAGCTTCCGAAATATGTTTGGGCTCGAGCCCGATGAATCGCTTAAGGATGCTGACGAATTCTGGACACGAATTCATCCCGATGATCTCCACCAAGTTCGGCAGAAATCGCAGCAGAGCATGGAAACGGGTGAGCCATACCATGCGAATTATCGGTTGCGCCATGACGAGAAAGGAATGCGTTGGTACGGATCGTGGGCTCTACCTTCGCGTTTGGAAAACGGTGATATCGCGTTCGATGGCATCCTGATCGACATTCACGATCGCAAAGTAGCTGAGTTGGCGCAAAGAGATGCTCAGGTGCAGCTGCAGTCCATGACGCAAAATGTCCCGGGTGTGCTTTCGCGACTGCTACTCCATCCAGACGGGAGTCGGAGTTTTGCCTATGTCAGCCCCAATGTACGCGAGCTGTTTGGGTTGGATCCCGACGCGTTGATGGAGGATGTCAGTGATCTTTGGGGTCGAATTCACCCCGATGACTTGGAAGACGTCCAGTCCAGACTGCAAAGCAGCGTCGAAACGGGCGAGCCACTCCATACATCCTATCGGCTTCTTCTGGAGGAGAGAGGGACGCGGTGGGTTGAGATGTGGTCGCTCCCTTCCTGGTTGGAAAACGGAGGCGTTGCATACGATGGCATTGCAATCGACGTCACGGATCGCGAAGTCGCAAAGCAAGAACAGCGAGAGGCTCAGTCGCACCTGCTCAGTGCGACGAAGAACATACCTGGTGTAATTTACCGCTGGGTACAGCATCCTGATGGCACTCGCAATCTGGCCTATGTCAGCCCAAACATTCGACAGGTTTACGGAATAGAGCCTCACGAACTCATGAGCGATGACAATGAGACGTGGAGACGTATTCCCCCTGAAGATCTGGAAGAAATTGATCGAAAGTTCAATCTCGGGGCGGTAACGCTCGAGCCCTACCAGATGGTCCATCGATATATCCTTGACGATAACAACACGCGATGGATCGAGACTTGGGCACTTCCATCTCGTCAGGATAATGGCGACGTGTTCTTCGACGGAATCGCGATCGATATCACGCAGCGAAAAGCTGAAGAAACTGAGCAGGGAAAGGCTCAGGCTGAACTCGTAGCCACGACCGAGAACGTACCCGGCGTCATCTTCCGTGCCGTAGTTCGCGTCGATGGCAGCCAGCAGATGACGTACGTCAGTCCCAGTCTCCGCGAGTTGCTTGGGATCGACTCCGAAGCTCTGCTGGCGGACATGAATGAGCTTTGGAAGCGCATCCATCCGGAGGATGTGGCAGAAGTTGAGCGAAGGATGCGGGAGAGCATGGAATTGCTTGTGCCGTACCGCTCCGTTCATCGTGTGATTGTGGAGGGACGCGGAACGCGATGGATCGAATCCTCATCTCTGCCTACAAGACTGGAAAACGGAGACGTTGTTTTCAACGGCATTGCGACCGACATCACGGAACGCAAAGCGGAGGAGCTGAAGCAAAGCGAAGCTCAGTCGCAATTGCGTGACATGACGGAGAACGTTCCTGGCGTGATCTCGCGGATCGTCGTTAGCCCAGATGGTAGCCAGAGGGTGGCTTATGTCAGTCCTCGCGTGCGAGAATTGTTTGGATTGGATCCCGACGCACTATCGGAAGATATCTCCCACGTATGGTCGCGAATTCACCCAGACGATGTCGCCGAAGTTGAAAACAAAATGCTGCGAAGCGTTGAAACGCTTGAGCCCAATCATGTCTCCTACAGGCTGGTTCTTGAAAAGAAGGGAACTCGATGGGTCGAAGCTTGGTCGCTCCCATCACGGCAGGAGAATGGCGACATTGTTTTTAACGGGATCGTCATGGACGTTACCGACCTTGGCCGACTGGGCAGCCTGGAGCGCGACATCAACTTCCGGCGAATCTTTGACAATGCGCCGCACGCGGTGTTTCTCATCGAGGCTGATGAAGAGCACAAGGGGCGAATCGCCGCTGCCAACAAGGCGGCCGAGCGGATGCAGTGCTACGAAGTCGGAGAGCTGATCGGCAAGCAGATTATGGACCTGGATGACCCGGACGCGGCGAGGAAGGCGTCAGGGCGTCTGGAGCGATTAGCGCAGGGGGAAGAGTTATTATTTGAGGTGAATCACGTCCACAAGACTGGAAGGGTGTTCCCAGTCGAAGTCACGGCTTCCCGGATCTTGATTGATGGTCGCGTCTACGTTCTTGCCTTTGATCGAGACCTCACCGACAGCAGGCGAGCGGAGGCAGAGCGAAGGGAGCTTCAAGACAAGCTGATTCAAAGTCAGAAGTTGGAGGCGGTCGGCCAGCTGGCGGCAGGCATCGCACATGAGTTCAACAATATCATCGCCAGCGTGAGTGCCAATACTCAACTCGTTCTCGGGTTCCATCGAAACGAAATCCCGACGCATGTACTGCAACCGCTTGAAGCAATTGATGAGGCATGTGAACGTGCTGCCGGATTGACGAGGCAACTTCTTTCGATTGTTCGCAAGAAACGCACAGACGTTTCAACCTTTGATCTGAACCGTCTGGTCAAGAAACAGATCAACCTACTCCGCCCACTGTTGGGCGACGGAGTGGTCCTGCAATCTCGCTTGACCGATCGCGGCGCTTGGGTAAGGGCAAACGAGTATGAGCTAGAAAACGCACTCCTGAACCTTTGCCTGAACGCACGAGATGCTGTCGGCGGTCAAGGTGAGATCGCAATCGAAACAAAGCTCATTGAACTTGACCAGGGCGGCGTTCCGGTAGGCTTCCGGTCGGGGGCTTTCGTGCGGCTGAGCGTCTGTGACAACGGTTGTGGCATCTCCGAAGAAGAGCAACGCCGAATTTTCGAGCCCTTTGTCACCACCAAACTTGCCGGCAGAGGCACTGGTCTCGGTCTTTCGATCGTCGCCACCAATGTTGCGAATTGTGATGGTTTCGTCACCGTTGAAAGCCAACTCAAAAGAGGCAGCACGTTCCACATTCACCTGCCGTTGGTCGAGTCTCAGGAGCTGAAGGCGAGTAGCGGGGGGGCCAAACAACCGTTTATCGAAAGCGGCAACTGTGGGACAATTCTGGTTTGTGATGACGATCCGATGGTCCTTCGTGCCATGTCTCGATTGATTGAAGCGTTGGGGTATCAGGTCATCGCAGTCGACAGTGCTGGGAAGGCCGTCGAAGCCATGAAAGCTCATCCAGAGATTGCACTTCTCCTGACTGATATCTCAATGCCGGAAACGACTGGCCTAGAACTCGGCCTCATCCTCAAGCAAATCAAGCCAGACTTGGAAGTCATCTGCACATCAGGATACGGCGAAGAATTCCTGGCGCCGATCGAGGACGTCCAATTTGATTTCATCGCCAAGCCGGTCTCTGCGTCAGAGCTATCGAAGAAGATCCGCAGCACCTTGGGCCGAAATTCGTAGAGCGACGATTGTCTGGCGACCCCAAACCTTTGGCCCTCACTCTCCTTGATGCTCGGCTTTCCGGTTGATTGACATCGTTCAAGCAAAATACCGCAAAGGAATACGAATGAAACTCGCTTTAACCATTTGTCTTTGTTTCGCTTCGGGCGTTCTTGCCGAACGACCGCCAAACGTCATCCTGGTGATGACAGACGACCAAGGCTGGGGCGAAGTCGGTTTTCATGGAAACGACGTCGTCAAGACTCCGAACCTCGACCGCTTTGCGGCAGAGGGAACAGAACTGACGAACTTCTACGTGTCGCCGATGTGCACGCCAACGCGTTCATCGTTGATGACTGGGCGATATCATTTTCGAACCGGTGCGCACGACACGTATATCGGCCGCTCCAACATGAATCCCTCGGAGACGACGATCGCAGAAGTCTTCGCCGACGCCGGGTACCGCACGGGCATCTTCGGAAAATGGCACCTTGGCGAAAACTTCCCGATGCGGGCCCAGGATCAGGGCTTTGAAAAAGTCGTGGTGCATGGCGGAGGCGGCATCGGACAATTCGCCGACTTCCCCGGCAACGCCTACTGGGATCCGACACTGCAGTACAACGACACGCTTAAAAGAGCCGAAGGCTACTGCACGGACGTTTTCATCAATGAATCGATCGGGTTTATCAGGAACTCTGGCGATAAACCGTTCTTCTGTTACTTGCCGCTGAACGTTCCCCACTCCCCGTTTGATGTGGCGGACGAGTTTCGCGCTGAGTACGACAAACAGAAACTCGCTGATCCCGATGGGCGCACATGGGTCGCGCCGATCTACGGAATGATCACTCAGTTTGACGGAGCCTTTGCACGCCTGCTGGGAGCCCTGGAAGAGGTAGACCAGCGAGAAAACACGATCGTGATCTTCATGAGTGACAATGGACCGAACTCAACGTACTTCACCGCCGGCCTGCGAGCCAAAAAGGGCAGCGTTTACGAAAACGGCATCCGTTCACCATTTGTCATCCAGTGGCCCAAGACATTAACGGGCGGTCGGAAACTCAATACACCCGCGATGCACATCGACTTGTTTCCAACACTGGCCGACGCCTGCGGAATCGATCTACCTGACGACTTGAAGGTGGACGGCAAAAGCATCCTCGGTTTGCTCAAAGGCGAGTCGTCTGCCGCGACGGAGCAACTCCAGCAGCGAACTCTCTTCATGCAGCACAACCGTGGGAACCTCCCCACGAAATACAAGAACGGCATGGCTCGTCGTGGACCTTGGAAAGCGGTAGGCAATCGAGGCGAGCCGACGGGTTTCGAACTGTACAACATCAAGCAAGACCCCGGTGAGAAAAAGAATTTGGCCGCCGAGCATCCCGAAATGGTGGAATCGTTCGTCCGGGAATACGAAACCTGGTTCGATGACGTGACCGCTGAAATGCGGCGCGATGGCGGGATGCCTTATCCCTTCGATTTGGATCCGCAACAGAAGCTCGACTTCCGTTTCACTTGGCAAGACTGGTGGGGCGAGAACACCGGTTGGCGGCCATCCAACTATGGCCGCTGGCGCATGAGCAACCGCGGACTGATCGATCGCTTCGACGTCACGATCGTTCCCCATCGACAACACCAAGGACGAGCCGCCACGGTGAAGTTCCTTTGGATGGACAAAGCGATTGTCAAGGAATTTCAAAGCGTGCCTGCCCAGGTAGAACTGTCTGACATCAAGCTGCCCAAGGGAACGGGCTTCATGGAGGCTCAGCTTCACATTGGCGGCAAAATCCACGCGGTCCAAGAAGTTCGGATTAGAGCACACGGCGCGATCAGTTCGTTTCCCGCCGCACTGGTCTCGAAAAGGCCAGCGAAGTCAAAACCGAAAACCGCTACGACGGACCCGATCGCACTACCAGAAGTGCGAGGGCAGTTCGTCCGCATCGAGCTTCCCGGTAAGAACCGGGTTCTGTCGCTTGCCGAGGTATCGGTCTACGAGAAACAAAGGAACGTTGCGCAGCAAAAGCCTGCGACCCAGTCCTCGATCGGGTTCGGCGGCAGCGCTGAGCGCGCAGTCGATGGGAACACCGACGGCAACTACCACAACCATTCGGTTTCGCATACCGAGAGTGGCGGAACGAACGCGTGGTGGGAAGTCGACCTTGGCGACATGGTGAACGTCGAGAAAATTGTCGTCCACAATCGAACGGATGCTGCGGAGAGTCGTTTGGACGGATTCACCATCAAAATCCTCGACGCTGATCGCAAGGTCGTTTTCAGCCAGGAACAAGTCGCTCAAGCGGCCGTCATTTCGTTCCTGCGTCCAGGCGCAAAACCCTGAGTTCCCCAAGCCGAGAAAAGAACATGACCTCAGAGCTGGCCTACGTCAAAAGAGAAGCCGCAAGTAGATTCGACCGTGCCGTTATCGTATCGGCGTTGTCTGCCTCCATTCTTTTGTTCGTCATCGCGCCGGGTATCGCAAGTGGCGCGGACATCTACGTCAGCCTCAGTGGCAACGATGCCAATTCGGGTGCCAAGACGAGCCCGGTAGCGTCGCTTGCCGCTGCGCGAAACATCGCGCGCAAGTATGCGGGAAAAGAACGGGTGACCGTTCACGTTGCCGAGGGGACTTACTACCTTCCAGAGACGTTGGTTTTCACCTCCGAAGATTCCGGCTCGAGGCAGCACCCAGTCGTCTACAAAGCACAGACTGAGGGTGGCGCAATCCTGAGTGGTGGAGCCGAACTCAAGGTGTCGTGGGAACTGCACCCTGGAGGCATCTTTAAAGCCCAAACGCCCGCCGGCCTCAAGATCGATCAGCTTTTTATTAACGGCCAGAACCAGCGCATGGCCCGCTACCCCAACTATGACGCGTCGAAGAAGGCTGAACCGTACCAGGGATTCGCTGCCGACGCTTTCGCCAAAGAGCGAGCTGCGACCTGGACGGATCCGTCCGGCGGCTACATCCACGCCATGCACCGCGCAGGCTGGGGTGGGTACCACTACCGGATCACCGGAAAGGGCGATGATGGCGAGGTGACCTACGAAGGCGGCTGGCAAAACAACAGACGCATGGGCATGCATCAAAATCACCGCATGGTGGAGAACATCTTTGAGGAACTCGATGCTCCGGGTGAGTGGTTTCACGACGATAAGAGTTCAACGCTTTACTACCAGCCGAAAGCCGGTATTGACCTCTCTACGACGAAGGTTGAGGTCGTTCGGCTGCGGCACTTGGTTGAGTTTCAGGGCTCGGAGAAGTCGCCCGTCCGTTTCATCACGCTGCAGGGATTCAGAGTGCGGCATGCGGCACGCACATTCATGGACTGCAAAGAACCATTGCTGCGATCCGACTGGGCGATCTATCGCGGCGGCGCGTTCGTGCTGACCGGCACCGAGGACGTCGGAATTCTGGACTGCGAGTTCGATCAAGTCGGCGGCAACGCTGTTTTCGTCAACAACTACAACCGACGCGCGTTGGTGAAAGGTTGCCACATTCACGATACCGGTGCCAGCGGCGTCTGCTTCGTCGGCGATCCCAATGCGGTTCGTAATCCGCTGTTCGAGTACGGGCAGAAAAACGATCTTTCCAAGATCGATCGAAGCGTCGGACCAAAGACGAACAACTATCCCGCGGAGTCGATCGTCGAGGACTGCTTGATCCACGGCATCGGCCGCGTCGAACGACAACCGGCCGGTGTGCAAATCGAAATGGCATCCGAGATCACCGTTCGCGACTGCTCGATCTACGACACCGCGCGAGCCGGGATCAACATCGGCGACGGAGCCTGGGGCGGGCACCTGATCGAACGTTGCGATGTGTTCGACACCGTGCTGGAAACTCACGACCATGGATCGTTCAATTCCTGGGGACGCGATCGCTACTGGCGATCCGACCATCTGACCGCATCGCAAAATGCCGTCGACGCGGAGCCGAACCTTCCGTTCCTGGACGCGATGAAAACAACCGTCATCCGCAACAGCCGCTGGCGCTGTGACCACGGCTGGGACATCGACCTGGATGACGGTTCCAGCAACTACGACATCTACAACAACCTGCTACTGAACAAGGGATTGAAACTGCGAGAGGGATTCCGCCGCCACGCATGGAATAACGTGATGCCTGCCGGAACGTTGCACCCCCACGTCTGGTTTCAGCGCAGCAAGGATCAAGTGCACACGAACATCATGACTGAGCGATACCACACCGCTCGCATGGATGAACCTTACAACGACGGCACCATGGTCGACCGCAATCTGTTCGACTCGACCGACAGCAGTATCCTCAAACACTCGATGAAGCTCGGTTGGGACACCAACTCAGTCCTCGCAGAACCGGTGTATGTGGATGCAAAGAACGGCGATTTCCGAGTCAAAGAAGAATCACCGGCAATCAAATTGGGCTTCAAGAACTTTCCAATGGATCAGTTCGGGGTCAAGAAATCGAGCCTGAAAGCCATCGCGAGGACGCCTGAACTCCCTTCGACAGAAAAGGCAACGTCGCGCAGCAAAGGAAAGCGTCAGCGTACTGCAGAGGCACCTCTACAGATGGTATGGCTGGGAGCGACGCTAAAAGATTTGAAGGGGGACGAATTCTCCGCGTTCGGAGTCAGCAAGGAAGCAGGCGGTGTTGCTGTAGCTGAAGTTGCGAACGGATCCGCGGCGGACAAAGCAGGATTAAGGAAGGGCGATCTGATACAGGCCATCAACGGCAAGGCGATTGCTACTATCGATCAGTTGTTTATTTCACTGCTGCCTTTGGAAACCAGTCGCGTTAGCGAAGGACGCGCGCTGAAGATCATCCGCAATCAAAAGCCGATCAAACTAACCGCCACGCCGAGATCCGTCGCGGTCACCGAAACGGCCGCGAATGTTAACGCTTTCAAAACACTCCCCGTGCCCAAATCGACTGCACGGAAAGTCACCGCCAATGTGAAGACCAGCAACGACCCTCTTCGGACACTGACCGATGGCAAGTTGGACGAAGGCTACGGGCCTATTTTTGGTAATGGCATCCACAACGGTGCGTACAAGATGGATCTTGGCCGATCGAAAGCCGTGAAGGCGATCACAAGTTGGTCGCACAGCAAAGGCGGCAAACGCGGCGCGCAAAAGCTGACGATTTATGGCAGCAATGCCACGATCGACCCGGGTTGGAATCTGGAAAAATTCAGCCCGCTCGGCACGATTGTCACGGGGCCGGGCAAATCAAAGTTCACTGCCACGTCTCTACGCGCAACCGACGGAAAGACGCTTGGGCACTATCGCTGGATCCTTTGGCGAGTCGCCCCAATTTCTGATCTTGGCGGCGGTGAAAACACGGCTTTCCAGGAACTGTCGGTTGCAACCGATCCAGTGGAGGCCGACGTATCAGCGAAGAATAGCGATGGTCCCAACATTGTTTTCCTGATGAGCGACGATCAGCGCTGGGACATGTTTGGCTGCTATGGCCGAACCGATGTGCGGACGCCACATATCGACCAGCTCGCCGCGCAAGGCGTGACTTTCGATAACGCTCACTACGCCGTGGCCATTTGCATGCCCAGTCGAGCGACGATGTTCACCGGTCGCTACTTCTCGGATCACCGATCGGGCTTCACGTTTCCTTACAATCGCACGCTTTCAAAAGATGAGTTTGCGGACAGTTATCCTGCCAGACTCAGGGACGCAGGGTATCGCACCGGATTCGTCGGTAAATTCGGGACTCGGTTGCAGGGCAATCACAACTCGGCGCCCGAGTACTTCGATTACTTTGTCAACGGCAATTCGATTGTCGTCCCAAAAGATGACGCTGACCTAAAGCGCATCTATCGACGCGATCGCCCCAAAGAAGAGCGAACCATCATCAAGGGCGACGCGATGATTCGCTTCCTGGAGACGCAGCCCAAAGATCAGCCGTTCTGCCTGTCAATCAGCTTTGACGCTGTGAAGAACGACCGTGACCACGACATGTATTCGCCGCACGTTAAGCTCTTTGACGATCAAGAGATGTGGGTACCAGAAAACTGGGTCGAAGGCAAAAACTCGCGACTGCCCAAACTGCTTGATCATTGTCGTGGGACCTACCTGCATGTCGCTCGTACGTCGACGAAAGAGCTATACCAAAAGGTGGCACGCCGCTTCTCTGTTCAGGGCTATACCGTCGACAAGCAGGTGGGACGCCTGATGAAGAAGCTGGAAGAAATGGGAGTCCTAAACAACACCATCGTGATTTACACCAGCGACAACGGACGCTTCCACGGATCGCAGGGACTGTTTGACAAAGCGATCCTGTACGAAGAAGCCATGAAGATGCCTTTGATCGTTTTTGATGGTCGAGCATCCAAAGAAGAACGAGGCCGACGAGCAGCGGCGCTCGTGTCCTCGGCCGATCTGGCTCCGACCATGCTTTCGCTTGCCGGCGTCGACATTCCTCAGCGGATGAAAGGTCGAGACCTCAGCAACGTGCTGCGTGGCACCCAGGATATGTCACAGTGGCGGGACGCTTTGTTGCTGGAAAACTTCTTCATTCAGGAAATCCATTCCGCAGGCGTGAGGAAGCACCCGGACATTCCCAGTCTCAACGACGAAATCGTGACGAACAATCGGTCATACCGCAGCCGCGGCGTGCGAACCGATCGCTACAAATACTTCAAGTACTTCGAGCACAATCCTCCCATCGAAGAGCTCTACGATTTGAAGTCGGACCCGCACGAACAAACCAATCTCGTAGCTGACGAGAACTATGCGGACATCCTCTCGGGACTAAGGAAGAAGACTCAGGAGCTGCATGCTCACGCCACCAATCCCACGACTTCCCAATAGCACGCATGACTCCAAAGCCATTCACTCGCTGTTTCACTCTGCTCCTGTTGATGACCTTCTCTGCGTTCGCCCGAGGCGGTGAAACGCAGTCAGCAGCATCCCTTGAGCTTCCCGTAAAAGTTCAGGGGCAGTTTGTCCGCATCGAGCTTCCAGGGGAAAAGCGAGTGTTGTCGCTGGCCGAAGTCTCAGTCTTTGAGAAGCAGGTCAACGTCGCTCTGAAGCAGAAGGCGACACAATCAACGATTGCATTCAGTGGCGCACCCGCGCGGACCGTGGATGGCAATGCAGATGGCGACTACCGGAACGGGTCGGTCTCGCATACTGAGTCGAATGGTACCGATCCGTGGTGGGAAGTCGACTTGGGGCGCGTTGTTGATGTTGAACAGGTCGTCATCTTTAACCGGACCGACAGTCACGGGGAACGGCTTCACGCTGAAGGTTCTGGACGCTGAGCGAAAGGTGGTGTTCTCCAGGCAGAGTGTTCCTCAATCCGCCGTTGTTTCGTTTTTGAAGCCGGGTGTGAAATCTGTTGAGATTCGGTCCCATGCGAATCCGTCGAGTTTCCGGCAACGTAAAGAGTCTTCGACTGGTAACCCGGAGCGTAAGCGAGCGAACAACACGCCCGCTCACCTCTTTATTCTTGCTGGCCAGTCCAACATGGTCGGGCTGGATCCGGAAATCTCATTCACTCCTGCGGTAAAGAAGGCCTTCGGGGCGGAATCTGTGATTGTCGTCAAGGACGCGCACAACTCGCAGCCGATCAGTCGCTGGGTGAAAGGATGGAAGTCGGCTCAGGGAAAATCACGTAACGTTAGCGGCGACATCTACGGCCGAATGATCGGCCGGGTGAACGATGCCGTCGCGGGGCGTGACCTCGAAACGGTCACTCTGGTCTGGATGCAGGGCGAGGCCGACGCGGCAGGCAATCAAGTGCCGGTCTACAAAGCCAGCCTGGATGGATTGCTCGAGCAGCTGAAGCAGGATCTCAAGCGGGACGACATTCGCTTCGTGCTTGGCCGGCTCAGCGACTACAGCTTGGATACCGGTAAGCATCCTCAATGGCAGGCGATGCGAGACCTTCAAGTCGCCTATGCGGAGGCGAGTCCACTTCGGGACTGGGTCGACACCGACGATCTGAACAACAAGATCGACTCAAAAACCAGAAAGCCAAAGAACGATGTCCACTACACGAAGGAAGGCTATCGCATCTTTGGTCAGCGTCTGGCAGAAAAAGCAATTGGGCTCATCCCGCAACCAGCTTTTCCTGGCGTGAAGTCCGACTTCCGCGGCTACGATCGCTACGACCGCATCAAGACTTCAGCAGGTCACTTCGCCGTCGTTTGTCCAAGGAATCCAGCCCCCGGTAAACCATGGCTATGGCGAAGCCTGTTTTGGGAGGCGATCAAGAAGGTGAGCGATGCTGATTTGAAGCTCGTCGACGAAGGCTACCACGTCGTACTCGCTCATGGCGATGTCGCGGGGCATCCAAGCGGCAATGCGAATATCGATGCCGCTTATAGACTTCTGACCACCGAATACGGCTTCTCGAAGAAGTGTGCAAACATGTCGTCGATGAGTCGCGGCACGCTGTCGCTCTTCCGCTGGGCATCCGCCAATCCGAACAAAGTCGACAGCATCTACGTGGACAACGGCGTCTGCAACGTACTTAGTTGGCCGGCCGGCAAGCTTGTGCCTGGCAGTGGCTCGAAAGCTTCGGGCGCTCCCTCATCCTGGGAAGACTTCAAGAGAAAGTTCGGCTACACCACCGACGCCGAGGCGATCAAGACGAAGGAAAGCCCCATCGATCAGTTGGAGCCGTTAGCCAGAGCGGGCGTGCCGATCTTGATGGTCTGTGGGGACAAGGACCATGCGGTCCCCTACGAAGAAAACGACGCGATCATGGAGCAGCGTTATCAGGCACTTGGTGGCAACATCAGAGTCATCGTCGAAAACAAAGGCCACTCCCACGGGATGAACGATCCCACGCCCCTGCTGGAGTTCATCCGCAAACATACATCCGCAGAACCGACTGCCACGGACCAGTCATCAGCAGAGGCGGTCTCCTCCGGCAAAACCATTGCGTTCTCTGGACAGGAATGGATCGTCGACACCCAGAACGAATGGCAATCCGCAATCGCCGATCAATCCAATCTGGAAATCAAGGACGGCGTCGCCACGCCAACGGCGGACGAAGCATCCTTCCGGAGCGTGCTGATCACGTCCGATAAAAAACGCTCCGCCAAGTCACTGACGATCGAACAGTCACCCGTGTGGCACAATTGGAACCCGATTTCGAATCTCGGTCCATCCAACCTCGGCGACGCACCCGTCACGTTGACCGTTGGCCCGGGCAACTACTGGATGTTTGGCCGCTATGGGCGCTCGAAGAAGAAAGACTTCAAGCCCGAGACCGCAACACTAGAGGGTTTCGATGTCCCGCTAAAGACAACACCGTTTCCGAACCAATTCGACGCACCAGGCGGACTGAAAAAGGGGCTCGGCGGATGCCATGCTTGGCAGAGTCGAGACATGATCAATTGGGTGCACCACGGACCAGTCAGCGAATCCTTCTCAAGCTGGGTGACGACGGCCGAATACGCCGACGGAAAACTCTATCTCTACTACGACTACCCCAACGACCAAGACCCGCATCTGTACATCGACGATGACCTTACCGACGGCGTGCCAGGCAGGAACCACGGCATGGCGTTTAAAGATCCATCGCATGGTTCGGACTGCGCCTTCATTCGAGACCTGCGAGGCAACTTTCACGTCATCTACGAAGACTGGAGTCCGATCGACGCGAGCACACACTCCTGGGACTCACCCCTCGCCGGGCACGCGATCAGCAAAACGGGAGTGGGCGACTTCAAAATTCTGCCGCCCGCAGTGGATGTCAGAACGAAACCCACTGGCAAATTCGCGGAGTATCCGCATCCGCATTGGCACGCCACCGACCCAAAGAACTATCCGGGCAAACCGGCTCCAGAGGACGTACCACAGCACCGAATCAGAAAGGGAGACGTTCGCGCGTTCGCGAGATACGAAATCCACCAGCCGGAGCAAGATGCTTTTGGTGACTGGGCTTCGATCTGTGTTGGCGGGCGATACTACCTGTTCGCCGACTACCACCCAGCGGGGAAAGGAATCCGCGTTGGCTGGTTTACTTCCTCAAGCCTCGACAAACCGTTCACATTCTGTGGCGAGATCGGCAAGGGGCATCCCGACCCGGACATCATGTTCGCCGAAGGCCGATTCTACTTGGCAACACAAATGTCAAGGGACTACGTCAGTCCCGGTCCGTGGGTCGAAACAGTGAAGGCTCGGGTAGGCGTCGATATCGACAACAATGATCAGTGGACGGACTGGACGGAAGTCAACGAGAGTTACGACTACATCAACGGATTCTCGAAGCAGATCGCTAAGTCACCGGCAAAATTGGACCTTGACAACTTGCCAGAGGGCTACGGCTTCCAATTCGAACTAAGGCTCAACGACAGCACCGAGAACGCATCCAAACCGGTCATCGAGCAAGCAACACTGTCGTTCAAGTAGGGCTGTTCCCATCCATGGTCTTTCGTCACGCAAAAACAATTTCCAATCCCCTCGTCGAAGAACGTTCAATGCATTGGCGTTATCCAGCCATGATCAACCGATATGTTTTCTTGTGCGGCGTGCTGATCGCAATGGCGGTGTCGTTACAGGGAGACGAGTTTCTCGCTCGTGAACAGATCAATGAGATTCTTGAGGCTGACAGAAAGCCCGAGGCTCAGCTATCTACCGCCAGACGTGTTTGCTTCTGCTGGTCAAAACCGGATCACCCAAAGAACGTTCATGCCTATGAAGGTTTTGCCAAGTCATTTTCCACGCAATTGAGTGCGGTCCAAAACGTCCAAGCTTCCACCGTGGAGGGCTACCCAACCAAATCGCAATGGGAGTCCGCGGACTTGGTCGTTTTCAACCTCACGCTAAGCAGTCTTTCCGCAGAACAGCTTGCGGCAATGGATGCTCATTTGGATCAGGGCGGTTCTGTGATTGTGGTTCATCAAGGGCTGGTGCAGAGAAAGGGCTACGACGAATGGGCGAAACGAATTGGGCTAGCCTTTTCCTGGGCAGCACGCGAGTCCAGATCAAAGTGGGGCAAGGGAGAACTGGAGATCAGCCTCGATACCAAGCACGAGATCTTCAATGGGTTCCCGGAAAAGATTCGCGTTAAAGACGAGCTCTATTGGAACCTCACACCGGGAGGCCAAGGCAAGTTATCCGTACTCGGTGATACCCTAGCCCCGACAACAGCGGGAGCTTCCGAATCAGATGCGAATGCAACCAAGTGGCCAGCATTTTGGACGGTCGAGCACGCGGCCAAGAATGGAGCAAAGCGAGGAAGAGTTTTTTGCTGCGTCATCAGCCATCCGAATGAAGTGGCTTTTAGTTTGAGCTTTCAGATCGTCATGATGCGAGCATTCGCTTGGTGTTTAGATGAGCCAGCCGGTCCATTCTTGGAGACTATCGAGCCGAAATCATGATTCGTTATCCCACAATAGCTGTTGTGTTGTTGTTCTTTGCGGTTCATTCCGCGGCGGACAGCCATAATCCAAACGTCATCGTCATCATGGCTGACGATCTTGGGTACGCCGACGTAGGGTTTCAAGGCTGCAAAGACATACCGACGCCAAATATCGATCAGCTTGCTCGAGACGGAGCACGTTTCTCACAGGGGTACGTGACGGGTTGCATGTGCGGTCCGTCGCGTGCTGGATTCATCACCGGACGCGTTCAGTCGACGTTCGGCTACTACAGGAATGCGTCGCAGCCGCTTGATCCTAAGCAGGGGCTTCCGGCGGGAACGAAGACCATCGCACACCTCATGCAAAAGCAAGGGTACGTCACCGGTGGTGTCGGCAAGTGGCATATGGGCACGGCCGACCATCAACATCCAGACGCCTTGGGATACGATGATTGGTACGGCTTCCTCGGCGGCGGACTGATGTATTATCCGCTGGACCATCCGTCATACAACGGCCGGTATCTGAAGAAGACCAGGCCGTGGAGCCTGCGCGACATGCATCACACACTTCCGATGCTGCACAACGGCAAGCAGGTCCAGTGGAACCAGTACCTGACACGCGAGCTGACCGATGGCGGAATCCGATTCATCGAAAGAAATCGCGGAAATCCCTTCTTTCTCTTCGTGTCCTACAACGCGCCTCACGAATATCTAGAAGCGCCGGCGGAGACGATCGCCAAGTATCCGCCCGATCGGGCGGATA
>JBCBOT010000122.1:0-20742 GCA_039821165.1 Planctomycetota bacterium | reverse complement strand
CCAATCGGCGGCCGAGATTCTCCAGCGTCAACCGCCGTATGACTTAGAAGCGGAAATGGGCGTCCTGGGAAGCATCCTGTTGCTGCCCGAGGTCTGCGATGATTGCGCGTCGCTCAAGGCGGATGATTTTTATGACGACGCGAATCGAATTCTCTACGCCAATCTTCGCGAGATGTATGACGGCGGTGAGAAGATCGATGTGACGCTGTTGGTTTCGCGGCTCAAGACAACGAACCAATTTGAAAAGATCGGCGGTGCGGGCTATCTCGCGAGGCTCTCCGGCGCAGTGCCCAACGCGGCACACGCGGTTTACTACGCGGGCATCGTCTCAGAGAAGGCGGTTTATCGAAATCTGATCAACGCGAGTACGGAGATCCTTCGGGATGCGTATGACCAAACGAGTGAGGCTCGTGAGCTTTGTGCGCAGGCGGAGCAAAAGGTCTTCGCGATCATGGACGGTCGGCAAACGAATTCGTTGCATTCGATGAACGACGTCTTGCATGCAGCGATGGATCGCATGGAAGCCCGACTGCGCGGCGAGGTCACCGACGGGACGGTGGAAACCGGGTTTGCGGACTACGACACCATGACCGGTGGGCTGCACAACGGGGAGTTGATCATCCTGGCGGCACGTCCTTCGATGGGTAAGACCGCGCTCGCGATGAATATCGCCGAGCACTCCTCGATCGAGATGCAGCGTCCGACGCTCTTCATCAGTTTGGAAATGTCGGGGATCGAGTTGGCAGACCGGATGCTTTGTTCTCTGGCGCGAGTGAATGGGCACCGACTAAGGAACGGGACGATCAGCGGCGAGGACCAAACACGGTTGATCAACAAGGCAAACGAGATCAGCACGGCGCCGTTCTTCGTGGACGATTCACCCAGTCGTACCGTCAGCGAGATCGCGGCCGCCGCGCGGCGAATCAAGCGTCGGCACGGAGGGTTGGGGTTGATCGTGATCGACTACTTGCAGCTGATTGAACCAGACAACTCACGCGATCCGCGTCAGGAGCAGGTCGCCAAAATCGCTCGACGTCTAAAAGGAATGGCGCGTGAATTGGGAGTCCCGATGCTTTGTCTGTCGCAATTGAATCGGCAAGCCGAGGACAGCAAAGACCATCGTCCCAAGTTGAGTCACTTGCGCGAGTCGGGGGCGATCGAACAAGATGCCGACGTCGTGATGTTCGTTCACCGCGAGGAGTACTACCATCGCGGCGAAGACCGAGCTCAGTACGCTGGGCAAGCGGAGATCATCGTTGCGAAGCAACGGAACGGTCCGGTCGGTGACGTGCAACTCACGTGGGAGTCCGACTTCACGCGGTTCGGAAACCGTGCACCGGAGCGGCACGATGAATTCAGCGACTATGCCGAGTTCACCGCGCCGGGCGGTTTTTAAGAGTTGCGTTCGCGGGGCTTACTCGCCCTGCAATGCTTCGTCGGCGCGGAGGGTGTAGAAACCGAAGTGCATTCCGTCGGGCTCGTCGTAGCCAAACATGCCGGAAGGTGCGAAGTACTTTTCGAACTCCGAGAACGGCGGCAGGTCACTTCCCTCCAGAAGGTCCGCCATCCGCTGAGCAACGGGATTGCTCTCGCCCCAACCGCGCAACGCCTGTTTGGACGAGTCTTCTTTGGCCAAGTCGTACACCAAACGCATGGCGTCGCTGCCACGGATGAAGGACAGGAAGAACGGTTGTTCGCCGTCGAGTTTCCCGCCGAGTTCGCTGGCGACGAGGTCATAGTCGGGGACGTCGATGAGCCGCGGAAAGCTACCGGCTTGGGCGAGTGCGGCTTTCTCGAGGAATTGGGTACTGTCGGCGTAGATGAGCCATTTTCCCAGGACCATGATCGATGGTTCGGGGCGGCGCAGTCCCTCGGGGAAACGATCGCCCGGCCCGCGGAACCGATAAACGACGTTCCCACTGACCGAGTCGACTTGCATGGCTCCCGGGTCACGATCGCGGTAGCGGGCGAGCACCGACTTGAGCTTCACCGAGTCGGAGACCTCAAACGCCACGACCGTGACATTGCTGTTGATGCGAACGGGTTTTTGCATCCACGAGACTCGGAGGATGCGACCGGTCATGTTGCTCAGGACGTCTTCGCGGAGTTTGATTCCTGTTCGAGTTTCGGTCGGTTGTTCGACAAAACGCTTCAACGAGTCGGCGCCCTGGAACTGGTCGATGACTTTGCCGAGGTTCTCGTAGGTCTGTTCCAGATCCCAGTGGAGCGAGGTGTATCCGCTGACCGATTCGGGAACCCACTTCGGGGGCGAGGTGTCGCCGGTCTCTGGGCGAAGCAGTCCGAGCACGCCATCACGTGGCGGATCGACTTTGATGTGCAAATGCGAGATGTCCTCGAAGACTTCCCCACCACGGAATGAACTTCCTCCGACACCACCGATCCGCGAGACACCGAGGTTTTCAACGAGCGGCCAGACGAAGCCTGCGGTCAAGTTACCGCTGCGTTTGATGATCCGATCGACGATCGCATGGGGATCGACATAGAAGGTGATCTGCGGCCGAGTGTCCTCCGCGCCGACGCAGCGAGAGATAATGGTTCCGAAGTCGGCATCGTCGGCCAACGTCGATTCTTCGCTTTCGCCCATCCAGTGCGCCAAGACGTCTTGGGCGACCGAGTGTCCGAAGCCGATGACGAGCGTGCCATCCTTTTCGAAATACTCAACGGGAAGTCTGCCGGCGCGGCTAGGTAACAGTCGCACCACATCCGTTCCGTCGACTTCTTTCACTCGCCGACGACGGCCGTTGTTGAGCAACGCTCCCTCGAGTTTGTCGACAATCGCCATCAGGCGATCAATGTTTTTGCCGGCGTCAACGATCAGTGTTCCGCCGAAAGAAAACTGTTCTCGTCGCCAAAGGTCGGTACGACGCCGTTGTCGTTCTTCGTCGGTTTCGTCTTCGTTGACTTCCTCTTTTCCCTTGTCATCTTCGGCGAGTGGTTTGGCGGGATGGACGGCGATTGCGACCTGTCCGTGCGGGATCGAGAGAAGCTCATCGAGGGTCACGCCGACCTGGTCGCTGATCTCATCGAACAGGTCACGGGCGGTCGAATACAGTTCATCCGCGAAGGGCTTGAGTTTGGGATCGTTCAGCATTCTGCCGACCGACGAGTCCTCGAGGTCGTCGCGAAGATCGTCGGCGTTATCCAAACGGATGTAGGCCATCGTGTCTTGGGGTAACAACCGAGGCGCGCCGGGGAGTGTCGACTCTTGTTTCTCCTGGGCAAACGCTGGGGCGGCGAAAAACGGCGTGAATGCGCACGTGGCCGCGAGTAACCAGCTCCGTGCCTGCCCGAGCGGCTGGAGTGTAATGACGGGTTTCATGAACTGGTTCCCTCAGAAATCATCGTGAATGCCGGCCGCGCGGTCCTGTCAGAATTGACGGACAATTCGGTTGTCCAGGCAGGATATTGGTAGTTGTCACCGAATGTCGAGGGCTCGGCCCGAAACGTTCCGAGGCGCAGCGGATTAAACTAAGGTCAAACGGGTTTCCGTTCTGGTCCATCAACCGAAGGTCTGATTTCGATGCGACGTTCACTCGCCATTCAACGCACGTTCACCGCCACGGTTCTCGCACTGCTTTTCTCGGCCCCGGGTTTCGCCCAGGAGGAAACGGCAAATAACCAGGCCGAAACGGGCGGCGGCACTCAGTTTAGTGCGGAAGAAGTCGATGTCAGTGCGTTCGATGAAATTGATCGCGGCGATTCGATCGGCGGCTCAGCGAACCAAGGCTTCGGGCTTTCCGCAGGTCAGCCGACCAACACCGGTGGTTTTGGCGGCGGTGGTGGCGGAGGAGGTTTCGGGGGGCTTGGTGGCCTGTTCGGTGGGCTTGGGGGCGCCTTTGGCGGCAATCAGGGGACGGGAAGTCAGCGGCCCGTGATCCGAGTCCGGCTCCGATCGGCAATCAATGTCGCTCCTTTGGCTGATTCACGTGTTCAGTCCAACGCGAATCGGCGCCTAGTGAGCATACCCTCCAGTCAGCGAACCCCCAATGTTCGTGTTTCAGTCAGCAAAGGAACCGCCGTTTTGACGGGCAGCGTTCAATCGGAACGAGATCGCCGAATGACACAGTTGTTGATGCGACTCGAGCCGGGAGTGAAGAAGATCGACAACCGAATTGTGGTCAGCCCATAGCCGGCTGCACAATCGATCGGTAGTAGTCGACGCTCTCCGTTAGACCCGCGACGATATCGACCGCGGGGTCGAAATGGAGGTGTTTTCGCGCTTGCGTGATGTCGGCCAGTGAGTCGCGGACATCACCGAGGCGAGGCGGCTCGTGAATCGGTTCGATTTCCTGGCCGAGGATCGTTCGCAGCGTCGTGAGCAGTTCCAACAGGGTGGTACTGTGTCCACGCGCGATGTTAAAAAGACCTCCATTAATGCCTGGCACGGTCGCTGCGAGCACATTTGCCCACGCGACGTCTTTCACGAAAACAAAGTCTCGCGACTGTTGCCCGTCTCCATAGATGATCGGCCTTTCGCCTGAGAGGATCATCGAGACGAAACGCGGAATGACAGCGCTGTATTCGCTTTGGGGGTCTTGGCGAGGACCGTAGACGTTGAAGAACCGTAGTGTGACGGTTTCAAGGTTCGAAGTCCGTGAAAAAGCTTGAAGGTAGGCTTCGGCGCTCATTTTGGCCGCGGCGTACGGGGACAGCGGCGCTGTCGCATCGGATTCCCGTTTGCTGACGAACGGGGAATCGCCATAGGCCGCACTCGTGCTGGCGAGCACGAGTCGCCGGACCCCTGCGGATTCGGCCGCTGCGAGCAGTTCGACGGTGCTTGTCGCGCACCATTGGTGGCAGAGCCCTGGTTCGCGCATGCTGCGGGGCACGCTTGCCATCGCGGCCAGGTGGATGACGCAATCGCAGCCGCTGACGGCTTCGCGAACGGTACTCGGGTCGGAGGCGTCGCCGTGGATGAATTCGACATCACCGCTTTCACGGACGTGCGCCAGGTTGGCTTCGAATCCCGTGCTGAGATTGTCCAGTGCACGAACCGAGGCGCCTTGGGCCAGGAGCGCATCGACGACGTGAGAACCGATGAATCCTGCGGCTCCGGTGACGAGGCAGGTTTTCGAGTCCAGCGACGAGGCTCCCTCCGGGAGGTCCTTTTTCATGGTCATGTTGGTCTTTCGTGAGGCGACGGACGGTCGACGCTTTGTAGTCGATTCGATTGCGACCCGTGAAGGAGGCGATCATGTGTCACGGATGTGAACTGTTGTGTTCGGTTTTTTTGTGAGGCGGAGTGCGCCGGGCGATCAAACCTATAACTGCCCTGAGTCGACGGGGGCCCCCAAGGCAAATTGGCTCTTGGGCGACATTTGCTCGAAATCGTAGGACATTCCGGTTGTAGGGAGCAGGCAGACTTTTTGAGCGGGGCAAAGAACGAAAACGGTTTGGACGTTGCTAATGCGAGGTTAAACTACGAGAGAATGTTCTTCCGGTAGTGGTTGCGGTCTCTCTTGACCATATGATGCACGGGTGAGGGTCAATCCCGCGTAAATCCGGAACAAGCGGTTGAATCCTTATGGCACGCGCAGGCTCGAATGCGCGTCCTAGCACGGATGACGATTTGCCCCGATGCCGCTTGATTTCCATACTGGACAGACGACGATCACCGTCACGACGGGATCATGTCGTTTCGCGACGCCCCCCATTCTCGATCTGCCACGACAGAGATGATTGCTGAACAGACTGCGCCTCCAAGACGCCGGAAACGCCCAGCCCCGGCGCCGACGCCCGAAACTCCTCAATCGCTCGACATCATGGGAGCTCTCTGGCGGTATCGCTGGGCGGTGATCTTGCCGGGCATCGTGGGAGGCGTGATCGGCTTCCTCGTCTACTGCACGACTGAGGAGACGTACCGCAGCACGACCAAGATCATGGTCGAGTCGAATCGGCCGCCGATCTTCCACGCGATTACCGGCGAGGTGATGAACGGCGTTCCCGACATCGAGGTGCTTGGCGCCGAACTGTACGGTGACACGGTCGCACAGATGGCGTTCAACAACGTCAACATGCAGCCGTATCGAGAGCTGTATGACAACAACCTTTCCGACTTTACGTTGAAGGTACTCGAAACGCTTGAAATCGAGCCGATCGTTACCGACGTCAAAACGGCTGAGTCACTGGTCACCTACTTGCACTTCGACAGTAAGGATCCGGAGCACGCCGAGGCAGCGATCAAGGCGTACAGCAAGGCGCTTCAGGATTACTACAACGAAAAGCACAAGAGCACGCGAAGCGAGTTCATTCGCCTCGTCGAAATCGCCATCAAGGAGCTGAGTCCGACGCTCTCCGACATGGAGCGTCGTTACAACGAGTTTCGGCGCGACGCGCCGCTCTCCTGGGATGTCGACGGAAACGCGATCAACCCGCACCGTGAGCAGAAAGCCTACCTGACGAAGCTCCGCGCCGAACGCGTCCAGCATCTTCGATCAAAGGAAGCGTTGCTGGCCTCGATGGAGGCCGTGGCAACGGAGGACATCGAGCCGCGGATCGCGATCAGTGTGATGAGTCAGCTGTTGGGGGTAAAAGTTGCATCGGGAACGACGCAGAAGCAGGACCCATTGGCTGGTGACAACATTTTGGCGGTCATCGATCTCGAAAAACAGCTGCTGCCGCTGATCGTCGAGCGGAACCAGATGGAACGAGAATTAGGCCCCTCACACCCGACGGTGCGAACTCTTGACGAAGAGTTGAACACGACCCGAACGGAATTGATGAGGCTGGTTCGCGAGCAATCGGACCGCATCACGAAGCTTCGTGAAGACTGGTACGAGAGCCTGGGTGACCCCGATGTCCACGCACAGCAGACCGTTGTGGGTGTACTGGGCGCGCAGCGCGCGGAGGTCACCTCACTTCAGCGCCAGGTCGCTGAGTTGGACGAACAGATCGTGACGGAGAAAGCGCTCGCTGCGAAACTCGCTCAATACGAGCAAGACGATGAGGCGATGAAGCGCGAGATCGAGCAGCATCGTGAGTTGATGCGTCAGCTCGAGGAGAAAATGGGCCACGCTCGGCTCAGCGATGACGAGAGTGTGACGCAGGTGATCGAACTCAAGGCTCCGAGCAAGGCGGTTCTCGTTGGTCCCGTCCTCCTAAAACTAGGCGGCATCGGGACGTTCCTCGGCTTGTTGCTCGGCGGTGGCTTGGCGGTATTGCTCGAGAAAAATGCGAACACCTTCCGAGACTCCGAAGAGGTGGCCAAGTTCCTCGGTGTCACGGTTCTGACGCACATTCCATTCTTCCGCGGCAAGCGTCGCAAGACGAAGAAAGGCGAAGTCGACCCGTACAAGACGCTTTCAACGGACCTTGCGGTGGTGCATCAGCCATCATCGATCGCGTCGGAGTCCGTGCGTTCGCTGCGAACCGCAGTCTTCTTCGACCTCAACAAGATCGGCGGCGGCAAGGTGATTCAGATCACCAGCCCACTGCCGGGTGACGGTAAGAGTACGCTTGCGTGCAACCTTGCTTGCTCGATCGCTCAAAGTGGCAAACGCGTGCTGGCCATCGACTGTGACCTTCGCCGTCCGCAATTGACCGACAACTTTGATTGCGACGACAAGCTCGGATTGACGAACGTACTCAACGGGGAGTGCGAACCGTTGGACGCCGCCCACCCGACACCGCTCCCGAAGCTTTCGATCATGCCGAGCGGGCCGGTACCCAACAATCCGGCCGAAGCGTTGTCGTTGCCGTTGATGAACGAGTTGCTCGACTACCTTCGAGAACAGTTCGACTATATCGTCTTGGACACGCCGCCGCTGTTGGTCGTGACCGATCCGAGTATCACCGCCAGCATGGCCGACGCCGTGATCCTGACGCTCCGTATTCGTCGCAAGAGCAAGCCGAATGCTCGTGAGGCGCTACAGATTCTCAGCGGCGTTGGTGCGAACGTCCTCGGTGTCGTGATTAACAACTCCGACGAGGCCGGTGCCAGCGACGGTTATCGAGGGTATGGGCATTACCGCTACGGCGCGTACCATAATCATTACTATCGTCGCGGGACGGGCGGTGCCGGAACGAGCGTTGCGGTTAGCAACGGTCGACTTCGACGGACCAATGAGGGGCGGCCGGTCGCGATGGCAGCCGGGCCGGCAAAGTCTGCCAGCGAAAGCCCGTCGAGTAACGGAGAAGAGCCTGGGCGGGAATAGGCGACGACCAGCTGATACGGCGATGGATCGCGAACCTGAGACCTACTTACTTCCACCGTCGAATACATGTCCACTGTCGAAACGGTTCAGGGCAACGTCGCGAACGAATCACTCGATTCCGCGCCGTCGTCCACTTGGCGATGGTTCTGGCTCGGCCTTTATTTGGCCGTCGTGCCACTTTTGGTCCCGTACTTCTCGGGACTCTGGGTGTACCAGAGGTATCGCTACATCCCATTCGCGATTGGTGCCGTCGTTTGGCTGGCCTACACGCGAAGTGACCACAAATTCTATCCACCACGTGGTTGGGTAAGCTGGGCAGCAATCGTTTTTGGTTTGCTGCTGATCGTATTGGGTGTTGTGGTCCAATTCCCATGGTTCGCGGCCGTCGCGTTGGTGTTGATTTCGGGCGCCATGCTCTACACGATGCGCGGCGAGAGCGACGATTCCTTGTTCGTTTTGGTCTTGCCGCTGTGCACGCTCGTGCAGTTGATTCGTCTCGACGTCCTGTTGGTGCGTTATCTGCAGAACATCACGACTTGGCTGTCCAGCGTC
Source organism: Planctomycetota bacterium (assembly GCA_039821165.1). Classification (GTDB taxonomy): domain Bacteria; phylum Planctomycetota; class Planctomycetia; order Pirellulales; family Pirellulaceae; genus Stieleria. The sequence goes on along the minus strand of JBCBOT010000122.1, from coordinate 12,016 downwards.
TTGCTGGATGGGATGGCGATGGTGAACGGCATGGCCGTACCACATGCGGTTGCGAACAATGTGATCAAGCTCGCTGATCGAGAATTGTTTGTCGCCGAGGCTTGCAGCGGGATTCAGTCCGTCTTCACCCTCAGCTTCTTGGCATTGTTGATGGTTGCGTGGCGTCGCCGCCGCGTTTGGATGGCTCCGATCTACGTAGGGATCGCTTGCCTGTTGGCGATCTTCGCGAACGTCATTCGAGTGACAACCGTGGCGCTCGCTGCGACTTGGTTCGACGCGGATTTGGCGGAGGGTTGGCCGCACGATTTGCTCGGCTACATCGCGCTGGCGGTCGCTGGTGGATTTCTTTTGTCCTTCGACCATCTGATCGCCACACTGCTCCACCGCGTTCCCGAAGAAAGCGACTTTAATCCACTGGTGACGGTTTGGAACTTTTTTGCGCTGAGACCCCAGCAGACCGAAGGAGCGACACGCTCGACACAGCGAGAGTTGAAGCAGCTGGAATCGCGTGACGAGGAGACAACCGTTGTTCGTTGGGCACAGTTGCTTGGTGAGAATCGTGGCATCCAGGTCGGATTCCTCGTGTTGGCGGGTGTCATTTCGGTCGCATCTATTTCGCGTGTGCTTCTATCACGCAAGCCGACTGACTTCGTGGCGAGTGATGCCGCGTTGGTCTTTGACCCTCCCAAAGAGATTCTCGATCAATCGCTCAAGGTTCTCTCGGTCGTCGATCACACGTCCAACCGTGGCTATGAGAACCCGCGACTGGGTGCCAATTCGGATATTTGGGAATGTGAGTGGAACGACATCACCGCCCAGCTCGTTCTCAGTCAACCGCACAAGGGCTGGCACGAGTTGTGTGATTGCTACGAGCGTTTGGAGTGGCGTCTGCTCGATCGAGACATCCGGTCTCCGGAAGACTTTGAGTCGATGGAGTTGGAGACCGACGACGAGGGAGCCCGCAAATCGACCTACGTGGTTGCTCGATTCAAACGTCCGCCCGGTCAGTTCGGCTATCTGCTCTTCGCCGGAATCGGCAGCGACGGTTCCTATCTGGACGCGCCGGACAGCCTTTCGGCGTTCACCCACCGTGTGTGGAATCGCATCGATCGAACGGGTGTCTGGGCTCAGAATGAGGTGATCATGCTGCAGATGTGGGTGACAAGCCCGGAAAAACTAAAGCCCAAGGAACTGCTTGAGTTGGAGACGGAGTTTGCCTCCGCACGGGCTCGATTTGCCGAGAAAATTACCGCCAACGCGGAGCGTTTGATGCCGGCACAAGCTCAGAACTCGCGTGGTACGGTCGATATCCGGCCGGTCAACTTGAAGGCTCAGGAAACGATTGCCGAAGGGGTGAATTGATGCAGGCGATAAATCCTCTGAATTGGTTGCGCTGGGGCGGTGAGTTCGTCCGCGTTTGGTTTCTTGGGCTACCGTGGCGAGACGCCCCGAAGGCGATTCCGGCGATCATCCTCATGATTGTGCTGTTCGCGGTCGGGTTTGTTGCCTTCAGCGGCGAGGCCGGATGGCGAAACCAGTTGCTCGACCGCCAGCTGAAGGTGTCGCTCGACCAAGACGATTTTCCGACGGCGGAGATCGTGATCAAGCGACAGCTCGAAGCCGATCCGGAGAACGGCGATTTGCTGTACCGGTTCGCGCTGGTGCGAGACGCTCAATCGTTCACCGACGAAGCCACGGTTTTGATGCGAGGTCTGCTACGGCGTCGGCATGTGCAATCGGCGAAGTGGCTGTTGCAAAACGAGTTCATCGGCAAGCAATGGACGGACCTCGACGAAGAGAAGAAGGACGAGTTCGGGCTCGTCTTGTCGCTCATCAACGATGACGAACCGGACAATCTGCCGGTCACGAAGATGTACGCGGAGTATCTGATCGTCACGCAGAAATTTGCTTCGGCCGTTCCGCTCTTGGATCGGCTCTCGAAGGTCGAACCGATGCGTGGACTCCAGGCGGCCGCACTTTGCCGACAAATCGGAGACTTCGAAGCGGCGGAAAGGTTTGCGGACAGCACGCTCGGTGTCGTCGCGGAAATGGCCAAAGACGATCCGACAAACTCTGACCTCGCCATGGCGGTGGCTCGGAATCAAATCTTTCTGCGCCGTTACTCCGAAGCCGTCCGCACGCTTGATCGGAGCGTCAAGCTGGCCAAGACGCCCGAAGAACGACAGATGTTGTCGCAAGCGTTGGGAGACGCGATCGTTGCGTGGGTGAAGTTCATCGAAGAGTCGCCGAGCAACACGGTCACCGAGCGACTTCGGGTCCTCAAGATGCTGCAAGCGGCATTGCGATTCGCGCCAAACAACCCACGGGTGGTCACTCTGATCGCTGACCACGTGTTGAAGAGTTTGGACGAAGACGATGAGGAACTCGCGAGCGTCCGTAATGCACTCGTGACCGGGTCCTCCGTCGGTATTGCACACTTCATCAAAGGCACGTCCGCGTTGATGAAGAAGGACATGAAAAACGCCGAGCTGCACCTCGAACTGGCGGTCGAGTTGATGCCGCGCAGTGGTGCGATCATGAATAATCTCGCGGTTGCGTTGGCGATGCGCGAAGATCCCGACTACGAACGGGCTCTTGAACTTTCGAGCGCCGCGATCGACTTGGTCAAAACGCCGACGCCGCACTTTTACGAGACTCGAGGGCAGATCCATTTCCGAACCGGCGACTTCAAGAAAGCCATTCCGGACTTGGAACGCGCACTCGCGGAGCCATCGCTTGCGAGGAAGGCTCACGAGATGCTCGCCAGTTGCTACGACGAAGTCGGCGATGACGAACTTGCCCAAAACCACCGACAAGCGGTGGAAAAGCTGGACATGGTCAACCCCGAGCGATCGGGCGCTGAGTAATAATCGGGCGCTGGTGGCCCGCAAGAAGGACGCTTGAGGAACTCCATGGCTCGCATCGGAATCGTCGCTGGTTTAGCGCTTTGTGTCGTCACGGCAATGGCACTGGTTGGGACGCTGGATAAAACGCCTCTTCTCTTGATGCCGATGATGATCGGCATTCCGATTTTGTTCTTCGGGGTGGTCGCACTCAATCCGCATCGACGCCGGCATGCGATCGGGATCTCGGCGGTCATCGGGACGCTCGGTCTGTTGATCGGTTGCGGAGAGGTCTTTCAGCTCTTTTCGGTCTGGCATCGGACGGATGCGGTGAACATTCACAGCGTTCGCGTTGTCGGTTTGATGATCGCAATCTGTATCGGCTTTCTGGTGGCCTATGGGTGCAGCAGCGCCGACTGGATACGTCCGCTCGCTGCGACGCCCAAACGCGGCAATTGACGCACCTAGCCGGAATTCGTATGCTCTCGACGATCGAGCCCCAACACTGTCTTCGATGAATCCCGTGAATCCAACGACTGTCGTATTGAACCGCGTCACCGCCATCATTCGGGGCGGCACATGACGCGGGGGAAGAGTTCCGGCGGGCCGCGATTGGATGCGAACCGTTGGGCTCCGGTCTGATTCAAGGGAAACACCTTCACCCCCGTGGCCTCCCGCCTGCGGGGGTTTTTTTGTCTCTGAATTGCAATGAACGCAAAACCGATCCAGATCTACGACACAACACTTCGCGACGGCTCACAAGGTGAAGGCGTCAGTTTCTCGCTGCACGACAAGTTGCAGATTGCGGAGCGACTTGCGGAGACCGGCATCGACTTCATCGAGGGTGGCTATCCACTGAGCAACGAGAAGGATGTGTCGTTCTTTCGGGAAATTCGAAAGCGAGAGCTTGGGGCGACGAAGATATGCGCTTTCGGCATGACCCGTCGGCGCGGCGTCAAACCGGAGGATGATCCGGGGATGCGTGCGTTGGTCGATGCGAACACGCCAGTGATCACGCTGGTCGGTAAAACGTGGGATTACCATGCGACAGAAGTGCTGGGCGTGAGCCTGGAAGAGAACCTCGCGATGATCGGTGAGAGCGTGGAGTTTCTCGGCAAGCACGCGGAGGTGATTTACGACGCCGAGCATTTCTTCGACGGCTATCACGCCAATCCAGAGTACGCGATCAAAACGCTGCGTACGGCCGCCGAAGCCGGGGCGACGATCATGTCGCTTTGCGATACCAATGGAGGTTCGTTGCCCGAGCAAATTTCGCAGGTCACTGAGTCCGCGATGGGGTCGCTGGGGGACTTGTCGTCCGTGACATTTGCGATTCACTGCCACAACGACTGCGAGTTGGCAATCGCGAATTCACTCGCGGCTGTCGACGCGGGGGCGACTCAGGTTCAAGGGACAATCAACGGGATCGGCGAACGCTGTGGCAACGCCGACCTGATTTCGGTGATCGCCAACTTGGCACTGAAGAAGAAGGGCTATGAAGTGCTGGGTGGAAGCGGCCTTCAGCATCTCACGGAACTGAGTCGCTTTGTCTATGAAACGGCCAATCTCCAGTGGCGAGGCGGACAGCCCTTCGTCGGGCAGAGTGCATTTGCGCACAAAGGTGGGATGCATGTGCACGCGATCAACAAAGCGGCGTCGACCTATGAGCATATCGATCCGGAATCGGTGGGCAACGAACGAAGGATTCTCGTCAGTGAGTTGTCGGGTCGAAGCAACATCGTGGCGGTGTCGACCAAGCACAAGATCACGGACGACCGGGAAACACAGAACAAGGTGCTCGCCGAAGTGGTGCGGCTTGAAAACCAGGGTTACCAGTTTGAAAACGCAGGCGGCTCCTTTGATTTGTTGATCAAGCGAGTCGTGGGAGCATTTCGACCTCACTTCAGTCCGATCAAATATCGAGTCGTCGCAGGCGAAACATCTGCCGATGAGAAGGACGTCTACGCCGAAGCGATTTTGAAGATTCGGGTTGGCGACCAGGATTGCTTCAACGCGGCCGAGGGGCACGGTCCGGTCAACGCACTGGACAAAGCGCTGCGTGAAACGTTGTTGCCGTTTTACCCTCAACTTCGTGACATGCGATTAGTCGACTACAAAGTCCGTGTCGTTGACAACGGATCGGGGACCGCCGCCGGGACTCGGGTCAACATCGAAAGTGGTGACCGCGAGGAGACTTGGGGCACCATCGGCGTCAGTGACAACATTATCGAAGCCAGCTTTCAGGCGTTGATCGACTCGGTCGAATACAAACTGCATAAAGAAGACGTGACGCCGGCCACTTGATCTTGCCGGACTTCCATCGTTTGACCAACTCACTCAAGAACACCTTTCTGAACCATGATCCCGAATCGATTCGACCACGCCACAGCGGCCGAAGAAATCGCGAACAAGTGGTATTCAAACGGCTGCTGCGACGCGAACGTGAATCCGGACAAGAAGCCGTACACGATCGTGATTCCGCCGCCGAACGTGACCGGCGCGCTCCACTTGGGCCACGGCCTGAATAATACGCTGCAAGACATCCTTACCCGCACCAAGCGGATGCAAGGCTATGAAGCGTTGTGGATGCCGGGGACCGATCACGCGGGGATCGCGACACAGGCGGTCGTGGAACGTCGCCTCAAAGAGCAGGAAAACCTGACGCGGCACGATATCGGCCGCGAGGCATTGGTGGAGCGCATCTGGGCTTGGAAAGATCAATACGAACAGCGGATCATCGGCCAACTCAAGCGAATGGGCTGTAGCTGCGACTGGCGCCGTCTCAGGTTCACACTCGATCCGATGTGCGCGACGGCTGTGCGAGCCACCTTCTTCGACTTGTTCAAGAAGGATCTCATTTATCGTGGCAAGCGGCTGGTGAACTGGGATACGTTTTTGCAGACTGCGGTCAGCAACGATGAAGTGGAGAACGTGACCAAGAAGGGCCACTTCTATCACTTCCGTTATCCGGTCATCGATCCCAAGCCTGGGGAGCCGGACCATGTTGAAATCGCGACCACGCGTCCCGAGACGATGCTCGGCGACACTGCGGTGGCGGTGCACCCCGATCCGGCCGCTGCGCTCGACAAGGTCGAGTCGGAGTTGAAACGAAAGCTCGCGGAAGCTGGAGAGAAGGAACGGCCGGAACTCGAAAAACAAATCGAGGTCCTCGCCGAACGCCGGACCGCGATGCTGCCACAGTTGGAACGTTTACGTGATATGGCGGCGGACGGACGCAAGCTAATGCTCCCTCTGGCCGAACGCGAGATCCCGCTCGTCGCCGACCAGTGGGCCAAGCCAGAGTTGGGTTCGGGATGCGTGAAGATCACGCCGGCGCACGACCCAAACGATTACGAAGTCGGACTGCGGCAGTCGCTGCCGATGATCAACATCCTCAACCCCGACGGCACGCTCAATGGAACCGTGCCTGCGTATGAAGGGTTGACGATTCCGCAGGCTAGAAAACAGGTGGTTGCGGATCTCGAAGCTAGGGACTTGCTCGGCGACGTCGAAGATCGGGATATCGAAATGCCGCTTTCGGATCGCAGCAAGACCGCGATCGAACCGTACCTTGCGGACCAATGGTTCGTGGCGATGGATCAGTTGGCCCAGTCTGCGATGGATGCGGTGACCGACGACCGCGTGCAGATTTTCCCGACTCGCTATCGCAAAGGTTACTTGGATTGGTTGGGTGAAAAACGCGATTGGCCGGTGAGCCGACAGTTGTGGTGGGGGCATCGCATTCCGATTTGGTCGGCGACCTACGAGAGTGAAAACAAGGCGCGGGAAATCGCGACCAAAGCTAAGTCATTGGGCACGAACGATCTCATTTCAGCCACGATTCAAGCGGACGAGGAGAACGCGACGTTCCATCTGTTCGTGTGCCTACGTGAGGAGGAGTCGCCGCTAGAAGCGAAGGTGGAGGCTCTCGGTTTGGTGCGAGATGAAGATGTGCTCGACACCTGGTTCTCATCTGCACTGTGGCCGCACAGCACGCTCGGCTGGCCGGAGCAGACTGACGAACTCGAATATTTCTACCCGACGTCCTCGCTATCGACTTCGCGTGACATCATCACCCTTTGGGTCGCCCGCATGGTGTTGATGGGGCTGAACAATATTCATGAGATTCCGTTCCAAGAAGTGTTTATCCATCCGACGATTCTGGATGGAAACGGCGAACGGATGAGCAAGAGCAAGGGCAATGGGGTGGACCCGATCGACGTGATCGACAAGTTCGGCCCGGACGCGCTGCGATTTGGTCTCACTCGCTTGACGACCGAAACGCAAGATGTGCGATTGCCGGTGCAGTTCGAATGTCCACACTGCGAAAAGCTGATCGATCAAACGAAAAAGAATCGAACGTCGCCGACGGTCCCTTGCCCAGCATGTTCCAAGGTCTTTTCGACTCAGTGGGCCGAGACCGAAGAGGACAAGGCTCACGCCAAGGCTCCCGTGGTGAGTGAGAAGTTTGAGGTCAGCCGCAATTTCGTAAATAAGCTATGGAACGCGTCGCGTTTCGTGCTGATGAACCTCGAAGGCTACGAGGCGAAGCCGATCGACGTCGCCTCGTTACCGGTCGAGGATCGTTGGTTATTGAGTCGTCTCGCGACGGTGACGGATGAAGTGACTCGGGGGATTGATGAGTTCAAGTTTGCTGAAGTCGCTGGCATTCTGTACGACTTTGCGTGGAATGAGTTTTGCAGCTTTTACGTCGAGATCGCCAAGCCGCGTTTGGCCGATGATGCGCTCCGTGGAGTGACTCAGAACGTGATCGCCCATGGGCTCGATACGTTGTTGCGATTGCTGCATCCGATCATGCCATTCGTGACCGAATCGATTTGGAGTTACCTTGGCGAACTCGCTCCGAGCCGTGGACTCAAGCCGACGGCAGCGGGCGAATTCGTGATGTTGGCATCTTGGCCCGAGTGTCAGCGGGAGCACTACGACCAAGACATCGAGCGACAGTTCGCGGAGTTCCAAGAAGTGATCGGCGCGGTGAGAAAGATTCGCGCGAGCCAGAGTATTGCGCCCAAAGAAACGGTACCGGTGTCGGTTCGTTGCAGCGATTCAAGTCAGGCATTACTCGAGCCAATGAAGGCCTATTTCGGAAGTCTCGCGGGTGCCGAGGTGATGTCGCTTGGTCCTGCGGTTCAGCCGTTTGCGACCGATGCGCCGCTGGCGATTCCGGCGATGGACATCGAAGTGCACGTGGATCTGGAAAAATTCATCGATGTCGAAGCGGAACTCACGCGGCTCGAAAAGTTGCTCGGTCAGGTGGTCAAGCAAATCACTGGCAAGGAGTCGAAACTCTCAAACGAAAACTTCGTGTCGCGTGCACCGGCAGACGTGGTGGAAAAGGAACGCGCCAGTCTGAACGATTTGGTCAGCCAACGCGATTCGATCGAAGTCGACATCAAGAAACTACGGGAGAAGTCATCATAAGACTCAATCACGATCCTGAATTTGAAAAGGAGCAGCCCGAGCGGATCGAATTCGTTCGGCACACCATTCGTGTTGCGCTAAAAGATCGCACGTTGCGGAAGGGGCCCCACGTATCGGCCGAAGGTGTTTGCCGTGTTCTGTTGGAACTGGCGGTCGATCACTTTGCCGAGAAAGGGAAAGACGAATTGATCGCTTGGGGCTTTGGCTCCAGTGGCGATCTGGGGCGATTCGTTTACGAACTCGTTTCGCAGGGTTCGATCGAGTTGTCCGAAACGGACGCGCTCGACGATTTCGAAGGCTGGTACGATCTCGCGAAGCCTCCGGAAACGTGGAAACTTCAGTGGTGAGTGGAGTTCCGAATCGTGGTCCGGAGTGATGCTCGCGAGAGCGTCGCGAATTCCTGTTCCGGAATCGAAGCGAGCGAACCATCGTGTAGCCAAACATGCAGCAATGACTCGCTCGTCGCGGAGTCACCGTCGAAGAGACGAAGCAACGCGCCGACGGGAACGTCCGGCGTCCACCATTTCCCGGCCGGAATCATTAGCCGTTCGAGTCTTGAAAAATACTCGCCGCGGATGGGCGGCAGTTTGTCTCCCTGAATGAGCGCTTGGTCTGCAAGCATGATCCATTGCAATCGACTGAGCCGGGAAGCGGCAGCGCGTTCGGTCCAAAACAGTAGTTCGTCGAGCGTGCTAAGAACCGCCGCTGCGGGGCGAGGACTTCCGTGAGCGGATTGATGGGCCGCAATGAGTTCGAGTTCGATGGGCGCAAGATCAATTGGGCGATGCTGGATTTGTTCAGGGAACGATGCTAGCGGAAGCTCTGTCGCAAGTTCGTTTCCGAGAGGAGTCCAGTCGAGAGTCGGAAGCTGTGAGTTTGGGATTGTCGATCGAAAGCGAAACAATCGGCCTTGCTCGTCAACACGTAAGGCTTCTCCCGAAAGCTTCGCGATCACATTGGGTTCCCGGAGTCTGATCCAGTGGGCTCCCGATTCGTCGGTCGCCCAGTCGGCGCCGCCTCTCGTCGCTTCAACCAGATCGTTCGGAGGTGGCGCGGTAGCGTATCGGATGACGAACGATGGGTCACTCACTTGCGTTCCGCCAGCGTTCGCGTAGAGACTCGATGCCGCTGCGAAGATGTTCGCGCGCCGTTTCATCCTCAACCCACTCGACTCTCGCGGCGAGCAAGGTCAATTCATCTTCCACGGAGTCTGAGGTCGGCAATTCCTGCAATGTGTCGAGCTGTCGCTGCAAGAGTTCTGCCGATGGTGCTTTTTGGGATTGAGCCATTGGATGTTGGTGCTGCGCGGTTGGTTCGTCCGCGTTGAATTGTTCCTGGATCGCGTCGATCTGCGCGGCGAGGATTTCCCGTTGGGGTGGCGCATCCCAGATATGTTGCAATACCCAGAGATCGCTCAACTCGGCTTGTTCGCGGGAACAAAGCACGGCACTCGCCGCAATCAGCCGTTGCAGTCGGACGGCTCGACGATCGCTGATCGGAATTCCGAGTGACCGCAATCTGGTGATCAGCTCGATCAATGCCGGACGGACTGCGTTGAGATCGACGTGAGGGACCCGCGCATTCAAGGCGCGAACGTCATCGACACTGAGACTGGCATCGGCCGGTTCGGCACGGTCACGTCGCCAACCGGCATCCAAAACGGCGTCGAGATGATCGTCGGGCACGTTCTCGCAGAGGACTCGAATCAAGAAGCGGTCAAAAAGCGCGGCGAGTGCATCGTCGGCAGGCAGCTGGTTGCTGGCTCCGACCGCGAACAGCATCGGCAACGGTTCCGTTTGACGCCCGCGACGAAAGACGCGTTCATTGAGTGCGAGCAACAGGCTGTTGAGAATCGCGCTATTGGCATTCATCAACTCATCGAGGAAGACGACATCGGCTTCGGGCAGCATCCCCTCGGTGTTCGTGACAAGATCGCCGTCGCGGAGACGGCGTAGGTCAAAGGGACCGAAGAGCTCACTCGGTTCGGTGAATCGCGTTAGTAGGTAGTCGAAGGATCGGCCTCGTAGCCGTGCGGCGAGTTCGAGGACCAGGGCACTCTTCGCGGTTCCGGGTGGCCCCAGCAAGAAGAGGTTTTCGCCCGCAACGAGCGCCACGCCGAGCAATTCGACAATCTCGTCTTTGCCGACCAAGGATTGCTTGATCGGTTCCAGAACTTGTTCGCGAAGATGATGGGCGAGATCAATTGTCGTCATTGGCAGTCTGGTCGGGTTCAGTGTCGAACGCGGAGTCCCGGTGCTTTTCGATCCGATCTCGGGCGAGGGCGCGCAACGACCGATGGGTCTGGATGGTTGCCCAAGCCTCGCCGTTTGCGATCCGCTCGCGGACCGTTTCGGTTGCGAGTCCGGTTCCAATTGCAGCGAGGGGCGATGCAATCGCTATTTCATGGAGGGTCTGCCGAAGCGGATCCTCGTTAGAAATCGTTTTACATCGCCGATGCACGTCGGGCCACACGCAGAGCATGAGGTCTGCCGACCAATGCCAGGATGCGTTCCGGGGTTCGTCCTCCAATGAGAGCCAAATCGGGAGACGAATGTTCGTTTGCGATCGATCCACGATCGCCCAGCAAGCCCAGTGCACCACCAACCCACCCCAGATCGCTGCGTCGAGGTCGAGTGTGGGGGCTGTGTATGGGGCATCAAGCGATCGGTCGTCCGAAAGCCGTGCGTAGAACGACTGGATCCCCGCGTCGGCAAAAGCGTTCGCTCGGCAATCACTGTCGGGAAACGGGGGGACGCGAGCGGGGGCTCCGTCGGCGAGGGCGGCAAGGAAGGCGGCGTGTTTGTCGATCAATTCAAGGGTGTCAGCGAGTTGCGGACGGAAGGCGTGGCGGTCGGATTGTCACCGGTGCGATGTCGCTATCGTAACGCCTGCGACCCGCTCGAGTGTCACGACATGCATGACCGGCCCCCGCTGGACACGTTGAGTGATTTTCCTTCGAGGAAAGCACAGGGTTCGCCGGCTGCGACGTCGATAGCCGTTCGTGCACGGATGATGTAGGCCCGCTTACGAAACGCCGTGCTAGCTGATGCGGTGCATATCGACAGTGCCGAGTGAGAATCGAGATCGCCCCCAAACTCGATCGCGACCTCAAACGGCCAGCCCACCACCACCTTCGATTCTGCATCAGTGCTGGCATGACCCTTCCGAAAACTAATTCATGGAGAATCTCACGATGCGTCGTGTAATCGTACCTGCTTTGTTGGCCGTTGCTTTGGTCGCGAGCACCTCGGCTGACGCTCAAGCGTTTGGCCTTTTCGGCAAGCTTTGTGGCGGCGGCTGTGACACCGGTTGCGCCGAGCCCGCTTGCGGTTGTGAAGTCGTAATGGAACCCGCTTGTGGCTGCGAAGCCCCCGCACCGAGCTGTGGCTGCGAAGTCGTCGCTCCGTCTTGCGGACCGAAGTTCGGCGGCGGACTTCTGAAGAAACTGTTCAGCAAGCACAACAAGTGCGGCTGCGACATGGGATGTGCTGTTGAGCCTGCGTGCGGTTGCGAAATCGCCGCTCCGGCTTGCGGCGGATGCGCTGCACCGGCTCCCACCTGTGGCTGCGAAGTCGCTGCCCCGACTTGCGGATGCGAAGTTGCTGCTCCCGCGTGTGGCTGCGAAGTCGTTGATCCGTGCGGATGTGCACCCAAGAAGCGTCACTTCGGCGGTTTGCTGAAGAAGCTCTTCAGCAAGAAGCACAGCTGCTGTGACAGCGGATGCGACATGG
>JBCBOT010000121.1:0-20988 GCA_039821165.1 Planctomycetota bacterium | reverse complement strand
CGCGGGCGACTTCCAGATGGTCCGAATGATGTTGAACGAGCCCTGGGAGGGGACGAACACATTTGCCAAGTTGGTCAACGCTTCGGCGCTTCGTCACGACGCACCGGCGGCGCATCGCAATCGGATTGAGTTGTTGCAAACGACCCTCCTTCACGAAACGTTCCGATCGTTGTCAGACCGATTCGAACCCAGGCAAAATGCTCCGCCTTCGCGTGTCGATGGTCGGGTCAAGATCCTCAATATCGGTTGCGGCCCCGCCGAGGAAGTTTCCCGATTCGCTCGTGAAGAAACCTCTTCGTCACATGCAGACTTTTGCCTGGTGGACTTCAACTCGGAAACCCTGGATTTCGTAGAGAAAAACCTTGTCCCTGAGGTGAAGCGGCTGCGTCCGGAGTTGCGGATTCGAACGGAACAACGAAGCGTTCACGAAATTTTGAAAGCTGCGGAAGAGTCTGGTAACAGCGCGGGTTTCGACACAGATTATGAGCTGGTGTACTGCGCCGGTTTGTTCGATTACTTACGCGACGCGACATGCGGCTATTTGATCGAGCAGTTTTACTCGTGGGTGCGTCCAGGCGGAATGGTCTTGGTCACCAATGTGACGCCTTCGCACTCGTCGGTCGCCATGATGGGAATGGTGATGGATTGGAATCTGGAATTGCGCAGCGCCGAAGACATGACGAACCTGGCGCCTGATGTCGGTGTTCAGCGAAGCTACGTCGACGACACTGGTGTCAACGTGTTCCTTGAAGTTCGGAAACCGCTGCAATGACGAGCGATGTCGCGGTGCGGCGCGACCATGGTCGGCCGGAAGATCATCCAGAGTTCATCACGAGGGAACGTCAAGAGCGTTACCGCTGGGCGGACATCGCTCTGACCCTCGGCGTGATCCTAATGCCCTTTGGCGCGCTGATGGACTGGAGTGTCTACCGCGACCAATTTGCAGTGCTCGCCGTCGGCAGGGTGTTGGCGACGTCGATCCTGGCTCTCGGCCTCTTCACACGACGTTTCTGGGCACCAGGCGCTTGGTTCGAGCCGGTGAGTTTCGCGCTGATTCTGTCGCCAGGCTTGTTCTTTTGCTGGATGATGTACCAGACCAACGGCAGTCAATCGCTGTACTACTTCGGGCTGATACTGTTAATGATGATCGTGCAGATGCTGGGCTTTCGTGCCTCGCAATCGGCACTCTACTGCGGACTCTCGACGCTCGCCTATATCCTTGCGGTAACAGCCGCGAATGACTTTCGTGTTCCGATGAACAAAGAGTTCGCGCAGGGACTCTTTTTTCTGGTCATTTGCAGCGTAGCCAGTGTCGCGGTTTGTGCGACGTATCGTCGGAATCGTTTTGACGCGTTTTGCTTAAATCTTGATCTGGCCCACGAACAAAAATTGTTGCGACAAACCGAGCAACGGTTGGTGCACAGTGAAAAGATGCGTGCGATTGCGGGCGTGGCCGCGGGGTTGCTACACGAAATCAACAATCCCGTGAACTACTCGCTGATGGCGACCACGTTGTTGAAGCGGAAGTTTGAAAAAGGGAGCGACGAAAGAGAGATGGTGGATGATGTGGAAGCGGGCGTCTCGCGAATCGGTGAGATCATTTCCACACTCCGCACGTTTTCGCATCCGGAACAACTTGGCAATCCGACGCCCTTCCCGATTCGCAACGCGATTACCACCGCAATTCGTTTCCTGACACACGAGTTGCCCTCCGACCGCGTTCTTCTTGACGAAGACACGCCCCTCGACACGGTCGTGATCGGTTCGGAGAGTCAGATTGTTCAGGTGCTGCTCAACTTGATGCTCAACGCGGAAAAGGCAATTCAGGCTTCCGTACAGAGCCACGACCCGAAACAACAAATCCGGGTTTCGGTTGTGAGAACCGGAACGCGACTCATCGTGTCGGTATCAGACAGTGGAGTGGGGATGAGTGAGTCGGAATTGAAATTGGTTCGCGAACCCTTCTTCACAACACGTTCGGGTGAAGGCTTGGGACTTGGACTCGGCATATGCGAAACGATCATGCGCGCCCACGATGGGACGATCGATATCGAAAGTACACTCGGTGTCGGAACAATCGTTCGATTTGACTTGCCGCTTGCCGACGAGGCGGATTCCGAACGCGAAGAATCGGCGGTGACGTCGCCTTCGTCACCCTTTCAAGAGGCTGGTTGATGCTGCCCAACGACGGAAAATACATTCTCTACGTCGATGACGAACAGACAGCGCTAAAGTACTTCGAGCAACTGTTTGGTCGCGACTTTCGGATTCGGACCGCCTCCTCGGGCGAAGAAGCTTGGGAGTACATTCAGGCCCATGCCGATGAGGTCGCAGTGCTGCTCACCGACCAACGCATGGGCGCGGTGTCGGGTGTCGATTTGATGGAACGCGTGCGGACGCGGTTCCCGGAGATCATCCGGATCTTGACGACGGCATTCACTTCGCTCGACAACGCGGTTCGGAGTGTCAACGATGGCGGCGCGTTTCGTTACTTGAGCAAGCCCGTGGATGAAGCGACGATGATCAACACGCTCACACGGGCGTGTGAATTTCATGCCCTGGCTGCGGAACGTGACCGTTTGCTCCGGGAGAAACTGAGTGTCCTGCATCGGCTCGTTGTCATGGATCGCGTTCGGGGCCTTGCCACCGCAGTCACCGCGCTTGATGGACGACTGCGGGGGGCGTGGGCCGCGTTGGTGAGTTACATGGAGCAATCGCCGGTCAAGCAGCGGATCCGGGTTCAAATGGAGGAGATCGTTGAGCTCAACATGCTTGCTCTCGCGAAGAATGAATCCAAGCAGATGGTTCAGACAGTTGAAATGTTGATCCGAGATACCGTGGCAAATTCGACCGGGGATGTCTCCGATTTGGATGTCGGAGCGGTCGTTTGCTCGATCGCGGAAACCCGCCGCCCAGAACTGCTTGAGGACGATTTGGACTTGGTCTTCCGTTCCGAAGGCGCCTGTCTGGCCGAGGGTGACGAAGGGATGTTGCGAGCGTTGGTGGACTTGCTGGTCCGGCGTCTCGCTGATGTTCAAGATCAGCCATCGCGGATTGAACTGGCGGTCTCGCCACGCGAGGATTCGGTGGCAATCGATGTCAAAGGTAGTTTCCGCGCACTGAATGAAGATCAAATTGCTTCACTATTCGCGGCTGCGATTCCTTTGAAACGGTGGCCGATCGGGCTCGATATGGATTTGCTCAGCGCGTTCCTGATCGTGCACCATTTCGGCGGCTCGATGCAGATCGAGGCCGAGCCACCATCAGGCCCGGGATTCCGTCTCACCATTCCCACGCGAACTCCGCAGGAGATTCGCGAAAGGCAAACTACCACCGTGAACCCGGAGTGGTTTGAGACGGTTTACGATTCTCTTGAAGCGTGGGAAGAAGAAATCATCGGCAACTGACGACGGCAACAGTCGGTCGCTACTTGATGAAACCTTTTTCACGCAGGCAATCGAGGATCGCATCACAACATTCATCCACGCTGGTCGTGGAAGCGTCGACGGTGATATCGGCGTTCGGCGGGACTTGGTAGTCAGCGGTCACACCCGGGAAATTGATCAACTCACCGGAGTCGGCTTGGGCGTACTGGCCTTTCGTATCTCGTTCCCGGCAGACCTTGATGGGTGTTGCCACATGAACGACCAGGAATCGGTCTTCGCCGATCACCCCCGCCACTTTCTGTCGCACTTCTTCGCTCGGCGCGACAAAGCTCGCGATGCAGATCAGTCCGGCCTCGTTGAGTCGATGAGCAAGGTGCGCACTGCGCCGCAGATTTTCGCTACGATCGTTTGCGCTGAAACCGAGATCTCGGCTGAGTCCACGACGGACGGATTCCCCATCGATGAGTGAAACCGCCCGCCCTTTGTCGAAGAGCTTGCGTTCGAGGGCAACACCAATCGTGGTTTTGCCGGAACCGGTCAGACCGGTCAGCAGAACAGTTGCTGGTTTTTGTCCGAAACGAGCACTTCGATCCTCCGCACTGACCGCGGAGACGCTCGCGGCGTCACCCGTTGAGGCCTTGGCGTCGTCGTCATCCCAAACCGAACGTGCGCCGTCACCAGATTTGTCGAGGATCATCCCTGCCGCCACGGTGGCGTTGGTGATCCGATCGATCACGATGAACGCGCCGCTGGCGCGGTTCCGACGATACGCATCGAAATGGATCGGCGCCGAGAGTGTGATGCCGACGCGCCCGATTTCATTGAGAGCCAGTTCCGGCGCGGGGCTTCGGTGCAAGGTGTTCACGTCGACTTTGTAGTTCAGCGTGTCGATCGTTCCGGGCACCGTTTGGGTCGTGTGCTTGAACAGATAGGTCTTTCCGGGCACCATCGCGGACTCGTCCATCCAAACGAGCATCGCCTCGATCGAGTCTCGTGACTTCGGGACGTTGCCGGGCCGAACAATCATGTCGCCTCGAGAGGCATCGATTTCATCATCGAGCGTCAGCGTGATCGAGAGTGGTGCGAAGGCTTCGTCGAGTTCGCCTTCGTAAGTGACGATCGACTTGACGGTCGAAGTCTGTTTGCTCGGCAGCACCATAATCTCTTCGCCTTTGCGAATGATCCCCGAGGCGACGGTGCCGCAGAAGCCGCGGAAATTCAGATCTGGTCGGTTCACCAGTTGGACGGGCATGCGGAAATCTTGCAGGTTGCGATCGCTGCCGATGTAGACGGTTTCCAGGAAATTCATCAGCGTGCTGCCGTTGTACCACGGCATCGATTCGCTGCGATCGACCACGTTGTCGCCGTTGAGGGCGCTGATCGGGTAGAAGTGCAAATCGGGTAGGTCGAGCCGAGTTGCAAACGAACGGTAATCGTCACAGATCGCTTCGTACTTTTGCTGATCAAAGTCGATGAGGTCCATTTTGTTGACCGCAACAACGACGTGCTTGATTCCGAGTAGCGAAACGATGAACGAGTGACGCTTGGTTTGAGTGAGCACGCCTTTTCGTGCATCGATCATCAGAATGGCGAGGTTGGCCGACGACGCGCCCGTTGCCATGTTCCGCGTGTATTGTTCGTGCCCGGGTGTGTCGGCGATGATGAACTTTCGTTTGGCGGTGCTGAAATAGCGGTACGCGACGTCAATCGTGATGCCTTGTTCCCGTTCTTCCTTGAGTCCGTCCATGAACAAGGAGGGATCGAAATCACCGCCGGTCGAACCCTGTTTTGCCGAGTCGCTTTGGACTTTCGCGAGTTCGTCTTCATAAACGAGTTTTGAGTCGTAGAGCAGACGACCGATCAACGTACTCTTGCCGTCGTCGACACTTCCGCAGGTGATGAACCGCAGCAGTTGCTTGTTCTCATGCTGCTTGAGGTAGGCGTTGATGTCGGTCGCGATAAGATCGGACTGGTGAGACATGGGGAAGGCCGTGGAATGTTGTGGAGTCGGTGAAGGCTGGGAGGGAAACGACGCCGCGATTGCGGTGGAAACGGGTCTTTAGAAGTATCCGCGTTCCTTCTTCTTTTGCATCCCGACGCCGCCTTCGTCCTGATCGATGACGCGTCCTTGTCGTTCGCTCGTTGTCGTGAGCAACATCTCTTGAATGACATCCACCAACTCGGTGGCTTCGGATTCAACGGCACCTGACAGTGGGTAACATCCCAGCGTTCGGAATCGAACCATCTTTTCCTGCTCGACTTCGCCCTCAAGCAACGGCATCCGATCGTCGTTCCGCAGGATCAACATGCCATCGCGCTCCACGACTTTTCGCTTCTGTGCCAAGTAGAGTGGCACGATCGGAATCTTTTCGAGGTGGATGTACTGCCACACATCGAGTTCAGTCCAGTTGCTCATCGGGAAGACGCGGATCGATTCGCCCTTGTTGACCCGAGCGTTGTAAAGGTTCCAAAGTTCGGGACGCTGGTTCTTAGGGTCCCATCGGTGGGATTTATCGCGAAAACTGAAGACACGTTCTTTGGCCCGCGATTTTTCCTCGTCGCGACGAGCACCGCCGAACGCGGCGTCGAAACCGTGCTTGTCCAAAGCGGCTTTGAGCGAGTCTGTCTTCATCAGCTCGGTGTGCCGTTCGCTATCTTCCCACGGCATGATGCCGTGCTTGAGGCCTTCTTCATTGATGTTGACGATCAAATTGAGTCCGAGCTCTTTCGCGACGTATCCGTCACGGAACTCGTACATCTCTTTGAACTTCCAAGTCGTGTCGACGTGTAGCAATGGGAAGGGTGGCTTGGCGGGCGCGAACGCTTTGAGGGCCAAGTGCAGCAACACAGAGGAATCTTTGCCGATGCTGTAGAGCATCACGGGGTTTTGGAACTCGGCCGCAACCTCGCGAAAAATGTGGATACTCTCGGATTCAAGCTGCTTCAGGTGGGTCAGGTTGTAGTCCGACATCGAGACGCCATAAGGGAGTTTATTTTCACGTTCAACGCTACGTCGAGCGTCCTAACGTGCCGAGTATAGACGCCACCACACCGGCGGCTAGAGGCTCACACAAACGGGTGTTCTGCAAAGATGACGCGAAGCAGATCGTCTTGAGACGAGACCGCCTGTTGTCACCTTTGCGGACGAGGCTTACCCTTTCGGGTTTGCTGCCGGGGAGGAATTGCCCCGGCGTTTTCATTTGATGGGAGTGATGCAGCGTGTCGGGAACTTGCGTGATCGGGCTGCAGTGGGGTGATGAGGCCAAGGGCAAGCTGGTTGACTTGCTCGCGCCGCAATTCGACTGGGTCGTCCGATATCAAGGTGGTGCCAACGCGGGGCATACCGTCGTCGTCGGCGAGGAAGTCTACAAGCTGCACCATATTCCATCGGGTATTCTGCATTCCGGAGTTCACAACGTGATCACGCCGGGTGTGGTAATCAATCCGGAAACGATGATCGCCGAGATGGACGGTCTTGCAGGACGCGGCATCGATTGCAATCGGAATCTGCGGATCAGCGAACGAGCCCACTTGGTAATGCCGTGGCACATCGCGGAGGACCGCCAGATCAATGCGACTGCGGTGCGTGGTGAATCCATTGGCACGACCAACCGCGGGATCGGGCCGTGCTACCGTGACAAAGTGGGACGAACGCATGCGATCCGCATGACGGACCTGATTCAAGAACATCGCGACGATCGCATCGCCACGGTCGCGGCACAAAAGCTGGATTTGCTTCGAAGCTTGGGGGCGTCGGACGACGAACTCGAATCGATCGCCGTCGACAGGATTGTTGCACAAGCGGCGGGATGGGCGGATCGCTTGCGGGGGATGATTGGCGACACAACGGATTTGTTGCTCGATGCAGCCGAGCAAGACAAGCGACTCTTATTCGAGGGCGCTCAAGGGGCGCTGCTCGACATCGATCACGGGACCTACCCCTTTGTAACGAGCAGCAACAGCAGTGGCGTAGGCGTTTGCGCCGGTGCGGGAGTACCGCCTCGGTGGATTACGACGGTGCTCGGAGTTTGCAAAGCCTACAGCACCCGTGTGGGTGGCGGCCCCTTCGTCACGGAGTTGGACGACGAAATCGGCGAACGGATTCGGACACTCGGAAACGAATTCGGGACGACGACCGGTCGCCCACGACGTTGTGGTTGGTTCGACGCGGTCGCCGTTCGGTACACGGCTCGATTGAGCGGCGTGACCCGGTTGGCGCTGATGATGATGGACGTACTCGCGCACCTCGATGAGTTGAAGGTCTGCGTGGCCTATGAACTCGACGGCGAACGCATCACTCGTTTCCCAAGTCACAGCGATCAGCTACGCCGCTGCAAGCCGATTTACGAAACCATTCCGGGGTGGAAACAACCGGTGGACGACGTGCGTACGGAGGACGACTTCCCGCCCGGCGCTCTGGCGTACGTTCGTCGAATCGAAGAGTTGGTTGGTATCCCAGTCGGGGTACTCTCAGTCGGCCCCGACCGAGCCCAAACCATCTTCACGAAGCAGTCGGCAGAGTTGAACTTGCAACCGATCGGAGCTTGAGCGCTCCGCAGCGACATGAACCAAGCCGACACGCGACACGTTGCCGAAGAAACCGATACGTCTGCCGTACCAGCGGAAGCGCCACAAGAGCTGCCTCGGCATATCGCGATCATCATGGATGGCAACGGTCGTTGGGCTCAAACGCGTGGCTTGCCTCGGGTGGAAGGCCATCGCCGCGGAGTCGGCACGGTGCGGATGGTGAGTGAGACGGCTTCTGAGTTGGGCATCGACGCCGTGACGCTCTACTGTTTATCGAGTGAGAATTGGAAGCGTCCCGAGCAGGAGCTGTCGTTCCTGATGCAGCTTTTGGAGCAGTATCTCATCGAGGAACGCCGCACGATCATGGAGCAAGGTCTGCGTCTAAAAGTCATTGGGCGCCGAGATCGACTCCCTCAGTCAGTGCTCGACGAAATGAACAAGACGCTCGAGATGTCCGCGTCGAACAAAGGAACACAGCTCGTCCTCGCGATCGATTACGGAGGTCGCGATGAATTGGCGATGGCGACGCGAAAGATCTGTGAGGACGTTTCGGCGGGTAAGCTCAGCCAAGACTCGATCGACGAGTCGGCAATCGAAAGTCGACTCTACACGGCAGGTCTTCCCGAGATCGATCTCTTGATTCGAACCGGGGGCGAGATGCGCGTCAGCAACTTTTTGTTGTGGCAAATTAGCTACGCCGAACTGTACGTGACCGAGACATGCTGGCCGGACTTCGCACGGTCCGACTTCGAATCGGCGCTGAAGTGTTTTTCGAGCCGCGATCGACGATTCGGAGGCTTGTCCGTTGGACGTTAACACCGGCTCTTCGATTGCTTCGGCTTCTAACTCGGCGCGGCAGCAAACTGTCGGTCGCGGGGGAGTTCTGTAGCGATGCTCCGGGATCGGTTGCGAACGAGCGCGGTTTTGATCGCGATCAGTGTCACCTTAGTGCTGTTGGATTGGGGAGCACGGATTCCAGGATTTGACGGAGTCTGGCTCTATCCGCTGTTGATCTTCTTTTCACTTGGAACGGCGTGGGAGATCGCGAGCATCCTTCTTGCGGCGGGCCACGTGATCCGTCGAAGCGTTGCGGTTGTCGGAGCCGGGCTGGTGTCTTTCTCCGGAACGATTCCGTTGCTGTGGGAATTTGGTTCCGGCTATCCGGCGGACTGTCCGGTCGGTCGCCTGGGATGGATGCCTTTGGTGGCCGTGTTAACGATCTTTGGAATCCTGGTTTCGGAGATGCGTTACTTCGATCGAACCATGTTGACGATGGACCGAGACGATCGCGACGAGGGGAAGTCGCTCGCGGGCGAAACGATTCAGCGAACCTGTGCCGCGGTGTTTGTTTCGCTTTATGTCGGATTGCCGATGTCGATGCTTGTGGCGACACGAATGTTGCATGCCGACGAGACGGCGGGGCGATTCGGGTTGGCAGCCATCATCACGCTGCTCGCGGTCACGAAAATCACCGACGCGGGTGCCTTTTTCGCCGGACGTGCTTTCGGAAGACGAAAACTGATCCCCAGCCTCTCACCGGCCAAAACCGTTGAGGGTGCGGCGGGCGGTGTGATCGCAGCAACGATCGTTGCCTACCTGTGCTTGGAATTCCTGTTCGGATGGTTCGTGGGCGACGCTACGGCTGACAAAACGGCGATCTCCGAATCGGCCGTCAAATCCGGCTTGTCGGGCGCCCTCGCATCGCCTGTTTGGGGGGCGTGCGTACTCGGCCCGGCGGTAGCGATTTCGGCGATGCTCGGCGATTTAGCGGAATCCCTGTTCAAACGCGACGCAGGAGTGAAGGATAGCGGGACGCTTTTGCCCGGTTTGGGCGGCGTTTGGGACGTGACCGATTCACTTCTGGCGGCAATTGTCCCCGCATTTTTCTGCTTCGCCGCAGGCGTGGGTGGGCAATAATGCGGTGTCTTGATCAGCCGGACGGGATACGATGATTTCATGACCCTTCATCTCAGAGACGGTTGAGGGTGGTTGGACGCCACGCTCGATTGAGATGATCCGACAAATCGGCCGGACGGCCTGACTGCATGACGGAAGCGACATTAACGGTCAACACACCCGAGGAGCTGCTTCAGCTGTTCGGACCTCGTGACCAAAACCTCAGGAAGCTGCGACAGTTATTCGACGTGTCGATCACGCATCGGAACGGTCGGGTGCGTATCTCGGGCGAAAGCGAGAACGTGGAGAACACGGTTCGGACGCTCGAGAAAATGCGGCACCAATTCCGTCGCAACGGAACCGTCGTTCGAGACGACGTGGAATCGTTGGCGGTTGAAGAAGGCGCCGAGCCGATCGGTGGCGCCGTCTCGCGGGCACAGCTCGGCGAGGACATTGAAATACGTCATGCCGGTCGGCGCATTCGTCCTCGCACCGAAGGCCAAGCCGAATATGTCGACGCGATTCGCGAGTTCGATTTGACGTTTGCGACAGGACCGGCTGGGTGCGGAAAAACCTACTTGGCTGTCGCGATGGCGGTCGAGGCGCTGAAGGCTCAACAGATTCGCAAAATCGTTTTGGTGCGTCCGGCGGTCGAGGCGGGAGAGAGCTTGGGGTTCCTTCCCGGCGATCTTCGCGCCAAGCTGAACCCGTATCTCCGCCCACTCTTGGACGCGCTGGGCGAAATGGTCGACTACGACCAAGCCCGCGAGTTGATGGAACAAGAAGTCATCGAGCTGATCCCGCTTGCGTACATGCGGGGCCGGACCCTCAATGATGCATTTATCATTTTGGATGAAGCTCAAAACACAACTGTCGCGCAGATGAAAATGTTCCTGACGCGAATGGGCGAACGGAGCAAGATGGTTGTGAGTGGTGACGCGACACAGCAGGACTTGCCACGCGGTGTCACGAGTGGTCTACGCGATGCGTTGCGTCGGCTAGGACATTTGAGAGGCATCGGCGTGGTGCGGTTGGGTGCGGAGGATATCGTTCGCCACCATCTCGTCCAGCGAATCGTCGAAGCCTACGAAGAAGAAGATGCAGAAGACGCGCCGCGTCGTAACGCGGTGCGTGTCGTCGGCGGCGAAATGGCTGCGGGTCCAGGTAGCGAGGGCAACTAGGACCGAGTTCATCGAATCCGGTTCGACCGGGGCGATCAGGTCCATCCGTTATGAACGGTCAAAACAAGACTCGAACGCGGCAAGAGCGAATTGAATCGCTTGGGATTCCCAAACCGCGTTTGGTTCAGTGGTGGAACGACAGCGACAAAGCCGCGTGGTCGATTCGCGTGACGATCGCTGTCGTCGCCGCGCTCGCGGTGTTGACGATTTGCCGAGCTTGGGAACCTAGGTTCGCGTTTCGAACCGCTTCGGTTCCGTCTCGTGACGTGATTGCGCGAGTCAACTTCGAAGTCGAAAACGAACTCGAGACCGAGGCCTTGCGGCTCGAAAAGATCCGCGAAGTCCCGGTTTACTATCGAAACCGACTAACGCCGTTGGAGCAACTTCGCGCGCAACTCCGCAATCGCCTGTTCCTGATCCTGGAATCCGATTCGCTACAGGAGATGGACGAGGAACAACTCAAGCGTTTCAACGAATTTGCTGCCCTCGACCCGATCACGCCCGAATCAGAGGCCGACGTTGTTTCGCCGGAAGATGCTTTCGCGGCGATCAAGTTGACGCTGGGTGAGGACATGGAGCTGGAAAAGCTTGATGTCGCTTTTCGTTCCCTCGTCACGAGTGAGTTTAAGGATGGTTTGCTTCAGGGCCTCAAGCATGAACCCGAGGAAGGAAGCCAACGCGTCATTCAGGTCTATGTGACCGATCCCGTCGAAGCCGTCCACGTCGACTTGGATGATGTCCAGATCGGTCGGATGTCCGGCAAGATTCAATCGGCGTTGCGGGAGGATTTTCGCAGGCTATTCGACACCGACGAAGCGCAACTCGTTGCGAAAATGGTAGGCAATTGGATCGACGCCCGACTGCCGGAATACGAAACGCTCACCTACGACGACGAAGCCAGCGAAAAACGTCGCGCGGAAATCTCCGCAAGCGTTCCCGCGGTGATGAAGCGATATCGGTCGGGTCAAAGTGAGCTGGCCGACGGGGGTGATCCGCTGGACGAAGACGAATTGCAATTGCTTCGTCATGAGCATCAACAATGGGTTCAGTACCGAGGTGCGACGGATCGGGCGACAAGATTCATCGCCTTCGCCGGCATGATCGCGGCCGTGTATTTGCTTTGCGGGTCGTACATTCTGTTCGTCGACGACCGTTCGTTGTTGCTCGACTATCGCAAACTATCGAAGTTGCTCGTGTTCTTCGTGTGCACGGTCGGCTTGAGTTATTGGGTGGCGAACGATCGCTTTCGAAGTGAATTGGCGCCTCTGGCCGTTGCCTCGATCATTGCGGCAATTGTTTACGGTCGCGACATGGCACTCCTGATGCTTGCCGCAGCGTCGATTTGCGTCACGCTGTTCATGGGTGAAAGCCTTGGGCACCTCGTGATGCTCGCAGCCGCTTGCACAAGTTGCACGCTTCTGACGGGACGGATTCGAAGCCACAGCCATTTGATCTTTGTCGGTGGAGTCTCGGCCGTGGTGACGATTCTGACCGTAGTCGGTGTCGGAATCGTGACCGGCGAAACCATGACGATTCAACCGGACGTGGAAGGCGAGGCGATCGGCGCGAAGGCACTACCTGGCTTCGCGTTGATCTTTTCATTACTCAAAGATGGGGTCAGTTCGGGCGCGTTTATCCTGGTGAGCGCCGCCGCGTTAACACCGCTCTTACCATTGGTCGAGAAGTCGTTCGGCGTTCAGACCGACCTGAGCCTGCTGGGACTGAGTGACGCGAGCCATCCACTGTTAAGGCGTTTGGCGCAGCGTGCACCTGGCACATACAACCACAGCATCAATGTGGCTTCGATCGCCGAGGCGGCTGCCGATGCAATCGGTGCCAATGGCTTGCTTGTACGCGTCGGCGCGTACTTCCATGACATCGGCAAGATGTTCAAGCCGGAGTATTTCATCGAGAATCAGAGCGGCGTCAATCAGCATGATTCACTCCAGCCCGCAATGAGCACCCTCGTGATTATCGCGCACGTGAAAGACGGCGCGGACTTGGCTCGCAAGCACCATCTTCCGCAACCGCTCATCGACCTCATACTTCAGCATCACGGCACCACGCTCGTCGAGTATTTTTTCAACGAAGCCGCCAAGCGGAGTGAAGAAAATCCGAACGAGAAGGAAGTGAGCGACAAGGACTTTCGATATCCGGGGCCAAAACCCCAAACCCTCGAAGCGGCCGTCATGATGCTGGCCGACACCGTCGAGAGCGCGAGTCGAACACTCGTTGACCCCACGCCTGCTCGCATTCAAAGCTTGGTCGATAAAATTGCAGAGAAGAAAATGGCCGATGGTCAATTCGACGAATGCGGATTGACGTTCCAACAACTCAACCTCGTTCGCAAGAGCCTCGTCAAATCGCTCACCGCGATCTACCACGCCCGCGTTAAGTACCCCCAGCCCGCCTGATGAGCCGAGACGAACCGACTGATCCCGAGGAGCCTGAGCCTAGTTCGCAGCACGCGCTGATTGTGGACATTAGCTGGGACGAAGCCGTTGTCCGGTCCGATTGGTGTTCTGACACGGCTATCGCGACGGCAGTCCGAACAGCAGCGTCGCATCGGCGTTTTTGTCGCGGTGCAATTGGTGTCCGGGTCGCAACGGATCCTGCGATTCACGAAGTCAACGCCAAGTATCTCGAGCACGATTACCCAACCGATGTGATTAGTTTTCCGTATGAAGCCGACGGTGAACACGTTGAAGGTGAGTTGATCGTCAGTGTCGACCACGCATCCAAAGAAGCTGACCACCATGGCGTGCCTGCGGTGAATGAGCTGCTGCTGTATGTCGTGCACGGAACGCTTCACATTTGCGGATTGGACGACCAAAACAAAGTCGATCGAGACGTGATGCGGTCCGCGGAGTCGGCCGTGATGAATCAGCTAAAGATCGTTGACGGCGCATGGCAGGAGGCCACCCGATGATCGAGTCGGCTTGGTTCTGGATCGTCGTCTCTGCGGCCGGATTCTTGCTCAGCAGCATCGGTGGGCTCGGTGCCGAGTTGTTGGACTCTTTCACGGGTCGATCGCTCGAGGCATTTTGTCGAGTCAAACGAAACCGCGAACGGTTCGTCTCCGTTTTGGAGCATCAGGACGCCGTCATCCGAGGCAGTGAATACTTGAGAATGATCGGGACCGGGATGTTCCTGATCGCGGGCACCGCCGGATTGTTTCTTTCCCGCCTCTCGGACGAGGGCGGCGCCCCGATCGGTTCGATCGTGTTCAGTTGGGCCGTCTTGGCGATCGTCGCGATGATGGCCGTGCATGCTTGGTTGCCCGAGGTCGTGACACGCGTCGCTTCCGCACCGGTGTTGTATCACACGTGGCCATTTTGGCGCTCGCTTGCGACGGTGATGAATCCGTTCTCGATTCCCGGATTGGTGATCAACGCGATCACACGTCGCCTGTCGGGCCAGGAAGAAAGCGACGATGAACCCGAGGAGATCCTCGAAGACGAAATACGAACGATCGTGGCGGCCGGCACCAACAGGGGCATTTTCGGACCTGGCGTCCGCGAGATGATCCAAAACGTGATGGAGCTCGATGAGGACACCGTCGGCCACATCATGACGGTCCGTGGTGATATCGATGCCATCGAAATCGAAACAAGTTGGCCGGACGTTCTACAAGAGGTCGAACGGAGTGGTCGGACTCGCTTGCCGGTCTACGAAGGAACGCTCGATAATGTCATCGGAGTTCTCTACGCGAAAGACTTGTTGCCCGAACTAAGCGAAGGCAGCCTGCCTTCGAAATCACTACGCGATCTGCTCCGACACGCCTGGACGGTCCCCGTGGACCGAACCGTCGATTCGCTGCTCCGCGAGTTTTTGCACAGCCGAAGCCACATGGCGATCGTCCTCGATGAGTTTCAACAGACCGCGGGCGTCGTGACCATCGAAGACGCGTTGGAAGAGATCGTTGGCGAAATCGTTGACGAATCGGACGAAGAGGAAGAAACCAAGTTCGAGATCATCGACGAGCAAACGGTCGTGGTCAGCGGCCGAGTGATGATTGACGACATCAACGAACGTTTGCACTGGGAACTGCCCGAGAGCGATGACTACGAGACGGTTGCGGGCTTCGTGCTCAGCAACCTCGGCAAGATTCCCGAAACGGGAACCGTTTTCGAAATCGGCGAGGCGTCGTTTGAGGTCCTTCACGCGAGCCGCCAGAAGATCGAAATGATGCGCGTGACCTATGCGCCCCGCGACAGACTGGCCGGTTGAGTCGACCGACGATGGTCGGTTTGACCACGGGTGGCTCAGCAAAGGCCTTCCCGAATTGCAGCTTAACGACAGTTTTGCGAGCGTTAATCTGCGCAAAATCCCCTGATCCCGGCGACGGGGTCATTACCTTTTGTGGGGCGATTTATAAAATTCGGCGAAGTGTTTCGGTCGGAATTTTCGATACAGCCCTAACAGTCGGTCCGCACGGGCCAGGTGAACCCGTTGGCGTGTCCGTCGTTGGCCATCGAGCGATCCAGGCTCTGTCGGGGTCCCGCCTCACCATGAGAGAGGCGAGACCGGCGCCGAGGCTCCTAGACGCCAAGAAAGCGGTTCATGACGACGACAAAAGATGTGAAATCAGTTTCCGGGATCACCGTCCGTTTGGCGGGCGACTCCGGTGACGGAATGCAGTTGCTGGGAACTCAGCTTACCAACACAAGCGCGTTGGCCGGCAATGATGTTGCCACGTTCCCAGACTTCCCCGCCGAGATCCGCGCGCCGCGAGGCACTCGCGCCGGCGTCAGTGGATTCCAGGTCCAATTCGCACAGCAGGAAATCTTCACCCCGGGCGACACCCTGGATGCCCTGGTAGTGATGAATCCGGCGGCCTTGGTGACGAACATCCAAGACCTGCGAAAAGGCGGTATTCTCGTTGCCAACGAAGACGGCTTCACCGAGAAGGATTTCAAGCTCGCGAACGTCGACACGAACCCGCTCGACGCGACGGTGCTCAACGATACCTATCGTGTCGTGAAAGTCCCGATGACCAAGCTGACGCGCGCGGCCGTCGCCGAGCATGGCTTGAGTCCCAAAATTGCGGATCGTTGCAAGAACTTTTTCGCGATGGGTTTGGTGTATTGGCTCTTCGGTCGATCACTCGATCCGACGCTGCGATTCATCGAAGCGAAGTTCGGCAAGAAACCCGAAGTCGCATCCGCCAACGAAGCCGCGCTTCGGGCCGGGTGGGCATACGGCGAGACCACCGAAGAGTTCAGCGAGAGCTACCAGGTCGCGGCGGCTGAGTTGAAGCCGGGGACCTATCGCAACATCATGGGCAACCAAGCGTTGGCTTGGGGGCTCGTTTCGGCCGCCAAAATCAGCGGCAAAGAACTCTTCTACGGGACCTACCCCATCACGCCGGCCAGCGACATTCTTCACGAATTGTCGAAGCACAAGAACTTTGGCGTGCGAACCTTTCAAGCGGAGGACGAGATCGCGGCCATGTGTGCCACGATCGGTGCCGCATTCGGCGGGACCATGGGCGTCACGGCGAGCAGCGGTCCCGGTATCGCGCTCAAAGCCGAGGCGATGGGATTGGGCATGATGCTCGAACTGCCCATGATCATCATCAACGTCCAGCGCGGGGGACCAAGCACGGGTCTCCCCACAAAGACCGAGCAGAGCGATCTGCTCCAAGCGATGTTCGGCCGCAACGGTGAGAGTCCGCTTCCGGTGATCGCACCGCGGTCACCTGCTGACTGCTTCAACGCCGCCATCGAAGCCTGGAAGCTCGCGACCGAGTGCATGATGCCTGTCATGCTGTTGTCGGACGGCTACATCGCAAACGGCAGTGAACCGTGGCGAATTCCGACCGTGGACTCATTGCCCAAGATCTCGATCGAGCATCCGCAAGGCGGAGACCCCTCCGAACCCTTCCTGCCCTATGTCCGCGACGAGAATCTCTCCCGTCCGTGGGCGATCCCGGGCACCGAAGGGTTGATGCACCGTGTCGGCGGTTTGGAAAAGGAAAACGAGACGGGCAACGTCAGTTACGATCCTGCGAATCACCAGCTCATGACGGACATTCGCGCAGGCAAGGTCGCCAAGATCGCGGAGCGAATTCCAGAGCAAGACATTTTCGGTGAGTCCGAGGGTGACCTCTTGGTCGTCTCATGGGGCGGAACCTATGGATCCTGTCATACGGCGGTACAACGTTGTCGCGAGGCCGGGCGTTCCGTTAGCCACGTCCACTTGCGATACATCAATCCGTTCCCACGCAACCTCGGTGATCTCCTGCGATCGTTCAGTCGAGTGCTCGTCCCTGAACTCAACTCGGGCCAACTACGGATGCTGCTTCGATCGCAGTATCTCGTCGACTGCATTGGATTCAACAAAGTCCAAGGCAAACCGTTCTCGGTGAGCGAGCTGATTGAACAAATCGAGAACCGTCTCCCCGCTGTTGTCGCCGCCTGAATCCTAACCGCGTAATCAAACTCGAGATGACCCTTCCCGTCCTCAAAGCCGCCGACTTCGCTTCCGACCAAGACGTCCGGTGGTGTCCCGGTTGCGGCGACTATTCCATTCTCGCGCAGATGAAAAAGGTGTTGCCCGAGCTGGGCGTACCGCGTGAGAAAACCGTCTTCGTCAGCGGAATCGGCTGCAGCAGCCGGTTTCCGTACTACATGAACACGTATGGAATGCACAGCATCCACGGTCGCGCGCCGACGTTTGCAACCGGCCTCAAGGCCACGCGTCCCGAGCTGATGGTCTGGGTGATCACCGGTGACGGCGACGCGCTGTCGATCGGCGGCAACCACTTCATGCACGTGTTGCGTCGTAATCTCGACATCAACATTGTCCTTTTCAACAACCGAATCTACGGACTCACCAAAGGCCAATACAGCCCGACCAGTGTTGAGGGACAGGTCACCAAGAGCACTCCGATGGGCTCGATCGATCACCCTGTGAGCCCATTATCGATCGCGCTGGCAGCGGAAGCGACCTTCGTCGCGCGGAGCATGGATGCGCATGTCAAACATCTCGGTGAAGTCCTCAAACGGGCTGCCAATCACAAGGGCACCTCACTGGTCGAGGTCTATCAAAACTGCAATGTCTTCAATGACGGCGCGATGGCCTACGCCCAAGAGAAGAAGCAGCGGGCGGCAAACATCGTCGAGATCGAACACGGAAAGCCGTTGGTTTTCGGTCACGACAACGAGAAGGGCGTGCGGTTGGTGGGCAATGGTTTGGAGGTCGTCGAACGAGCGGATGTGCCCGATGACGATCTTTTGATTCACGACGAAAAGGCGATGAATCCTTCGATTCAGATGATGCTGGCTCGAATGAAATATCCGGAGATGCCGGAGCCCTTTGGCGTCTTTCGCGATGTGGAAGGCATCGAAACCTACGACGAACAGATCAATCACCAGGTGACTGTTGCGAAGGAAAAGTACGGTGACGGGGACCTCGAAAGCCTCTTCCACGCGGGTGACACCTGGACCGTCGATTGATCGACTCGGCGACTGACCAGGAGGGTCGGTAGCGCACGGGGCATCCTTGAAAATCTGCCACAAGTGTCCAACAGGGAGGAATATGATGGCACGCGGAAAAACCTACTCCGACGCAACCAAAGCGTTCGGCGACACGCCGATGATTCAAGTCAATCGGTTGGTGCCCGAGGGCGGTGCAACCGTCTTTGCCAAATGCGAATTCTTTCAACCGCTCAATAGCGTGAAGGATCGCATCGGCGTCGCAATGATCGAGGCCGCCGAGCGCGACGGCAAACTGAATGCCGAGACCCACGTCATCGAGCCGACGAGCGGAAACACCGGCATCGCGCTCGCGTTCGTTTGTGCGGCCAAAGGCTACAAGCTGACGCTCACAATGCCTGAGTCGATGTCTGTCGAACGGCGTGCACTGCTGCGTGCGATGGGTGCCAACCTCGTGCTGACCCCGGCGGGCGACGGCATGAAGGGCGCGATCAATCGCGCTGCGGAATTGGTCGGCGAAGGTGAGAATACCTTTATGCCGCAGCAGTTCGAGAACCCGGCTAATCCAGCCATCCACGAAGCGACCACCGGTCCCGAAATCTGGGAAGACAGTGGTCAGAACATCGATGCCATCGTTGCCGGTGTCGGGACGGGCGGAACCATCACCGGGACCGCGCGCTTTCTAAAACAGCAGAATCCCGACTTCAAGGCATTCGCGGTCGAGCCGGTCCATTCACCAGTCATCAGCGGTGGATCGCCTGGTAAACACCGCATCCAGGGCATTGGTGCGGGATTCGTTCCAAAGAACCTCGACACCTCGCTGATCGATGATGTGGTCAAGGTGGATGACGAGGATGCCTTCGAATGGGGACGACAACTTGCCAAACAAGAGGGCATCGTCGGGGGGATCAGTAGCGGAGCGAACATGTGGGCGGCTGCCCAGGTGGCTGCGCGACCCGAGATGAAGGGCAAACGGATCGTGACCATCATGTGTAGCCTGGGCGAACGCTACCTCAGCACGCCGCTGTTTGGCGATCTTGGTCTTTGAAAGTCAATGCTGATCGGCAATCTCGAACAGCTGGTGAAAGGATCGACCGTGATTGCAACTACGGTTGTCGGCCGGCAACAGCGACTCATCAAGCTCTCTCAATGACACCGTCAACGACATGGAAGAGCTTGGTCGCATTGGCATCGAGGCTCGATAAGATTGAAATCCGAAGCGTGTGTCCTGCAACCGCTGATGCGAATTCGGGAGACGACTGTTTCAACGCCTCAAACACCGATTCAGCATGGTCGGCGATCCTGCCAGCTTCGTGTTGGTTGATGTTCGGCGATTGGGCAACGATATCGCAATCGATCAGCCTATCGGGACGGATCCGGAATGCGACTCCATCGTACATCAGCCTTGCGCCGTTTGAGAATCGACGCATGGCGTCGAAGCACGCTTCGCCTTTCGAAGCGAGTAAACGCGAATCGAGCATGACATAGTCATTGGCTTGGGCGCCGGCAATCGTCGGGAGGAGATAGGACGCAACGGTTGCGGCACCGGTGATCCCGAAGCCGATCCAACCAATCGTCGTCGAAACGAGGTTGAACCAGCTTGCAGCAATCATCGCCGTACCGATCCACCAGGCGGGCCAGTAGAACTGACTAAGTAGCACGTACCATGTCGGACCTACTGACGAGGGAAGTGTCGACTTTGGCGGTGATTGATAGGGATTTGCCATTCGCGTGAATCCTATCTCAGAACGGTCCTACGCCTTGTCGCATGTCTCTCGAACAAACGAAGCTAACGTTCAGATTGTATCAGGGAGAATTGCCGCTGCGACGAACCATCGGCACTTTCCAGATCATCATCCGGTCGCCGCTCGGACTGGCTGATCGTCAATGCGTTTCCCGCCCACCAAATTCGGGAAAACGCGAACGCAATAAACATGCCGAGGACCAACCACGGGCTCATCCTCTTCACTACTTCGGAACGAAAGCTCCGACGCAAACAGACGAGAAATGGAAACGACGGATCATTGGACTCCAACGATACCGAGCCCATAGGATTTCGTCATTGAGTCTCACTCTCGAAACGCATTGGCCTGTTTTGCTTCGTCGGACAAAAGAACACGCTTTCACACCGTATCCGATCTTGTCGGCTTACAGTAACGGCGGACATTTCGAAAACAGATAATGCCAACGATGGTAAAGAGGGGCACGCCGACCATCAGAACGCAGGAGAGAAACAACGCTCGTTTTCGAACGGTATAGTCGCGCGATGCAAGCCGACGGGCTGTCAGAATGAGCGCGATCCCAAATGCCAAGACGGAGCCGTTGAAAATGCACACCAAGAGCATGAATCCGGGGGATTCCTCAATGCGGCCGACGAGTGCGAGGAGAAACGAACCGAGGCAGGACAAAACAATCGGGGCGTAGAGAACCGAGATGATCCAACCGAGCCATTTGAAAGCCCGCGCGACACTCGCGAGGCTCTTCTCCGCCGCATCTTCAGGCGGCGATGATTCCGTCACCGGTGGCGAGTAGGGATTTGTGGAAGTCACGCTCGTGATG
>JBCBOT010000120.1:0-21005 GCA_039821165.1 Planctomycetota bacterium | reverse complement strand
ACTTCGGGGACAGAGCACTTCAGGGGACAGAGCACTTCAGGGGACAGAGCACTTCAGGGGACAGAGCACTTCGGGGACAGAGCACTTCAGAGCTCGCGGCGAGCAGTTCTGGGGCAGAATCGGATTTCTTGCGATTTGGCGTTGACGAACAGGCCGACCTTTTCAATATTCTCCCCTCGCTGAGACCCGAACGGTTTCAGCCAGTGGGAGAATTTGCCGCCGAGGCGATCGCCTCGGGACTGGTGACTTTGCTAACACCACCCGACAACTGAGTCGTGACCATATGGGTAAGCGATCTAAGCGGTATCGTTCCGCGCTTGAAAAACAACCATCTACCTCACTTTCGCTCGGTGAGGCCGTCGACGCACTGAAGAAGTACGATTCGACGAAGTTCGACCAAACGGTCGAGATTCACATGCGGTTGGGTGTCGATCCCAACCAAGCGGACCAGATCATTCGTGGTTCGTTGGTGTTGCCCCACGGGATCGGGAAACAGCAGCGAGTGGTCGTGTTTGCCAAGGGCGATGCTGCCAAGGCCGCCGAGGAGGCGGGCGCCGACGAAGTCGGCCAGGATGACTTGGCCAAAAAGATTAAAGACGGCTGGACCGACTTTGACGTGTGCATCGCGTCTCCCGACATGATGGGACTCGTCGGCCCCCTCGGTCGTGTGCTCGGACCCCGTGGCCTGATGCCCAGTCCACGAGCCGGGACTGTGACGCCCGATGTTGCGAAAGTCGTCGGTGAATACAAGGCCGGCAAGGTGGAGTTCCGAAACGATAAGGGCGGCAACGTCCATGCGATGGTCGGAAAGATGAGTTTCGACAGCGACAAGTTGGTCGATAACATCAACGCCTTCATCAAACACATTGACAGCCTGAAGCCGCAGACGGTCAAAGGTACGTACGTCAAGGGCGTCGCGATCTGCGGAACGATGAGCCCCAGCGTTCGTGTGACCTGCTAAATCCGTTCTCACAGTGAACCTTTCCTATGAGTAAGTACGTCAAAGAACTCGTGACCCGCGACATCAAGCGGCGACTCGATGGTGTTCAAGACGCCGTCTTGGTCAGCTGCGTGGGGATGGACGCGAACACGACCAACGAACTTCGCGGTGAGCTGGCGGAAAAGAACATTTCGATGTTCGTCGTCAAGAACTCACTGGCTCGCCGGGCCACCGAAGGCACCTCCCTCGCGCCGGCGTTCGAAGGTGCGAGCGGATCCATCGCGGTCTGCTACGGCGGCGAAGACTTTGTTTCCCTGGTGAAGGAAGTCGTTCGCCTCGATAAGGACGATGAAAAGTTCGAGAAATTCGTCGCCAGTGGCGGCGTCATGGACGGCGATCGTCTCGACGCGGAAGGCGTTAAGGCGGTCAGCAAGTGGCCCAGTCGCGAGGAGCAAATTTCGATGCTCGTCGGTCAGATCCTTGGTCCGGGTTCACAGCTCTCCGCGGCTCTGCTTGGCCCTGGAAAGATGCTCAACAGCCAGATCAAGCAAATCGGCGAAGGCGACGAGTAGCACCCGCGTCCTCCCAAACCATTTACATTCCGTACAACCGACCATTTTGTTTTTTCGAGGAACCCTGTCATGTCTGATGATGCCGCAGTCGCTGAGTTCAGCGCCGAAGCAAAAGAACTGGGCGACAAAATCGCCGAAATGACTCTCAAGCAAGCCAAAGAGCTGAGCGACTACCTGAAGGAAGCGCACGGCATCGAGCCGGCCGCTGGCGGTGGCGTTGTCATGGCTGCCGGTGGCGGCGATGGTGGCGGTGAAGCGGCTGCAGAGGAAAAGACCGAGTTCGATGTCGTCCTGACTGGATTCGGCGATAAGAAGCTGAACGTCGTCAAGGTCGTCAAGAACCTCACCGGCGCTTCGCTGATGGAAGCCAAGAAGATGGTCGAAGGCGTTCCTGCAACTTTGAAAGAAGCTGCACCGAAGGAAGAAGCCGACAAGATCAAGGCAGAGATCGAAGAAGCCGGCGGAAGCGTCGAACTCAAGTAGTTCGTCGTTCGCGTAGGATTTCGACGAAGCCCGGCACTCTCTGGTGTGTCGGGCTTTGGGTCGTCTATCTATATGCGGTTTCCGACCGTGGATGTCATCGCGTTTCTTCCAAGGCGCTCATCGTTGCTGCACGGTCGTCGCGTTTCACGCTTCCACCAAAGCCCCGTCGAGTAGTTCACGCCGTGCGCCCATCGATTCGGCGAGCTTACTGCTGTGCGTGACGCAGATCAGTACGGCATCGTTCTCCGCCTGCAGCTTGAGAAGCAACTGAGTGACCGCCTCTGCGGTCACTCGATCGAGGTTGCCGGTCGGTTCATCGGCGAGGATCAGTGAGGGCTGCATTAGCAGTGCCCTTGCGATCGCGACTCGCTCCCTTTCGCCACCAGAAAGTGCGGCGGGCAGGTGGCTGACTCTCTCGTTTAGCCCCACATCACTCAGTAGTTGATGTGCCCGATCGACTTGGACGGAAGACGGTTTTCCGCCCGCGAGCGTCGGAACCAAAACGTTCTCCAGAACGGACAGCTGTGGGAGCAGATGGTGGTCTTGAAAAATGAAGCCGATTCGCTCGTTGCGCCAGGAAGCAAGATCTTTCTCGGAAAGCTGAAACGGGTCCTCTCCCTCCACGGTGACGGTGCCACTGTCGGGACGATCGAGCGTACCGAGTATCTGAAGAAGAGTGCTCTTGCCGCTGCCGCTTGGACCGATGATTGCAAGCGAATCTCCGCCTCCGAGTTCGAGGGAAACATCGCGTAGAACCGTGAGGGGGTCACCCCCGGTTGGAAACGACTTGGCAATGTGGTTGACTTTGAGCTTTGACATGAGCAGCGGGCGGAAGGGTTCGACGTGGGATTCAGATTCTCGACCAGGTGCTGTCGTGAATCAAGCAATGAACAGCCCGGCAAACGATCGCTGACGCTTCGATCACATTCTTGCCTCGCGTTTGCGAGGAGTTTGTAGATCAGGGTTCGTTCAAGTCGTCAATGCAAGGGTAGCGATTCCATAAAACGTGTATTCGACGTCAGCCACTTCGTCGAGCACAAATCCCGTGAAGCCCCCGTCAGACGCTTGCATCGACTCGGCATAACTGCGGATCCGCGCGACGTCGACGGCATCGGAGGCCTGTAGATCGACTAACGTGATCATGCCGGTGCAACTACTTAGCAGGTCCGCAAACGGGATCCGCGTGTTTGCCGAGAGCCCGCCTTCATCCGATTGCATGGAGGCCAGGAATTCGATTGTTTGGCTGTGTTCGGAGTTGTTGAGGGCTCCGAGCGCCTTGAGTGTTCCGATCGCGGCTGCCGTCGGGTTCACGCCTGCGCGTTTGGCTGCGCGTATTTCCAAGTAGCCGCCTTCGGCATGTCCCTGGGACTCGATGAAACCGACCACGGAATCGGGTGCGCTCGGTTGACGACCGATCAACTCCAAGCACAGCACCGATAGAAACGTTTGGTACGTGCTGCCAGCACGACCTTCGGGGCTCTTGGCAAACCCGCCGTCATCGGTGCGAAGTGTTTCGAGCAATGCGGCAACGTTTTCCGCCCAAGCGGTGTCCTCGTCGCCGATCACGACTGCACCGACAGACATTTCACAAATGGCGGATGCGAAGATTAGGGAGATCAGGTCAACGATTCCCTCTTTCGCACCCAGTCGGCTGCGCAAAAACTGGGCCGCCGACTCACCGATTTCAGGCGTGAGGCCATCAAGAATCCAGAGTGCTCGTAACGCAAACGCGGTGTAGTACGGATCACTCTCTCCCTCGCGGCCGGCGAACCCGCCGTCGTCTCGTTGCTGACGAACCAGCCATCCGGAATGCAGCTCACGGATCTCTGGTTCGATCCGCTGCGCACCGGCTGCGAGGCGTAGCGTCAGGTCTTGTAGATAGGAGAGCACTCAGCCGACACCGGCTGGGTTGAAGTAGTCGGGCTCGTTGCCGTCTTTCCATTTGATGTTGCAACCGAGTGAAGCGCGTTGGTCATCGGTCGGGCTCTCGCCGGCCAGCACGGCGTCGATGGCGGCTCGCAAGTCCTCTCCGGTGACCGGGATGCCTGAGTTGGGGCGTGAGGTATCGAGCTGTCCGCGATACACCAGTTTTTGCTCGCCATCGAATAGGTAGAAATCGGGAGTGCAGGCCGCGGCATAGGCTTTGGCGACGGCCTGATCGCCATCGAATAGGTACGGGAAAGCGTAACCGCGTTCGGCTTTTTCCTTGGCCATCGCTTCCGGGTTATCGTCGGGATAGGCATCCGCGTCGTTACTGCTGATTGCTAGGACGGCGACGTCTTTGCTGAGGTAGTCGTCTCCTAGAACCTTCAACTGATCCGCAACGTGTTTGACGTAGGGGCAATGATTGCAGATGAACATGATCAGCAACGCTTTTTTGCCGACGAAATCAGATACCGAGACCGTTCGCCCATCGGTGTCCGGCAGCGAAAACGGGGGAGCTGTCGTGCCCAGCGGCAACATCGTACTTGCGGTTCGAACCATGGTTTCTCGGCGACTTGAGGGGAGGTTTCTCGAGGCTTGTGCCCGTCGGTGACCGCGGACAAACAGCATTTTGTAGCGAGTCAGCAAGATCGAACAGCGGGCCACACGCAAACGGAGGCTGGAAGAAATGGCCTTTTGTTCACATCTGATGGTGTCGTCTTTCCGACACACAGGGCGATTGATTTTGCAAAAATGTCTTTTGAAGCGTTCGAAAACGATGCGGATGTCGTCGAGGCGATTCGCGTCCCCCTTCGTCGGCGTTTTCCGCACGGGGAGATACTTTGCCCCTGTAGCTTCGCCGTGACAAAATGATTCTGTTCCTCATTCCCCATCGAATGCACCGGGTTCGTTGCACAGGGACAATCGCATGATGCGATCGGCAGGCATAGTTAGGCGGCATTATTCTTATTCCCGCTCCCGCTATTTGGCCGCAGTCACCTGGACCGATTCTGGGCAATCCAAAACACGTGACGACCGAAAATGCGATCTGTGAGTTCGAATTTTTTGCGCAGCTGATTTCCGGCATGCGCGAACGGGGCAACAACGAATTCACTCAACAACTATTACCCTCGCTTGTCCGCGTCCTTCGACTCGGCGGGGCGGGGATTGTGCGCCAGCGACTTGGTGGCTGGCAGACCGAACACTGGTCCGGTAATGCTTCGGCTAACGAAGTTCCCTTGGAGTTGATCAGCGAAACGGTCGACGATGGCGACGCCCGTAGCGCGGGTGAGTGGACTCTGGTTCCGTATCAGAATGATGGTGAGGGTTTCCTCGAGTCGGTGGGCGTTGGATGCCTCGTCTTGCGCACCACGCCGGAGACATTGGCGTCGGATCGAGTCGATCGCCTCGCACGTCTCTTTGTCGATGCGATCTTGTATCACCACTCGAATGCGGGACAGCATGCTCGCATCGGCCAGCTTTCGGATTTGCTCGAAGCCGCAGCAGAGTGGCAACAAATCCCGTTTCAAAATCCGAGCGACGACGAAGCGTTGTTGCGTTGCATTGCGGACACCGCGACGCGGCTCCTGAACTGCCAACGTGCCAGTATCTTTCTTTGGGATAAGCGGCGCAAGAAGCTGATCGGCCGTCCGGCACTGGGCATCGACGACAAGCCGCTCGAAGTTCCCGATAACGTCGGCGTCGTCGGGGAGGTGCTCTCTTCGAAGGAGCCGACGATTTGGAATGGCAACAGTGATGACGAGTCTCGTGTCAATCGTGACGTCGATCGGTCGCTGGAATTTGATACCCGCTCGTTGGTTGCGGTTCCACTTTTCGGACGGCGCGGTGAAACGATCGGCGTCTTCGAAGCGATCAACCATGAGGGTGGCGGCTTCACCGATGCGGATGCGTTGCTACTGACGGACCTTTCCCTTCACGCATCGGTCGCAATTGAAGCGCACCGAACTCAGAAGTCATTGACGGAGTCGCGTGATCGATTGGTCCGCGATGCGGCTTCCAGTTCTCCTCTGATCGGCGACCATCCAGAGATCGAGTTAGTGCGACAAAGCGCAAGCAAAGTTGCGAAGACGGAGCTGACCGTTTTGATCCGTGGCGGCAACGGCACTGGAAAAGAGGTACTCGCGCGACACGTTCACTACGAGAGCGAGCGTCGGAATGGCCCCTTCATCGCGGTGAACTGTGCGGCTCTCGTCGAGTCGCTGCTTGAAAGCGAGCTCTTTGGCCACGAGAAAGGCGCGTTTACGGACGCCAACTCGACGCGGATCGGTAAGTTCGAGCTGGCGAGCGGCGGCACATTGTTTCTGGATGAAGTCGGCGACATGAGTCCCGGCGGGCAAGCCAAGCTGTTGCGTGTTCTGGAACAGCGTGAAGTCGTTCGGGTGGGCGGTAGCAATCCGATTCCAGTCGATGTTCGCGTCATCGCTGCTACGAATCAGCCACTCGAAGATCTCATCGCTGAAAAGCGTTTTCGAGAAGACTTGTTCTTTCGCTTGAACGTTGTGTCCCTCGCGTTACCCGACTTGGTCAGTCGAGGCAGTGATGTGTTGTTGTTGGCCAACCACTTCCTCAAGCACTTCTGCTACGAGATCGGACGCAAGATTCCCGCGTTGAGCGAATCGGCACAGACAGCGTTGCTGTCGCATCGCTGGCCCGGCAACGTCCGTGAACTTCGCAACACGATCGAGCGAGTCTGCTACCTGTCGACGGGTGACGAGATCAGCGCGAACGATCTTGAACTCCGCGCTCGACCGATCAGTGACGACAGCGTCAGCACGGTGGCATGCGATGCACCTTCGCTTGCGGAATCGACTCGCCAGTTTCAAATCGGTCACATTCGCCGGGCGATTGAAAGAAGCGGCGGCAATATGACCGAGGCGGCAACCCGGCTCGAACTGCATCGTTCAAACCTCTATCGCAAGATGAAGCAACTGGGGATGCAAGCCGGACTCGCCGAAGTCGCGGAGATTGATTCTTAATCGGCGGATCGGCTTTGTGCCACGCGAGTGAGCGGACTGCTCCGGCGTCACTCGCGTGGGTCGAATTCGATTCCGGCTACTTCTGGCCGACCACGAAACGATATTCTGCGAGGGTGGGATCTTCGCAGTCCAGGTATTCACCCGCGGTCACTTGGTCGGCAACCTGAAGCCCGCAAAGTTCCATGAGCTGGGCGGGATTCTGCGGACCATAAACGAATCGCTCGCCGATCAGCTCCATGCGGTTGACGAATTCATG
Organism: Planctomycetota bacterium; assembly: GCA_039821165.1. GTDB lineage: Bacteria > Planctomycetota > Planctomycetia > Pirellulales > Pirellulaceae > Stieleria. The sequence goes on along the minus strand of JBCBOT010000120.1, from coordinate 13,835 downwards.
AATGTTCGGATCGGGCGTCGTCGCATCGATCACCGCCGGCGTGACGCAGTCCATCCAAAGTCGACTGTCGGGATGACTCAGCAACCGCATGACCGAAGACAGGATTCGCGCGTTCTGTTGTTCGGTGAAATACATCGAGCAGCCTTCGTAGATCACGAACGTCGGGCTGTCACGATCGAACGCCGGATGGGAATCCAAGCGCTCGCCGACTTCATCGACGACGAAATCGGCCGCGATGGGATATCGCACCGGACCGGTCGGTGAACCATCGGACTCTTCCTCGATTCGCTTCATGACACAGTGTCGTTCATCGAGCATGTCCGGGAGATCCAACTCGAAGCAGACCGCGTTTTGAAGCGACTTGTGCATTCGAATCGGGCGCATGTCGAGTCCTGCTCCGAGCAGCACGACTTGTTTCATCGGGGGACAGGTCTCGAGCGTTTTGTCGCAATGGCGTGTGCGAGCGTGGACCATCGTGCCGAGTTGCGGTAGGACTTTACGAAGCCGGTCCGCTTGCAGAATTCCCTGGTTCCCCGCGGCAACTCGGTCGTGTGGTCGATCCACACGCATTTGTGGAGTTTCTCTCGTTTGCGTCGAGGGTTCCCCGCTCGCGCGGAGCCCTGCGATGATTCGCGCCGACGTTTTCAGGTTCAGTTTCGCCATCGGTGACGTCGCGCCGGACTTCTTCTCAAGCAAACGTTCGGTCGCTTGGGCGAAGTATCGCATCATCGCGATCGCGACTCGTTCTCCATCACGCGAGAGGAATTCGACTTCGAGTGTCGCAAGCGCTACCTTTCCGGCGAAATATCGACTCGCGATTCGATCCGCTGTCCTCTCGTCAACGCGGCAGCGGGCGATGAGATTGGTCGTACTCGGACTCTCATACTTGACGTCCATATTCGCTAGCCATAGCGAAGCCGAATCGTGCGGCTTGCATGGATGGATCCCGGTAAGCGGGGTTCCCGGCAAGAGTGTCGTCATTGCCATCCCGCCGGTGTAGTCGGCGGCCAGCGAAATCAGAGCTGCTTGGTGCGTTCCATGCTGATTGGTGGACTCAACGTTCAGCGGCAGCATCGACTCCGCGTAGCCGGGAGCAACCTTGGTCAAGTGCCAACCGGTCCATTCGAGTACCGGGACGGCATGGTGAAGCAGTTTTGTCATTAGGCCTGGGTTGACGCGATCTCGGTAATCGTCTTCCCAAGAAACGTGCGGATCGGTTTTGAGCGCAATCAACGTAATACCCCCAAAGAGAGAAAAGAAATGCGTGCCCCGCCCGCCGCGCACCGTCGAACGGCGCTCCCCTCGGCGAGGCGGCATTGTTGCGGCGCGGACGTTGGCATCCAGTCGAACAGCGCTGCGGAATCAAGATCGAGGGGAAACCCTTATCGAACATGATGAATCGCGATGACTTGACGAACCTACGCTTAAGCGTGCCCCGAACCAGATTGCGTATGCGCCAGACGCCCAACGAAGATGAACCTCGACTCCCAGCAACGTTCGCACGGGCAAACACAGCGTCGGCTGGCGGATATGCCAGGCGTTGCGTGCTGGTTGACGAATGATGTGGAATCCGGTGAGCGTTCCATCGTTCGCGATCTTCCGTTGGAGTTGCTCGCTTCGGACTACCGCGAGCGATTCGAGAACGAAGCGTTGCTGCTCGGGCAAATTCAGTCGGACCACTACAATCCGCTGAAGAGCTTTGAGGTCCGCGGGGATCATCTCCGCCTGATCTATCCCTACGTGGAAGGTTACCCGCTCGCGCGCAAGCTCGGCATGACCGCGATGTCGGTGAAGCGGACACTCGAACTCGCCCGTGATTTGCTTCGAGCATTGACCAAGATTCACGAGCAGAACTGCGTCCATCGGGACGTTCGCCCCTCTCACATCGTGATCCGGCCTAACGGTGACGCGGTACTGGCGGGATACGGATCGACATGGCATGCCTCTTTGGCCGCCGCGGACGGGGGCGCGCAGAGCATCGAGTTCGTCCAGTATGCCTCGCCGGAACTGGCGGGGATCATCAAGCATGATGTCGGCCCTGCCTCGGACCTCTATTCGCTCGGGCTCATCCTTTTCACGACCCTGACGGGCGAACCGATGTTTTCCGGTTCCACGGTCGGCGAAGTCTTGTTGGCTCAATCAACGCTTGATGTGGCGATCGACCGGCTGCCTGCTTCGACCCCCGCCGAACTGATCTCGCTGATCGAATTGTTGACAAAGAAGGAGCCGCGAGAACGATTTCAGTCGGCTTCCGCCGTGCTCTCCGACGTGCAATCGATCCTCGAGATGTTGCGGACGGGAAAGCAGCAGTCACTCGTCATTGGTCGATCGGACAACCGAACCGAGCTGATCGATCCGGCCTTTGTGGGCCGTGAGACGCAGTTCGAAACGCTGCAGGAGACGCTTAAGGAAATCATCGCAGGCGAGCCGAACCAAGTGATGCTCAGCAGCCGATCGGGCATGGGAACATCTCGCCTGGTTCAGGAAACGGCTCGTTGGGCTTCCAGGCATGGCGTGATCGTTTTGCAGGGAGAAGCACCCGCGGACTCGCAAGACGCAAATGCTCCCTGGCTACAAATTGTCGATCAAATTACGGAACTCTGCAAATCAAACGAATATTTGCTCGAGCGTTTGTCGGTAGAAATGTCGCCGTACCGGGAAGAACTCTTGACCGCGATGCCGTTCTTGGCGTCGACGTTCGGATGGTCCGGCCGTGGACTATCAGGCCCCGACGAACTGGGGCAACGACGTGTCGTCAAAGCATTTGCGGAGCTGATTTCGAACATTGCGATGGCCGAGACGCCGGTCATGATTTCGATCGAGAATTGCCACCGGTTGGATGAACAGTCGCGTCGCGTCTTGAAGCAGGTCTCGGAATGCGACGCGAGGTATCAGCTGCTGCTGTTGTCGGCTCGCACAGATCAAGGGGAGCCTTCGCGACTGCGCAATGAGCTGCAAATCAGCAAACACATCGAACTCCAACCGTTGGGCGAAGAGAGTATCCTCCGGCTTTGCGAATCGATGGCCGGGCCGCTTCCGGCGGACTGCATCGAGATCGTCAGGAACTACGCCGAGGGCAGCCCCTTTATGGCCGAGGCGATCCTGCGAGGAATGGTGGAATCGGGGGTGCTCGTCTCCCAGTACGGTCGATGGATCGTTGACTGTGAGAAGCTCAAAAACTTTCAAACGGCCGGTCGATCTGGAGAGCTTCTTTCACGAAGACTGCAGAACCTGCCAGAGAACGCCCAGCGTTTTCTCAGAGCCGCTGCGGTGATCGGCAGCGAATTCACTCTGACGGCGGTTGCGCGGCTCTCCAGAATGGAACTGCCCGAAGCGCATGAGATGCTCGCCAAGGTTCGCCGTCAAAGGCTGATCTGGGCAAAACCGAATGGATCGCACGCCTTTGTGCACGATCGGATCCGTCAAAGCGTTCTTGAGCAGATTCGACCCGAGGCTCAGAAACGAATGCACGGGCGTTTTGGCAAGTACCTCGCCGAAACGCATCCCGAAGAGTCTTATCAACTCGCCTACCACTATCACGCAGCGGGCATGCACGCCGAGGCGCTGCCGCATGCGTTGATCGCTGCAAAGCAAGCCCGTGAACGATTCGCTTTGGGTAACGCCCGCGAGAAGTTGCTCATCGCATCCGAAGCATCTTCGGCTGCGGACCGAGCCACCCGACACCAAATCGAATCGATGATGAGCGACGTGCTCATCCTGCAAGGCGAATACGATGACGCCGAACCTTGGTTGCGAGCCGCGGCGGCGAGCGCCATCAGCGAATTGGAAATCGCCGTTGTCTCGGCCCGCCGAGGTGAGTTGGCGTTCAAACGAGGGAACAAAGACCAAGCAATCGACTACTACGAATCGGCGCTGTCACGACTGAAGCACCCCGTCTGCGAAAGCAAGATTCAGTTCTTCGTCGAACTTATCCGCGAGATCGGCATCCAGGCGATCCATTCCATTTTGCCATCGATTCGTCATCGGCGAGACACCCCCGCCGACGCCGAAACTCTCCGTTTGAGGATCTACAGTCTGCTCGCGCACGCGTACTGGTACACACGTGACAAGAGTCACGTCCTGTGGGCACACCTCAAGGGGATGAATCTCGGGGAACGATATCAGCCGACACCGATGCTGGCGCAATCCTACAGCGAACACGCACCGGCGATGAGTTTGCTCGGTTGGACGGAGCGCGGTTTGCGATACACGGAAAAGTCATTGCAAATACGCCGCGACCTCCATGACGTTTGGGGGCAAGGCCAATCGAAGAACTTCATGAGCATTCTGCTCTATTCTTCGAGCCGATTCGAAGAGTGCATTGCACAGAGTGCCGAAGCGGTTTCGATTTTGGGACGCACCGGTGACTATTGGGAAGTCCATATCGCACGGTACCAATGGGCTGCAGCGCTCTATCGACAAGGGCGTGTTCGGGAAGCCGTCGAACAAGCTCGCATCAATTATCGTTCCGCGACACATCGCAGTGACTTCCAGGCGACCGGCAACATCGTCGCTGTTTGGGCCCGGGCCTCGTTCGGACTGGTCCCTTTCGAAATCATCGAGAATGAGCTGCTTCGTGACGTCTACGATGCCCAGCGGCTCTCTCAGGTCAAGCTCGCACACGGCGTCTTTCTGTTCTATCAACATCGCTACGGCGAAGCCGCCGAAGCGTTTTCGGTCGCCATTAAAAACGCCGTCGATGCTTCTGTCGTGAACACGTACACCAGCCCCTGCTACGCGTGGCGTGTCACGGCGATGCGGAGGCAACTGGAATCCAACGCCCCCAAGACCCGTCGCGCGCGGAAAAAGATGCGTCGGCTGCTCATTCGCTGTGCGCGGAAAGCACTCCGCGTCGCAAATCGTTTTTCGAACGAGCTACCACACGCGTATCGCGAGTATGCAGCCGTCTGCGCGATGCAGGGACGCAATCGTGCAGCCCAGCATCACTTTGCACGCTCGTTTCAGATCGCGACCGAACAGGGTGCCAGGCTCGAGCAGATTAAGACCATTCTGCTCCGTGACGAGTTTGCCAAAGAAGCCGGTTGGCCGAGAGACGAGACATCCGTCAAAGATGCGTCCGAGGAATTCGAAAGGCTGCGAATGAGCGTGGGGTCGGTCGACAACACTGGTTCGCTTTCATTGATTGATCGCTTCGAAGCGTTACTCGAATCGGGGCGCCGGATCGCAACAAGTACCGACGACGAATGGATCTCTTCGGAGGTCATACAAGCTGCCTCGATCCTGTTGCGCGGCGATCGAGTGCTCTTGGTCAAAGCCGATCCGGATCAACCCAAGGCCACGTCACCCCCGAATGTTCCCTTTGACTCCTCGATTGTTGAGCTGTCTCGTGAGTCCGGCGCTGCGGTGATCCGGGAACATGAGCATCTGGAAACCGAGACGGGCAACTCAGGCACGGCGTTCTTCGAAGAATCCGTTGGGACGTTTCTCTGTTGCCCGATCTACGTGCGTGGTGAAATAAGATCGTTCCTCTACGTCGCAAACTCACGCGTCGTGGGAATGTACGGCGACGACGAAATACGAATCGCAAACTACCTGACTTCCGCAGCCGGTGCGGCGTTTGAAAAGGCGGAAGGCTTTGCGCAGCTTCAAGACTTGAACCTCACGCTGGAACGAAAAGTTCAGGATCGAACAAACGAACTTCAGAAACATAGCGATGAATTGGAACGCACGGCGGACCGATTGAGGGCTACGCAAGTCAATCTGAGGAAAGCGAAGAACGCAGCTGAAAACGCAAATCAAGCGAAGAGCGAGTTCCTGGCGTGCATGAGCCACGAAATTCGTACACCCATCACCGCGGTGCTCGGGCACACGGAGTTGATGCTGCGCGGGATCGTCTCGGACGCAGACGAACAGATGTGTCACCTCGGAACGATTCACGACAATGGCAGTCACCTGCTGCAACTGCTCAACGATATTCTTGATCTTTCGAAAATCGAAGCCGACAAGATCGAGGTCGAGCAAATCAGCTGCACACCGGTGAAGGTCGTCGGCGATGTCATCAAGTCGATGCGGACCAAGGCGGAACAAAAAGGGATTTTCCTTCGCCTCGAATCCGACTCCGGCATCCCCGAGAGCATTACCAGCGATCCAACGCGATTGAGACAAGTCATTACCAATGTGATTGGTAACGCGATCAAGTTTACGGCCGAGGGCGGTATTACCGTCTCACTAGGAACCGTTTGTAGCCGCGAGAGCAATTTGCCGGAACAACTTTCGATTGCGATCCACGACACAGGAATCGGATTGGAGCCTTGTCAACTCGAAAAGATTTTTGATCCGTTCTCGCAAGCCGACACCTCCACAACGCGCAAGTATGGAGGTACGGGCCTGGGCCTTCCCATCAGTAAGAGCCTGGCGGAATCGCTCGGTGGCGGACTCGATGTTGCCAGTGTGCCCGGAGAAGGAAGCACGTTTACGATTCGCATTTCGGCAAACGTGACTCACCAGGATCGGCTGCTGTCCAGCGAGGACGTTCTGGAACTGGCGGAGGGCCATCAGCATGCTCAATGGCAACGTGTCGATCTGACCGGAGCTCGGGTCCTGCTCGTTGATGATGTGGAAACCAACCGCGCCATCATCTCGCGTCTCCTAATCGATGCGGGCGCAGACGTCGAAACCCGTGAGAACGGTCAAGAGGCTGTCGACTACTTTGTGAACTCAGACGGGGAGGCAAACAGTGGCTTGGTCGATGTCGTCTTGATGGACATGCAGATGCCGGTTCTCGATGGATACTCGGCGACCCAACGCCTCTGCGAGGCCGGGCTGAAAACGCCGATCATCGCGATGACCGCGAACTCGATGGTGGGCGACGATCAAAAGTGCCGTGACTCAGGTTGCACGGATTATCTTTCTAAACCGATTGATATGGATGCGTTGCTAAAAATGGTGCGAGATTGGACCAAGGTGTGCACGGTACCGAAACCGTCCGGCACTCGCGAATCCAACGCCTCTGAGTGCGGGCCAGAGCCTCATTCAGAACCCTCCTCTGCCGCAATCACGCCGGCCACGGAGACACCGACAACTGCGATCCCACGCGCGAGGTGCCGATTGCCGGACAATTGGATGCGCAAGTTCGCGATCGAGTTTATCAACAAGGTCGACGAGAAAATGCCGCTGATCCGACGTTCGCTTACGAACTCGGACTACGACGAAGTCGGTCGGCAAATGCACTGGATCAAAGGTTCTGGCGGAACGGTGGGGCTCGACGAGCTGTCGGCAATGGCTCGAACCTGTGAGTCCCATGTTCGTGAATGTGATGCTGATTCCGTCGGCCAGATCCTGGAAGAGATTGAACGTCACATCCAAGAACTCGCCGGCGAAGCTGCCGACGACGTCGTCGAGACGTAGTCCGTAGATCAGAAGAGGGATGCGGAGTCGGCATCTCTCGGTTCTTCGTCCCAGTGTTCCACAGCTTGATCAATGATCTCGCTCGTTGCCGGCTTGTCCATGTGGTTCACAAGCAGCAGCGCATCCCATGCCGAAACGAATCCGTCGCCACTCACATCGACATGAGGCGTGCTGCTGTCGGCCAGAGAGTCCAATTGATCAATCGTTCGCGCACCGTGCTCGGTGAGTACGTTCACGACCCTCAGGAGATCCATCGCCGCGATGCGGCCGTCCTGGTCCACGTCCATGGGTTCTTGTCGGTTGTGCCACGCTCGTTTGACGTCCACACGGACGGTGGCTTTCAGCTCTCGTCCCTGCCGGTTCACTGCGTATTGGAATTCGGTTTCTCCGACAAACCCGGGTGCCGGTTCAAACTCGATCGAGTTGTCTTCGTTGACCCGAGCGACGCCACCGGTCGCGGGCGGAATCACGCGAATCACAATCGGCTCCGATTCCGGTAGTCGATCGTTTTGCAAGACATCAACGGCGACACTTTCCTCTCCGCGGGTCACGAGTTGGTCATCGCCAGCCTCGGCTTTGAGCAGCAGTTCACCGATCGATTCGGTTGGGTCACGCAATGGATGAATCAGGATGTTCGTCGGAGAAAGACTCACCAGCGAATCGCCGATGCGCAATGATCGTGCAAGGTGAGGATCGAACGCTTCGTCAAAGTCCACCGTACCGAAAGCGGAGATGCCATCTTCGATATCGATGTCCAGCACGCGCATCGAAACCTCTGCCGTTTCGCCACCTCGTACCCAGGACCATCCGTGATTGCCTTCATAGAACGGAAGCACCAGCGTTTGATGGCTCGCAAAGTAGCTCACGGCTTGGTGCGATCCCAAATTCCAAGCATCGTCCATGAGCGGAGACCAAACGTTGCGTCCCCCTTCAAAAGAGTACTGATGCTTGAGATTCGGGTTCTCGGGATCGCTGATGTCGAAGAGCGTGACTTGCATCTCCTCAAATATCCCAAATTGGTCGGCTTCCCGGCCAATGCCTAGTAAGTGGTTCTCGTCGACCACATGCAGGTAGTTCGAATAGCCGGTGATCTTGAGTTCCCCGAGCAGTCTTGGTGATTCGGGATCGCTTAGATCGAGCACAAACAACGGGTCGACCTGGCGAAAGGTAACAACGAATCCGCGATCGCCTTCGAAACGCACCGAATAGATGTCTTCCCAGGGCGCGAGCTGTTCCACGCTGCCGACGATGTTGAGTTCCCCGTCTTGGTCGGCTAACACGTAGACCGAGTTGCCATTCGCACTCGATGCGACACGGAGGTGGCCCTCGTGCTCAGATAGCGCGAAAGAGTTGTCGACTTGGCCATCGATCGCGCCGCGAGCGGCCCATTCCAATTGCCCTTCGGCGTCGAACGAAATCTTCTCGATGCTTGTTTTTTGGGTGCCACCGTTCCAAAAACCAAGGTCGATGTCGATCGTAGCGAGGTTGAACGGTGGGACCCATCCGAGACGGTTGTTCGTGGGAGAACTCGGGGCAAAGAAGAAGATCGATTCAGGAGAGACGTAGAGCTGAGCGTTAGGGTCGTGCAGGAATGCATAGGCATCCGAAACATGATCGCCAGACGCCGCGGACAGGTTCAGGCTCAAGATGGTCGAGGCGCTGAGTCGCGTCTCAGATGCCGTTTGTGAGGTTTCCAGCACGGGGGTCCGCTCCGAGAGCAACATGCCTGATGCGTCGACGGTGGTCACAGTCGGAGAGACTGTTGGCAGTAAGTCACTGTTGACGCGATCGAAATACTGCTGGGCTGTCTCGTGAAAACACCCCCGTGTTACTGCGCCGCACACGGTCATCAGTGCGGGCGGGCCCAAGTGGGCACCCGTCGCTACGACCACATACAGTTGGTCACCGACGAGCCGTGACTGGCCGAAGATTCCGTCGAGGCTGGATTCAGAAATAACCTTGGGTGTGGAGGCGTCCGTGACATCCAGGACGGTTGCGGTGACGGTCCCCATGGATTCCGAGAGGACCGCGACTCGGTCACCAAAGAGGTGTAGCTCGGAAACGGGACCGTCGAGTGCAAACCGCGACGCGATCGTCGGCATTGTCTGATCCCGTACGTCGGTGAGAATCAGTTCATGTCGCACCGTTCCGTCGTCATCCGTCCAATTGGAGACGAGATAAAGAAATTCTCCGTCTGTCTTCATAAGGTCGCCTTCTTCGACACTCGACTCCTGATTGTTGGTCGTCGAGAAACTGGTCGACGAAGCCGCGGAAAAGGTTGCATTCTCGGTGCGTGTGAGATTCGACATCGCACGGAGGTCAAACTGGGCATCCGTCGTGTAGTGCCAATACTCTGGCTGCATCAAGGAGGAGCCGTATCGAGTACCGTCACGCGACATTGCTGCGTCGAGTTGGGACTGCACCAATTGCTGAGGAAACACTTGACGTCGCGTGTCCTCGTCAAGCGTCGTGACTTGCACCCGAACCGTTGCTTCGGAAGCAAACCCATCCGCATCTTCGATCGTGTAGACGAATGATTCTTCGCCCCTGGTGCTTGTGCCCGGGGTGTAGATCAACTCGCGGCCGTCCGCACTGATTTCGATTGAACCTCCAAGATCCCCGTCGGTCACGGACACGATTCTTAACTCCGATGTGTCTTGACCGACGGAAAACGCATTGAGTGAGTCATTCTCCAATACGGAGAGCACATGATTCTCGGTGCCTTCGTCGACACGATACCAATCTCGCATTGCAAAAATGGGGTGCACCACATTGACCCAAACGTTCGCCGTTATCTCCGACACCGAATCGGTGTAGGTGAAATGGTCGATGCCCTCAAAACCTTCGTTGGGTGTGTAGTACGCGGTGCCGTCCGATGCGATGGAGACCGAGCCATTCCCCGGCTGCGTGAGTGTGATCGAGTCGGCTTCGGATTGATCAAACGGTCGAATCCGCAAGCCATCGTTGGCGAGAAGGTCGATCGGATTGTCTTGGCTGCCGGCGGTCACAACGGCGGCATCATCTTTGACACGTGGGACTCCATAGTACGGGTCCCAGACTGCCGAAAAGTTCAGGCGTTGTTCCAAAGATTGGATGGCGAGTCGGCAGTGTCGTTTGCTCGCGCGTCGTCGATTTTGACGAGTCATCGTCCGGTCTCTTGCAAGTCGTTCAGGAAAGTGCCCCGAGATGGGAGGCTGCCTCGACGCCGGATTGTCACGTTGGAATCCGCCTTGCGGCGTGCGAACGAGTAAACTGGCCCAGGATACCGGGGTGTCACGGGGCATTCGTTCGAGGAAAGGGGCCTCAAAGCCATTCTCGGAGTTTGGTGGGAAAAAGTTTGGGAATCGGCGTGACAAACTTAAAAACAGCCAGCCAACTGTGGTTGAGTGCGGGAAAAACGCGACTCGAGCACACCCGTTTATTCTGCTGAAGAATTCGTGAACAGCTTTGCCCAAACCGAACCGGGACGATTACTTCGTGCGGCGCAAGATGGCCAAGGCGAATCGCTCGGCCAACTTTTGCAGTTATACGTGAACTATCTCAAGTTGATGGCTCGCACCCAACTGGATCAAAAGCTGTTGGCACGAACGAGCCCTTCGGACGTCGTGCAGGAAACGCTGCTGGAAGCGCATCGAGATTTTGGTGGGTTCCGAGGTTCGACTCCGGAAGAGTTTCTCGGTTGGTTGCGACGGATTCTCGTTCACAACGTGGGGCATGTTGTGCAGCGTCATGTCCTCGCAGCAAAGCGAGACGTCCGTCGCGAAGTCTCCCTGGACGATGTCGGGCAAACAATGGAACAGTCCACAGCTCGTTTGGTGGCGGTACTTGCCGATGTCGGACCGACGCCGAGTGACAATGCGCTCAAACACGAAGCGGGGCTGGTGCTGGCTGACGAACTCGAGTCGCTACCCGATGAATACCGTGAGGTCATCGTGTTGCGTCATTTGGAAGGACTCCCGTTCTCCGATGTCGGTGAGCGGATGGACCGAACCGCGGGAGCCGCGCGGATGCTCTGGATGCGAGCCATCGCGAATCTACGAACGCGGTTTGAAGAGCGAGGTGTGATGTGAACGCGACCGTTCAAGGCACCGATCAGCCGCATGCCGGTCGCAATCCGTTCGACGCATTGTCTGTGGAAGATCAGGAGGCGCTATCCGAGATCCTTGAGTCGTACTTGGCTGACCTCGAACGCGGTGTGCAGGTCGCGCCGGAATCGCTGCTCAAGCGACACCCTCGCTATCGTGAGGCGCTCGAGTGGTATCTCGAGAGTCTGAGTTTTCTCAATCGTGCCACACAAGAGCTTGCCACGGATCAATGCGAGCCGGATCAAGGCCAGCGGTTTGCTCACGAACTCGGTGATTTCGAGGTCGTTCGTGAAATCGGTCGGGGCGGCATGGGGGTCGTCTACGAAGCCAACCAGAAATCGCTTGGTCGAAAGGTGGCGCTCAAGGTCCTGCCATTCGCGGCTGTCCTCGATCAAAAACAGATTGCCCGTTTCCGCAATGAGGCTCAAGCAGCCGCACAGTTGCATCACGACCACATCGTCCCCGTGTACTCGGTCGGCACAGACCGCGGCGTGCACTACTACAGCATGCAGTTAATCGAGGGGCAATCGCTCGATCGCGCGATCGAACAATTGCAGGAGTGGGAACATCGAGACGCAGGCGCGATCGCGGATGTCACCACGGAAAAACGAGTTTCGTTCTCGACCAATCGAAGCTTCCGAACACGCGGCCATATCCGGTCGGTAGTCGAGCTGTTGATTCAAGCCGCCGAAGCGCTTCAGCATGCCCACGAATTTGGTGTCGTTCACCGTGACATCAAGCCGTCGAATCTGTTGCTCGATCGATCGGGAAAGCTTTGGGTCACCGACTTCGGGCTGGCCCGGTGTCAAACGAGCGTGACCATCACCATGTCGGGGGACTTGCTGGGCACGATCCGCTACATGAGTCCGGAGGCTGCGGCGGGACGTGGTCACTTGGTGGATCAGCTGAGCGACGTTTATTCGCTCGGCGTCACGCTTTACGAACTGCTGACCCTTGCTCCACCGCATGGGCAAACCGATCGATCGGAATTGCTGTCCGCCATCCAAAGTCACGAGCCGCCTTCACCGCGGGCGAAGAATGCGTCGATCCCGATCGACTTGGAAACGATTGTCCTCAAAGCGCTCTCGAAGTCGCGTGACCAGCGTTACGAATCCTGCGATGCCTTGGCGGAGGACCTGCGACGCTTTCTCGATGGCAAACCGACGCTCGCGAAACGACCGACCGTTTTCGACCGGGTAACGAAGTGGGCTTCGCGGCGTCGACGCTTGGTTGCATCCTCTGTTTTCGGATTGGTGCTTTCGACGTTGGTCGCATTCGCAATGGTCACACTTTTGTTGGCCGAGCAACGCAAGACAGATCGTGCCCTCGCGGAGTCGAAGGCAAACTTCGCACAGTCGCAGGCGAACCTCAACAAAGCGATCGAAGTCGTCGATCGTTTCGGGCTTCGGCTCGCTGACGAACTCGGTAGCATCCCGGGGGCTGAATCGGTTCAGCGTCACATCTTGGAGGAAACGCTAAACGACTTTCAGCAGTTTGCCCTGCAGATGCAAGATGACGGAGCGATGCGAAGATCGTTGGCGTTGTGTCATTCGCAAATCGCTTCGATGCATCGTCGCCTCGGTGAGTTGGAAACTGCCGCCGATCGATACGAACAAGCCATCGAGCTTTATGAACAACTTGAACGAGAGCAGCGAGGCACGCGCGAAATATCGCTTCTGCATGAGCGTGCGATTTGCCTGAATAACCTCGGTGAGCTTTCGTTCCAGCGAGGCGATATTGCGGCCGCGACCGACGCCTACCGATCGGCCCTGCAGCTTGTGAGAGACCTGAATGATGACTCGCGGAGTCTCGAGCATCGCCATTTGCTTACCGCCACACTTGTGAACTATGGCAATTTGTTTCGTGCAAAAGATGAGGTGACGCGCGCACGTTCGATGTATCGAGAAGCGGTCGAGTTGCAGCAGCAGCTTTGCTCGGATCACCCTGGCGAACCTCGCTACCGTCGCGAGCTGGCGGTTTCGTTCTCGCAGTTGGCCTTTTTGCTCGCCGCGGAGGACCTTGATGAAGCCGAATTGTTTAATCAACGAGCCATCGCGATTCATCAATCACTTTGCGACCGCGACCCGGGCGACTTGTTGGCGGTGTCCGAACTCGCCGCGTGTCACAACCACCGCGGCGCGATTTTTCGTCGAGCCGGCGACCTGGAGAATGCGGAGAAGGCACAGCGCAGGGGCTTGGAACTTCAAGTTCAACTCGTGTCACGTGCACCAAAGGTTGTTAGGTTTCAGGAGCAGCTAGCGGTCGGTCACAACAACTTGGGGCAAATGCTGGTGGTGAGCGACTTGAACGATTGGTCCGAGGCGATGAAGGAGTTTGAGAAAGCGGCGTTACTCTTCGAAGGGCTCGTGGAACGTTCTCCGC
>JBCBOT010000119.1:0-21364 GCA_039821165.1 Planctomycetota bacterium | reverse complement strand
AAGAATGCTCGTGATGTTGGGGTGTTTGCCCAGTCCCGCGAGAAACTGCATCTCTTTGCGGAACCGTTTCGCGATCTTTTCACCTTGATCGCCCGCACGAAGCAACTTCACCGCCGCTTGCTGCTTGAAGTCATCGTCACGAACGGCGAGAAAGACGTCGCTCATCCCTCCACTACCGAGGTGACGAACCAATTTGAATGCACCGAACCGGCGGCCGCACATCTGACCGGGATCGATGCGATGCTCCGATACGTTGGTTGGAGCGGACAAATAGGTTGAACGCTCCAAGTTGCGGTCGCGCTCGATCAGCGAAAGCACGGAACGCCTCAGAGAGGAATCGTCGCCACAACGCTCGGCCAAACGAGATTCAAGCTCGGCGTCATCCCACTCGATTGCCTCGCGAAAGAGCGATTCGATGCGTTTCAACCTTTCCACGTTCATCGCTTGCTGTCTCGGCACGACTCCCTGCCCTTGGCTGATTGGTGCTTGGCTTTCAGTGCTTTGCATTTCAACAGTCGGCATGAGGCTGAAATGTGGCAAGCCAGCACTGCACCTGTCTCTACGCAAATTGCGTCATGAGCCCTGCAGATAATCCGCCATCCAGGCTCGAATAAATCGCCAATCCCGTTCAATGGTGGACTTTGAAACACCTTGTTGAACGGCGATTTCGTCGACCGTCATCCCCAAAAAGAAACGGCACTTCACGAGATCCGCGTATTGGTGACTGTACTTGGCGAGTTCGGTCAGTGCCTCGTCGAGCTCGAGCAATTCGACTTGGTTGGATGATTCGACGTGTTGGAGTGCGACGTCCAAATCGACCCGCGCTCGCTCGCCACCACGGCGCTGCGATTTCCGCTTGCGGGCATGGTCCACCAGCACACAACGCATCGCTTGGGCCACGGCGGCGTAAAAATGTCGGCTGTCGGTGAACGCCGCAAAGTCATCGGACTTCATCAGCCTCATCGCCGCTTCATTGACCAAGGCGGTCGCTTGAAGCGTGTGGCCGGCGGCTTGCCAAGCGATCATCTGGCGAGCGACCCGATGGAGCTCCTCATACGTGAGATCGAACAGACTCTCCTTCGCGTCTGAGCGACCCTCTCCAGCCCCCTGCAGGCAAAGATTCACGCTGTCGTTGTTCGGAGCAATCATTTGGCCACCTTGGGGTTGGTTCGTCTTGATTTTTCCTGCGTTGGCGATCGCTCTGCCGGCCCAGGCATGCTAGGTCTCGGTTGAAATCGCTCGGAAAAATCACGTCGGCCGTCATTCCATCCCGGCTACAGACACCCTCCTGCGCGCCGTCACGGTTCCCACGCAACAAATTTCGGCTCCACGATCCAATTTATTGATTTGGCCGCATTTGGCAGACGTCACAAGGCGCTGCCGACTGAGTGCAATGGACGGAGAGAAGAACGACTGAGATCACCGGGTGGGGGTGTACCGATCACATCGATGCACGACCCGCTGGCTTCGCGATGCTGCGCCCACGGCTTAGGCAAGCGGCCTAAGTCTTCTCGTATTGAAACGTCAGGTCGCTTTGCGGCGCGAGCATGTGCCCCGAGGAATGCCGAATCGGATGGGGATTGACCTTCTTCCACGAATAATCTTGGAACAGCATCGAGATCACGGTTGCCATTTCCTGTAGCGAAAATCGTTTTCCGATGCACACTCGTGGGCCCAGCCCGAACGGCAAGAAGCTGTACCGCAGTTCACTGTCATTGCGGTTGAGGAATCGTTCCGGACGGAAGGCGTCTGGATCGTCCCAAATCTCTGGATGACGATGAATGGCATAAATCGGAACCCCAACGAGGCTCTTTTTGGGCAAGTGATAACCATCCACGTTGTCCTCTTCCAAGCTTGTTCTCGCCATCATTGGAATGGATGGATACAGCCTCAACGTCTCGTAGACCATTGCCCTCGTGTGGGGAAGATCCGAAAAATTGGTGGCAATCTCACCGTTGAGTCCACGGAGCTCATCGATGACAACTCGCGCATGGTCTGTGTGCTGCCCCATCGCGTACCAGAAGTGTTGCAGTGCGATGGCCGTCGTTTCATGCCCGGCAACCATGAACAGCACGATCTGGTCTCGCACCTCTTTCACGGAGAAGTTTGACATCTGAGCGAGAGCGTCGAGCATCGATTCGCCGAATCTGCCTTGTGATTGTCGCTCATGGATCGTCTCGTAGATGAGGCGGTCAAACCGATTGGACGCTTTTCTCGCACGGCGATAGAACGGAAGTGGGAGGCTGCCGGGCAGTAGAATGTGAGGAAAACGCGTTCGAGCGATGATGTAGTCGCCGATTCGTTTCACGTCTTCAAAGGCTTGTTCGGCAAGCTCATCCGACAACTCGAAATCAAACAGGACTTCCATAATGATTTCGTAAGTCACGTTGAAGAAGAACTTTTTTGCATCAAGCGTTCCACGCTCCTGCATGCACTGCTCGGCTTGCTTCTTGACCACTCGCTTCATGATTTCCGCGCTGCGGTTCGTCAATCGCTGGAACACGGCGTTGATGCACTTTTGATCTTCTTTCCACTGCTGGCCAGACGAAACCAAGATGGCTCTCGGACCGGTCATCTCGGTGAGAGACTGATACGAGATACCTTTGACGTAATTTTGGTGGTTTCGAAGAAAGATGTGTTCGAGACCTTTGGCTCCGAGAACGTAATGGATCGGCTCATGAAAAAAGTGGGTCTTGAAGTACAGGCCCATTTCGAGTGACGTGCGATGAATAAAGTCGCGCGATCCATTCTTCATGTGGAGTGCGTTTCCGACGAGACGCTGTTTGCGAGCGCTCGGGAAAGTTGCGAGTGGCGGCGCTGTTGCAGCACGAATCAACTGTTGTTTCTCGTATGGACAGGTAAGCATCTCTAACAACCCCACTTTTGTTCAAAACGTTGCTTCCCCATCGGACCCAGGTATCGTTTCCGATAGCTACGTGGAGCCTTGCGAACGTCCAAAAGGCACAGGCCGTCCAGCGAGTCCCTGGGAGGAGTTACAACAAAACTTAGGAACTCCGCATTCAGCGAGAGGTAACGACGAATGAGCACTGGAATCGCCTTGCCCGGTTGCAAGGACGCGAGAGCCTTGTTGATCTGAGCGACTGTCTTGCAATCCGACGCTTGATGGCTCAGAAACCGGCTCTCCTCTGGCTCGAAGGGGTACCGCGGGTGAATCAGTCGAGTCATCTCTACCGGAACGCTGAAGTGTTGCATGAATGCGTTTAAGAGAAAACTCATCGCCCGGCGCGTGTAGTCTTGCGAGATCGAAACGGTTCCTATGAACGTATGGCATTCAGGATTCAGCAACAGAAAGTGACAAATCCCCTTCCACAACATGTCCAGTAGAAGTGGTTCTTTTTGATATTCCGGGGTGATAAACGTGCGGCCAAGTTCGACCATGTGATCAAACTTCTCAACGAAGTTTTGTTCGAAGTGAATGACTTTGCTCGCGTAGAGGCATTCCATTCCGTGTTCGCGGATCAACTTGCCGGCGTTGACCGCGCGATACGCCCCCGCGATCTGACGCCGTTCGGTATCCCAAACCCAAATGTGCGAATACAGCGGATCGCATGAATCCGTATCCAACTCGTTTCCTGTGCCCTGCTTGACGCCTCGAAAGGCCCGTTCACGCGTGATGGCAATTTGTTCGAGAATGCAGCCGAGGCGGTCTCCGCGGGCGCAGAAGAGTTGAAAGTTGCCTTGTTCGCCAATGACAAAACGGCTCAATTCTTCATGCTCTTTCTGTAAAGCGTTTGGGCACACATCGGGTCTGAGAATAGAGTGCGTCCGCAACAATCGTGCGTTCCCCGCCTGACTCCCAACGGCGCCAATGTTTGGCATGTCGGCTGTTCTAACCACGCTGACCATACTGAACTCCTTTGAGTTTTCTTTCGGGGATGTTGGTTTTCACAGCCCGTGACTTCATGGCCATGGACTCGGTGCAGCAGCGGAGGTGATCGGTGATCGCCTCAGGCGTCGAGAGTCGTTCGTAATCACTGGGGCCGATGCGGGCACCAACGCTTGCACCGATTTTCGACCCGCGTTTGTGGAGCATCGCGTTCACTAGGCACGCGGTACGCAACCGTTTGTGAAGCAGGCCGGCCAAATGAAACCAGAACGGGTTGCGGCCTTCGATGTAGATGGGGATGCACGTCGCGTTGTGCTTCTTGGCCAAGCGGCCCACCATGGGATGCCATGGTGCGTCGGTGATCTTGAAGTTTCTCAGTCGGAAGTTTGAGACCATTCCGGCTGGGAAGATCAGCGTCGCGCCGTCCCGGGAAAGATGCTTGTCCAATTGACGGATACTGGCGGCGTTCGCTCGTGACGCGTCTTGGCTAAAGACATCAATCCCAAGTAAGACCTCGGTGAGCTCGGGGAATCTCAACAGAAGCCGATTCGCGAGAGCCTTGAGGTCACTCCGGACACCCAGCAACCGTTCGGCGAGCAGCAGACTATCAACGATCCCGAAGGGGTGATTGGCGATGAAGATTACTGGCCCCGAGCGAGCCGCCTGCCAAGTCGTTGGGTCTTCATCAAGCTGCAATTCGATCTCGGCTTTCTCGACGGCACACTTCAAAAAGGCCTCCGCCTCCGTACCGCTGTAACGTCCGCGTTCGAGAATCCATTGGTCATACCAACGGCTGAGTGTTCTCAGTCCGCTGACCTGCGCAACGGCATTCCGAAGCCATGTGTTTTCGATGGGTAAATCGAGGGGGTTTGCTGGTGAATGTTGCAAGGCATCCCCTCCGTTTCCATCGCGTGTCGAATCAATTCCCCGTCGACAATGGACTACGAGATTCGGTGGGACTGCCCTTCAGCATTTCGGGAGTTTTTCTCCCCGGTTCCTCTGGCGGCTTCAGAAACGACGATCCGTCCAACTCACGGTCTTTCCTGATCAGCGAAACCGCCATCCTCCGGAGCGTCGCTTGATCTTCGTCGCCGGCAACCTTGGCAAACGCTTCCAACCGCTGGTCATCCGAGTCGATCATTTCCCAAAACAAACACTCGACCTGACGAAATCGTTCCCTATCCATACCGAACCTCACAGACGTTTGGATGTACACCGCGCCGATCGTGCGCGGTCACTGTGGATTCAAACGCAGAAACCGCCTCGAGTGCTTCAGAACAGATGCGCGTCTATCGCTTTGGTTGACGTACCGGAGGGCTTGCGTCCTGCCGACCGGTGCCATCCTGCATCTCCGCGGAAAGAATCTCTTTTCTTGAAGGGCTGCGGCTCCGTTTTTCGTAAGAGTGATTCCGGGCAGAGAGACGTTCTCCGAAAAGCTCATCGTGCATCGCGAATCGAAGCGGGAACAACCGATATGAGACTCAGGCAAAACCGAAAGAAGCGTCGCTCCAAATTCGCCAGAGCATTGCGGCTGGAATCGCTTGAGAAGCGTCAGTTGCTGACGACCTTTGTGGTAGACAATCTGCTGGATGGGCCGGTCGACCAGGCAGGTGATGTTCCCGGCAGCCTGCGGCAGGCGATCTTTGATGCCAACGCGAACCCCGGCGCCGATACGATTCAGTTCGAAAGCGACATCGCCGGCGGCACCATCACGCTCAACGGCAGCGAGCTGCTGATTACCGACACAACGGTGATTGATGCGTCATCGTTAACATCGCCGATCACCATCGACGCCGACGGGCAGTCGCGAGTTTTCAACTTCCAAGCCTCATCGGGTGACTCGACCATCGACGGATTGAACATCACCGGCGGAACGGTGACAGGGCAACGCTTCGGAGGCGGCGTCCTTTTTCAGTCCACCGGGACACTGACCATCAACAACAGCAGCTTCACTGGCAATTCCAGTGGCGGCCGCGGTGGCGGTGTTGCCACCAGCAACGGCGAAATCGTTGTTAGCCAGAGTACGTTCACCGGTAATCAGGGCGGTGGTGGTGGAGCCATCGATGTGGACCGAGGTGAAGTGAGGATCTTCGACAGTGTCATCACCGGTAACACCGCCGGATCCGGCGGAGGGGTGGCGGCTACATTCGGCACCATTCGTGTGACCGACACCGAGATTAGTGAGAACACAGCAAACAGTGGTGAAGGTGGTGGGATCTTCAACGCCGATGGCCTGACGACTGTTACCGGTAGCGTGATACGAGGAAACAACGCCCGCGTGGATGGTGGAGGAATTCGAGCGAGAACCGGCGACTTGACCGTTTGGGATAGCTCCATCTTAGAAAACACAACCGAAATCTTTGATGGCGGCGGGATCTCTAAGTCTTTCGGTTCCATGGCCATTACGAATAGCACCGTCGCCGGCAACGCAGCTGGTCGTGACGGCGGCGGGATCTCTACATTTTTCATCGATGGCACGTTGACCGTGACCAACAGCACGATCGCGGACAATACCGCGGTGCGTGACGGTGGTGGGATTCGGCACGGTGACGCTGTGGTCTTGATCAACAGCACTGTCAGCGGGAACCGTAGCGGCAGGGACGGCGGCGGCATTGACACCACTTCCGGACCTGCCTCAATCGTCAATAGCACGATCGTTGACAACGAGACCGTGACGCGTGGTGGCGGAATCTCCTTTGGGTCAGATGGGCTACTACGTGTGGCAAATTCGATCGTTGCCAAGAACACCTCCAACGATCAATCGGATGATGTTTCGGTCGATCCGGAGGCGGAGGTACCGCAACTGATCAATCACAGCTTGATCGGAAATGCGGATGGCTTGGATGACATCATTGGCAATGTCGGCAACCTGCTTGGTACCTCCGACAATCCGCTTGATCCGATGTTGGCCGAACTGGCGGACAGCGGCGGGTCGACACAGACCCATGAGTTGCTTGCGAACAGCCCGGCGATCGATGCGGGCAACAACTCTTTGGCACTCGACGCACAACTCAATCCACTGTCACTCGACCAACGCGGCGAGGGTTTCGACCGGGTCTTTGGCGGCACCGTCGACATGGGGGCCTTTGAAGCAACCGTTTTTGAAGAACCCAGCTTGATCGTTGACACAACGCTTGATATCCGAAGTGATTCCGATAACGTCATATCACTTCGCGACGCGATCGCTTTCGCGGATCGACTGGATGGTGAGAACACTGTCACATTTGATCCAAGCCTTGCCGGATCAACCATCACACTCGCGGGACGCGAATTGCGAAGCGAGTCGGGCGGCGATCTTCGTATCGAAGGTCTTGGAGCTGAATCGCTGACGATCGATGCCAATGGCCAA
Organism: Planctomycetota bacterium; assembly: GCA_039821165.1. Taxonomy (GTDB): domain Bacteria; phylum Planctomycetota; class Planctomycetia; order Pirellulales; family Pirellulaceae; genus Stieleria. Next base: position 14,168 of record JBCBOT010000119.1, on the reverse strand, counting down.
TCGCGGGTGATGTCGTTTGCCGGTGATGATCGCGATCTTACTATCGAAGGTTTGACGCTAACCGGTGGTGATCAAGTCGCCAGAGGCGGTGCAATTGATTTCGCCGGAGATTCGCTGTTCATCGAATCCAGCATCCTTCGTGACAACCGAAGTAGCTCTGAGGGCGGTGGGATCTTTACCGTCGAGGGCAACGTTCAAATCGTCGATTCGATCTTGACAGAAAACCGAAGCGAGGACGGCGGCGCGCTGGCGGTCACTTCATTCTTTGCGGGCAACGCCGGACGCATCGAGATCATCGATAGCCAAATCATCGGAAACCGGGCATCGGAAGACGGCGGTGGGCTCTCGTCGCTGACCAATGGTGGCGGTGACGGTCAATTCTTTATCACTGGCAGTGTGCTATCCGGAAACGTTAGCTCCGACGACGGCGGTGGTTTGTTTAGCAACGGTGGCACCTGGACAATCAATCAAAGCACCATCCACGACAATCGCGGTCGCTTCGGTGGCGGCATTTCGGCTTTCTTCCCGTTGAACGTCATCGATAGCACTGTCAGCGGGAACCGAGCGACCAGCGACGGCGGGGGGATTTCCGCGATCAGCAACTTCTTGCTGCTCAACAGCACCATCAGTGGTAATTCCAGCGGCAATCGAGGTGGCGGTCTCTTTGCCAACGGGGCTCGGAGGTTTTCGATCGTGGGTAGCACCATCGTCGACAACACCACTTCGAACGCCGGAGGAGGCGTGTCGATCTTTCGGCAGGGCGGATCGATCGACAACACGATCATCGCAAACAATACGCGTGGCAACGTTGCCAACGACTTCGATGGACGCGGCGAAACAGAAACCTATGAATTCAATCACAGTTTGATCGGTAACGCCGATGGGATCGCCATCACGGGCGGTGGGAACTTGACCGGCACGCAAGCGAATCCATTGGATCCGGGTTTGGAAGGCTTGGCCGACAACGGCGGACCCACGGCGACACACGCCTTATCGTTCGGCAGCCCCGCGATCGATGCGGGCGACAACGACTTGGCGGTGGACGCCGGCGGCAATCCACTGACATTCGATCAACGTGGTACCGGTTTTGATCGAGTCATCGGCGGCACCGTGGATATCGGGGCATTCGAAACCAGAGAGTTTGAACAAGCTAGTTTGATTGTCACAACCAATCTCGATGTGGTCGATCCATTCGATCAACAAACTTCGCTGCGTGAAGCGATCGAATCGGCAGACGCCGCGGTTGGCGAAGACACGATCACTTTCGACGAAAGCTTGGCCGGTACGACACTCACACTTAGTGGTCGCGAATTACAGATCAACGACTCGCTTGTCATCGATGCATCAACGCTTTCAAGCCCCGTCACCATCGACGCCGACGGGCGGTCTCGTGTACTGCGTTTCCCCGGCACAACGGGTGATCTGACGCTGGATGGTTTGTCTCTCACCGGAGGAACGGTCACGGGCAACGGCAGTGGTGCCGGCATCAATTTTTCGTCTGACGGTACGCTCTCAATTACCAACGGCCGCGTCGTTGGCAACACCAGCGAACGTGACGCCGGTGGGATCTCCGCGAGAGACGCGGATGTCGTGATCGCGGACAGCACCATCAGCGATAACAACAGCGGAAGAAATGGTGGAGCGGTTAACGCGCGCTTCGGTGACGTGACGATCATCGGAAGCACGCTGAGCGGGAACACGGCCGTCGAAAACGGCGGAGCGATCATCACCTCTAACGGTTCCGTGTCGGTTTTCAACAGCACCATCAGTACCAATACCGCCGGCAATCAAGGCGGTGGGATTCGCACATTGACGGGCGATGTCAGGCTGGTCAACAGTACCGTCTTTAATAATCGCGGTGATGATAGTGGCGGTGGCGTGCTAGTCAACGACACCGACACGAATGCGTCCATTCTGATCGACAACTCGATCGTCGCCGGAAATACGACGGGCGGATTGGCAAGTGACATCGTCCGCGATCCCGAAGGCACGCTCGCGATCAACCACAGCTTGATCGGAAGCGCCCACAACCTTGGCGCGATCAATGGCAATGTTGGCAACCTGACGGGTACCCAAGCCAATCCACTCGATCCGCTATTGGGAGAGCTAGCGGACAATGGTGGATCGACGCAAACGCACGCCTTACTTCCAGGCAGTCCCGCATTTAACGCAGGTGATGATGGGTTAGCGGTGGATTTCGCGGGCAATCCACTTGATTTCGATCAGCGCGGCGAGAGTTTCGAACGAATCCTATTCGGCAACATCGACATCGGAGCATTTGAAGTGCAAACCGTCCTGGTAACGACGGATCTGGACGTGGTTGATGCGTCGGATGGTTTGAACTCACTTCGCGAGGCGATTGCACTTGCGGACAGTCTGCCGGGTGAAAATACGATCAAATTCGACACGAGTCTGGCCGGCTCGACGATCACGCTGGGTGGCAGCGAGTTGACGATTTCGGACTCGGTGGTGATCGATGCTTCGGAACTTTCCAGCCACGTGACGATCGACGCCGATGGGCAATCACGCGTTATTCGATTCGGCTCTGAGCCTGTCCAATCGCCCGCCAATGGCAACCTGACGCTTATCGGTTTGGCGATTACTGGCGGCCTGACAAATGGAGGCTCCACCGCCGATGTCCCGGGACGTGGTGCCGGAATCTTCTTCGGTTCGGAAGACACACTCACGATCCTGAACAGCAACATCTTTGGCAATCAGTCCAGCGAACTCGGTGGCGGTGTGGCAACCGAGTTCGGAGACATCGTGATCAGCGGTAGTGCCATTCAGGACAACACAGCCCTAAACAGAGGTGGCGGCATCGCGAACCTCGCCGGTGATGTGATTGTTTCCGGCAGCGTGATCTCTGAGAACACCAGCGATGGCAGGGGCGGCGGCATCACAACGTTTGAGGGTGACGTGATCGTTACCGGCAGCACCCTCGCCGGAAACTCCGGTGTCTTTGGCGGCGGCGGGATCAACACCACTCAAGGCAATGTGATTCTCACCGGCAGCACGCTTAGTGATAACGTTGCCGGAGTGAATGGTGGAGGCGGTGCGATCCAAACCAGCACCGGATCGGTGACGCTCACTAACAGCACGATCAGCGGAAACCAGAGCGAGCGTGAAGGTGGGGGCATCGTAACCTTGGGTGGTGGCGTGACGCTTCGCAATAGCACGGTGGTGAACAACACGAGTTCCGCTACAGCTGGTGGAGGCGTGTCGCTTGGTGATAGTGCTCGCGACGCGGCGCTCGTCGTCGAGAATTCCATCGTTGCAGAGAATACTGCCAGCGATCTTCCGAGCGACCTTGTTCGCGATCCCGAGGGGCAGCTTGTCATCAATCACAGCTTGATCGGTAACGCGGATAACCTTGGCACCCTGGATGGCAACGCAGGCAACCTCACCGGAACGACATCAAATCCGCTTGATCCTCTGTTGGATGAGTTGGCCGACAACGGCGGGGCAACGTTGACACATGCATTGCGACCCAGCAGCCCGGCGATTAACGCAGGTGACAACGGCCTGGCTATTGACAACGCAGGCAACCCGCTCGAGTTCGATCAACGCGGTGAGGGCTTTGATCGCATTTTTAGTTCCAATTCTCTGACCGTCGATATCGGTGCCTTCGAAGCGCAGATTCCCGATGAGCTTGTTGTCAGCACGCTAGTCGATGAAACGAATAATGATTTCACGCCGGGCGACCTAAGCCTACGAGAAGCGATCGAGATCGCCAACGCTCGGGCGGGTATCGACAGCATCACGTTTGCACCGGGTCTGGAAGGAACGATCACGTTGGTCGACGGTGAATTACAGGTCAGCGAGTCGCTGGAGATTCTCGGGCCGGGTTTCGATCAGTTGACGATCGATGGTGATGGTCAGTCGCGTGTGCTTCATTACTTGAGTACCACGGGGGACTTGACGGTTGATAGTTTAACTCTCACTGGAGGGCGGGTCACTCGCAATGGTGGTGGAGCCGGCATCGATTCCGCGTCTGACGGCACACTCTCGATCAGCAACAGCCGCTTGGTTGGCAACATAAGCGACGTCGGTGCTGGCGGCATCTCTACCAGAGATGCCGACGTGACCATTCGTAACAGCACCATTAGCGACAACCACAGCGGAGGAAACGGTGGAGCGGTTTCGGTGCGTTTCGGCGACGTGACCATCATCGGAAGCACGCTGAGTGGAAACACGGCCGGGGGGAACGGCGGAGCGATCATTACCTCCCAGGGCTCTGTGTCGGTGTTGAACAGCACCATCAGCTCCAACACGGCAGGTGATCAGGGAGGTGGCATTCGCACGTTGGCCGGTGATATTGAGCTGGTCAACAGCACCGTCTTCAACAACCAGGCTGACGTCGTCGGAGGTGGAGTCTTGGTCAATGACTCAGTGATCAACGCATCCATTCGCATCGACAACTCGATTGTTGCCGGGAATACATCTGCCGGGATCGCAAGTGACATCGTCCGTGATCCCGGAGGTGTGCTGGCGATCAATCACAGCTTGATCAGTAACACGGATGACCTCGGCACGATCGAAGGCAATGTTGGCAACTTGACAGGTACCGAAGCCGATCCTCTCGATCCGCTGTTGGGAGAACTTGCCGACAACGGTGGACCGACTCAAACGCACGCCTTGTTGCCCGGCAGCCCAGCGATTAACGCGGGCAACAATGATTTGGCTATCAATGCGGATGGCAATGCACTTGCGTTTGATCAACGTGGCCAGGGATTTGATCGCGTCTTTGATGGATTGGTTGACATCGGAGCTTTCGAAACCGATGAGCCTGACACCGCGGCTCCCACGGTGGAATCGATTGTGATCGCCGACGGCGATGATCAGCGAAGCATGGTCCACTCGATTGCGGTCTCCTTCAGCGAAGTCGTCAACGTGTCCGCGAGTGATTTTGTTCTGCAGAACACGGACACGGGGGCGAACATCACTCCGGCTGTTTCGACGCAGGTGATCGGCGGGAAGACGGTTGCCACGCTGACTTTCAGCGGCGATGGCATCATCGGTGGATCACTGGCCGATGGAAACTATCGCTTGAGCGTACTCGATACGATCACGGATCGCGTCGGCAATGTGCTTGATGGAGACGGCGACGGGGAAGCTGGCGGCAATGCGACCGACGAGTTCTTCCGACTTTATGGCGATATCAACGGGGATCGCACCGTGAACATCGTTGACTTCCTCGCGTTCCGTAGCGCGTCGGGTAACGAAGAGTTGGACGCACGCTTCGATTTCAATGGCGACGGCACCGTCAACATTCTGGACTTTCTCCAGTTCCGAAGTCGATTCGGGACATCGATTTAGAGCTGCGTTGGTCGAAAGTCGGTTCCGGCTTCCGGGCGTGTTTTTGTCTCTATGTTAGCGGTCGAGCGCGAGCTCACCGGTCGTTCGCAACGTGCCTACACCGGAGGGCTAGCGCCGCCTTGCGCCCTTCCGCTTCTAGGCGTTGCGTTTTGTATGGGAAGAGTCGTGATCCGAATTCCCTCTTTTTAGCGAAAGAGCGCGAGCTCTCCGGTCCTTCAAAATTGCGTCCAACGCGTTCACTGTTGCCACGTTCCCTCATTGACGACCGCTCCTTGGCTGGGGCAGCGGAACGATTTTGTGGAGCCGAACCACGTTGGCCTGATCCGAGAAAAGTTTTTTGAAGGTGTGTTCTCCGTTTTCGCGTAGGAGTGATTTTGGGCAGAGAAGTGTTCTCTGATAAACGCACTCGCATCGCGAACCGAAGCCGGACCAACCGAAATGGGACTCAGGACAAACCGAAAGAAGCGTCGATCCAAAATCGCCAGAGCTTTACGGCTGGAATCGCTTGAAAATCGCCGTTTACTCGCGGCATTTGTGGTCAACAACCTGCTCGACGGCCCCGTGGCCCAGGCCGGGGATCTTCCTGGAAGCCTGCGGCAGGCGATCTTTGATGCCAACGCGAACCCCGGTGCGGACACCATTGAGTTCGAAGACGACGCCACCAGCGGCACGATCACGCTCACGGACGGTGAGCTACAGGCCACTGAATCGCTGGAGATTCTTGGCCCGGGCTTCGAACAGTTGACGATCGATGGTGATGGTCAGTCGCGTGTGCTTCATTACTTGAGTGAAACGGGTGATTTGACGGTTGATGGCTTGACCCTCACCGGAGGACGGGTCACTCGCAATGGTGGTGGAGCCGGCATCAATTCCGCTTCCGACGGAACGCTCTCGATCAGCAACAGCCGCTTGATTGCCAACATCAGCGACGTTGGTGCCGGCGGCATCTCTACCAGAGATGCAGACGTTGTGATTCACAACAGCACCATTAGCGACAACCACAGCGGGGGAAACGGTGGAGCGGTTTCGGTGCGTTTCGGTGACGTGACCATCATCGGAAGCACCCTCAGAGGAAACACGGCCGGGGGGACCGGTGGAGCCATCATTACCTCCAGCGGCTCGGTGTCTGTATTGAACAGCACCGTCAGCTCCAATACGGCGGGTGATGAGGGAGGTGGCATTCGCACCTTGGCCGGAGATATTGAACTGGTCAACAGCACCGTCTTCAACAACCAGGCTGACGTCGTCGGTGGTGGAGTCTTGGTCAATGACTCAGTGATCAACGCATCCATTCGCATCGACAACTCGATTGTTGCCGGGAATACGACTGCCGGGATCGCAAGTGACATCGTCCGTGATCCCGGAGGTGTGCTGGCGATCAATCACAGCCTGATCGGTAACGCAGACGACCTCGGCACGATCGATGGCAATGTTGGCAACTTGACCGGCACCGAAGCCGATCCACTCGATCCGATGCTGGGTGAGCTTGCCGATAACGGCGGACCGACTCAAACGCATGCCTTGCTGGCCGGTAGTCCAGCGTTCAACTCCGGCAGCAATGGCTTGGCCGTTGATGGTGATGGCAACCCGCTTTCATTTGACCAACGCGGTGTTGGTTTCGACCGCATCGCCGGTGCCACCGTCGACATGGGGGCTTTGGAAAAAACCGAAGCAGCGAGCCTAATCGTCACGACAGATCAGGATATCGTCGACTCGAGCGACGGGATGACGTCGCTTCGCGAGGCCATCGCGTTTGCAAACCTTACACCCGGTGAGGACACGATCACCTTTGACGCGAGTCTTGCTGGCTCAAGCATTGTGTTGAATGGAACTGAATTGTTGATCAACGATAGTTTGATCATAGATGCTTCAGCGCTCATCAGTTCAGTGACGATCGATGCCGACGGTCAATCGCGGGTGCTTAGCTTTATCGATTCATCGGGTGACTTGACCATCGATGGGCTGAATATCGTCGGCGGATCGACCGCGGCATCGGGCGGCGGAATTCATTTCTCGTCGCAGGGGACGCTCGAAGTCAACCAAAGCAGCCTATTCGGTAATTCGAGTGCCAGCGATGGTGGCGGGGTTTCATCAACCAATGGAGAAATTATTGTCACGAACAGTACCATCAGTGGGAACAGCGCTGACCGTGATGGCGGTGGAATCGATTCCAGAGTCGGAGATGTGTTGGTGAGTAACAGCACCCTCAGTGGGAACATGGCAGTCGTCGGAGGAGCAATTCACACGTCCGTTGGGGACGTCACGCTGATAGGAAGCACCCTCTTTGGCAACTCGAGTGAGTTTCGTGGAGGGGGTGTGGGATTGGAAGTCGGGGCCGGCGTTGCGATCCGTGTCGAGAGTTCGATTGTTGCGGGCAATACAGTCGGCGGTGTGTCCAACGACTTCTTTACGGATCTAGCTAGTCCGCTCACGATCAATCACAGCTTGATCGGCAACTCCGATGGCCTTGGTGCTTTTGACAGTGGCGTCGGCAACCTGACTGGGAACACCGCCGACCCGCTCGATCCGCTGTTGGGAGAACTTGCCGACAACGGTGGGCGGACGCCGACGCATGCTCTACTGCCCGGCAGCCCGGCGATTGATGCGGGCGATAACGCTTTGGCGGTTGATGCCGATGGTAACCCGCTCGCGTTCGATCAACGTGGAGCGGGCTTTGGCAGGATTGTCGGTGGTACAGTCGATATTGGCGCTGTTGAATTTCGAAACATCGACGATCCCGATGCCAGCTCCATTCGCATCGACAACGATGATCCCGGTTACCTGGAAACGGGAGTCTTTCGGGATAGCTCATTGCCTGGATTCGCCGATTCGGTTTCCCGGTTCTCTTCCGATCCTGACGCGACGGTCACTTACTCGTTTGCCGACATCACGCCCGGCTTCTACCGCGTGACCTTCTTTAGCGTTCGACACCCCAACAGCACTCCCGAAGCTCGCCTGGACATTGTCCACAATGGACGAACCGACAGTGAGATCATCAATCAACAACTGGGTTCCAGTGGGATCGTCGATCTGGGCGTTCACGAGTTCAGTGGCGATGGAACGGAAGAAATCGTGCTCAGTAATGTCGCCGGTACCGGGAACCTCCGAGCTGACGCCGTCACGCTGACGCCCGTGCCAACGCCGGTGATTTTCGATGTGGATGATCCGGAATACTCCGAGGCCACGCCGTTTAGCACCAGTTCCATCAGCGGGTTCAACGGCACTTCAAGCCGGTTCAGTCGCAGTGACGACGCCCAAGCCACGTATGACTTGAGCGGAATCGAGCCCGGCTTCTACGAAGTCAGCGTGTTCGTCGTCACGCATCCCAACAGCACCACTGCGGCCGAGTACACCGTTCACCACGCGGGTGCCGCTCGGCGGACCACAATCGATCAATCGACGGGACTCGCGGGCTACGTGTCCCTCGGCGTCTTTGAGTTCGATGGCACCGGAACGCAGTTCATCGATGTCCAGAAAGCCGCCCCCGGTATCTTGCGAACCGATGCGGCGATCCTCTCTCCGGTCGTGCAATCGATCGACAACGATTCGTCAAGATACAGCGAAGACCAGGGCGAGTTTCGCACCAGTTCACTGCCGGGTCATCAAGGCACCGAAAGCCGGTTCTCTCGATCACCCGACGCGCAGGTGACCTATCGACCGAGTTTCCTCGCTCCGGGCAATTACCGCGTGGAGTATTTCAACATCCGCAACGGTGGGAACACGAACGCGTTGAGTGTCGAGATCTTGCATGAAGGGCGCTCAGATGTGGTGATCGTTGACTCACAGTCAGAATCCACCGGATTTGTCGACCTGGGGACGTTCACTTTCGATGGAAGCACCGACGAGTTCATTCGTTTAACCAATGCATCGGGAGAGGGAATCCTGCGTGCCGACGCGGTGCGTTTGATTCCGATCCTTAATCCGGAGTTGTCGTTCATCGACAACGATCAATCGGCCTACTCGGAAGTGTCCGGTGAGTTTGCCAACAGCAACCTGCGTGGTTTCGAAGAGAGCGTGAGCCGCTTCTCGGGATCGGCCGATGCGAGCGTGTTCTACGATACCGAAGGTTTGGCCCCGGGAACTTACCTCGTTGAATTCTTCACGTTGACGACGCCCAACAGCACGACGGCGGCGGAATTGGCGGTGACGGACGATTCGGGCACTTCGACCGTCGTGGTGGACCAAGCCGCAACACCGACCGGCTTTGTAACATTAGGCACGTTCGCGTTCGACGGGAAAGCGGGCCAGGGAATCGAACTGACCAATGGTTCGGGTCGCGGTCGCCTGCGTGCGGATGCCGTTCGGTTCACACCCACGAGCGCCGCCGCTGCTTCACAGCGAGCGGGTTCCACATCCGATTCAAAGGGTGTTCCCGGTGAGACGCAGTTTGGTGATGTGAACGAAGACGGCGCGGTATCCGCCCTGGATGCCTTGCTGGTGATCAACCAGTTGGCAGCGTCATCGGGTGGCGAAGGCGAGGCGATTGAACGGGCGGACGATGAACGGGCGACTTGGGAGTGGAATACCCGCGACGTGAACTGGGACGGCTCGGTGACGCCGCTGGATGCATTGACGGTGATCAATGCACTGAGTCGCCAGACCGATGGCAAGTCCGAACCAAGCGGCGAGCAGGTTCAAGCGGTCGATGCGTTCTTTGAACGAGAGTTCATCACCGAGTTTGACGACTTCGAAAGGGATTTCGAGGGCTTGCTGTTCTGAGGCGAGCACTTTGATCAAGAGCGGTTGACGGTCGGGGAAACGCTCATCGACACGTGACTTATACGACCCACGGATTCTTGACGCTCTACAAAGCAACGTGTTTTGCGACCGAGGCAATGGGCGCTGTCGCGGAACGGAGTCCGGCAGCGAGCCTCGCCTGAGCCTCGACGTTCGGTGAGGTGCCCGCGGGTGAGGTGCGCGGGAGCGAATGCCGTCTCCACGAGGCGACGACAGCCTGCGTGGTTGAGGGTCGGTTCGGTCACAGCCGGCCCCGATGGATCAGGCGGGGGACTGATTTGGTTCCAGTTCCTCAGCGCTCACGGATCACATTCGGTCCTGGCCGGCCACGGTTTGCTCTGCAACGGCCAACCGCAGGGTCAGTGAACTCCTCTTTCCGGAATTTTGTGAAGGGTTTTCGGACTCCTTTTCGTTGGGATCATCGGAAGACGCGCACCCACGTTGTGAGCTGTCTCACCACGGAATCACCGAATCGCGTTCGATAGCCTCCCACACCCATGTGAACGAATGAGCTTTTCAAGAAAAATCATCCCCGTCGTTGCGTTCGTCGCGTTTCTCGGTAGCTGCTCCACCGCTTCGGCAGAATTATCGATCGATTTTTCGATTGATGATGGCAATACGTTTGGAAACGCGTTCGAGATTGAGGATGGCTCGGTCACAACGATTGGGCTCTTCCTCTCACAAATGGGCGGGACGAGCGTTTTGAACGACGAAGGGTTGTTGGGGTTCGGATTGGCCGGGACCCTCGAAGCAGGAAGCCCAGGGGAGATCACATCGGTCACGAACAATCCGGTTTTCGACTTCGAAACGACGGAGCAGTTCACATCGGGAACCGTCGCGATGGAGGCGGCTGTCCTCACGAACGCCCCACCGACTGGCTCGCGCATTTTTCTTGGTGAGTTCGAATTCACGTCCACCGGCATTGGGCAGTCCACCTTTCAGTTTGCCGACCTCACACCCGGAAGTGGATCGGCGAACGTGTCTTGGTTGAGCGGCACCGGGACGGAACTCGACGAGCAGATTTTTGGTGCGGATAGCATCGAGAGCTTTGGTTTGACACTGTCGACGACAGCAATCCCCGAACCGAGTTCGGCGAGTCTGATGTTCTTCGGTCTTTCGGCGTTTGTGCTTCGCCGACGTCGGCGCCGTGATTCGGACCGCGGACCGGATCACGCGGATTCGTTGTGAAACGTTGCGAGCAGGTGCTTTCTTCACCAACGATTCTCGCATCTCGTTCGACTCGCAAATATCATCGGAGGCCTCGCGAATGAATGAGGATCCGCATGTTTCGTTTTCCGTCCCGACGCTTCCGGTTGAGGCACTGTCCCGTTAATGGTGAGCGGCTGGGCGCTGGCCGCCCATTTCCGCAGAAAAACCGGCGGCGATCGCTTGGCGGCTCACCAAAACGCAGGTCTCGACGTTGTTGCGAGATTTACAGGACAGTGCCCAGTCTCGTTCACATTTTTGTTCTCATCGGTTGGGTCGCATTGCCGACCGCGTGGAACTCCTGCCGCGCCGCCAGCCCGCTGAGCGTTCTCCCTGAGGAGGAACGGCTCGAGTCGATCCAGAATCCGGACGACTTCTTCGGGTTCTCGCTCGGTTCGAGGCACTTGAGGCACGACCAAGTCGTTCAGTACATGCGCTACTTGGCCGAGGCCTCGGACCGTGTAGAGTTCGAACTCTATGGCACCACGCATGGCCATCGTCCGGCGTTGTCGCTCATCATTACGTCTCCCGAGAACCTGCAGCGACTGGACGAAATTCGTCGTCAGCATCGGCAGCTTTCCAGTGGTCGCATCGCGGCACCACGACCGGATGATCACTTGGTGATGTATCTCGGATACGGAGTGCACGGCGATGAGGCGAGTGCGATGAATGCGGCTCCGCTTGTGGCGTACCACTTGGCATCCTCCAAGTCGACGGCCGTGGCGGAGTGGCTGGAGCGTTCGGTCTATTTGCTCGACCCGGCGCTAAATCCCGACGGAAACGATCGCTTTGCACACTGGGCCAACGAGAACCGAGGGCGACTCGCCAGTCGCGATCCGATCGATCGAGAACATCGACAAGCGTTCCCGGGAGGTCGAACGAACTATTACTGGTTTGATCTCAACCGTGACTGGCTTCCGCTCACGCATCCCGAATCTCGTGGGCGATTGAGGCTGTACCATCAGTGGAAGCCCAACGTTGTGTTGGATTTTCATGAGATGGGCAGTGATGCAAGCTACTTTTTCCAACCTGGAATTCCCGAGCGAACAAATCCGCTGACCCCGCGACGCAATGTCGTTCTGACACAAAGATTTGCGAAGGAACATGCGAAACGAATGGACGCGGCGGGCGAGCTTTTCTTCACCGAGGAGCGGTTCGATGATTTCTATATCGGCAAGGGGAGCACTTACCCAGACGTTCACGGAAGCGTGGGGATCTTGTTCGAGCAAGGCAGCAGTCGTGGCTTGGCGATCAAAACGGAACGGACCGACCGCACCTTCGCGGACACGATCGCGAATCAAGTCCGGACGTCGCTTTCGAGCCTCTACGCATCACACGCGATGCGCGACGAGTTGCTCAAGTACCAGTGCGACTTCTATCAAGACGCCATGCGAGAGCAGTCGAATGATGCAATCAATGCCTACGTGCTGACCGGCGAACCGTCACGTCTTACCGAAGCGGAGGCCTTGTTGCGACGGCATGACGTGCGGTGTGTGGTTCCCGCGAGCGACATCCGAATCGACGGCATCGTGCACATCGCTGGCCGTGCGCTCGTGATCCCGATGCCTCAACCGGAAAGCACGTTGGTGCGATCGTTGATGGAAACACGCCAACAGTTCAAGGAGAACATCTTCTACGATGTTTCGACGTGGCACTTGCCGTCCGCGTTTGACTTGAACGCTTACGCCATCAACCACGATGTTCCGTCGGTTTGGCTGGAAGGGGCTACGCAGGAAGACGAGGGCGAGCAGGCGCCGATCGAGGCGTCGGCGAAGACTCTCGGCTTTGCGGTTTCACCGAATTCGTTGTTGCAACCGACCGTGATCGCTGCACTGCAACAGACCGAAGCAAAACTGCGAGTTGCCACTCAGTCGTTCACCACCGAAGTAGGCGGCGCTGCCGAGTCCTTTTCCGCCGGCACCGTGCTGGTTCTGAAGCAGCCGAACAAGGCCAGCTGGCAACGGATTTTGCGGCGTCTGAGAAAGCTTCCCGATGCATCGAAGACGTTGGTGCGGCCATTGATAACGAGTCAGACGACGCGTGGACCCGACCTGGGAAGCAACGAGATGCTGGAGCTTCCGACGTGCCGGCCGGCGCTCATCGTTGGTGAAGGCACTGACCGCTACGTCGCGGGTGCGATTTGGCATCACTTGGACGTGCGGGTGCGTCAGCCGACGACCCTGATCAATACCAACGATCTGAATCGCGCCGATCTGGACCGCTACTCTTGCGTGATCTTGCCCGCAGGAAGCTACACCGCGTGGGGCGAGGAATCTAAGGCGAAGCTCAAAGAGTATGTCGATGACGGCGGAACGCTGATCGCCATCGGCAACGCCGCATCTTGGTTGGATTCGGCGGAGGTCATTGAACTGCCGAAGGAGAATGATTCGCCGAAGTCTGAAACGGTTTCAAGCAAGAAAGCGGTGCCCTTTGGTGACGCACGTGATCACGCGGCGCTCGAGCGGCTCGCCGGTGCATTTCTGGAAACAACGATCGACGCCACCCATCCACTCGCATACGGCTTTGAGGACGATCAAGTTCCCGTCTTTCGAAACCAGACGTTGCGGTTCCAACCGCCCGAAAACCCCTATCAAACCGCAGCGGTTTATGGGGACGTCATCGCCGGGTATGCCAGCCAAGCCAATCGAAAAAAGCTCAAAGGGTCGGCGGCTGTGTTTGCGATTCCGAGCGGGCAAGGCCGAGTCATCGTGTTGGCCGACAACCCCGTGTTCCGTGGTTACGTCCGTTCCACCGAACCGTTCTTGACCAACGCAATCTACTTCGGGCCAAGTTTGAGGATTCCGACAAAGCCGTAGCGACCGCTCTCGCTACCTAGTGCAGCGGGAATCAATTGATGTTGCTTGGTATCAATTGGTTTCACTCTCCCTTGAGGGAGAGTCGAGCGCAGC
>JBCBOT010000118.1:0-21410 GCA_039821165.1 Planctomycetota bacterium | reverse complement strand
TCGTCCCAATCCCATGCCAACAGCCTCCAAGTGGTGAGGCTATAGGATAGCGCGAACTCGCGAAAATCAACACGCTGTTAACGAACGAATACTCAGATCAAGATCAATATGGCGATTGCCACGGGACACGACCACCACGCTGAATGTGCTTTCGTAGTGACGCCTTCATTTCATTCGCTATCTTCGGCACCTTCTTGATTCGGTCCGTTGTTTCCTGCGGATCGTTTTTCAAATCATAAAGTTCAAGCGGTGAAAACGGATCGTTCTGCATCAACTTCCAATTCCCGCGAATCAGTGCGTGGTAAGCTTGCCCGACATAGCGATTATTTCCCTCGCGGCGAACGAAATAGAGTTCTCGCTCGGGCGTCTCCAATGACTTGCCCTTCAAGATCGGCACGAGACTCACGGCATCGCAATCACCGTCGCGTTTGACACCGGACAGTTCAATGAAGGTCGCAGCGAGATCAAACGTGAGTCCGGCGTAATCGCTCTTGGTACCGGCGAGCGATTTGTCCAACGGCCGAACCAAGAAAGGAACCCGCAAGCCACCGTCGTAATGACTCTGCTTGCCGTCACGCCACGGCAAATTCCGCTGCGCATGGGGAAGCGATCCGCCGTTGTCGGATGTAAACGCCACGACGGTTGAATCCCGCAGCCCCAGCTCATCGATCGCGCGAAAGAGCTTTCCGAGACTGTCATCGAAGTGCTCCACCAAGGCAACATTCTTTGCGCGTTTCTCAGGCATCTCAGGAAACTTTGCCCGCGTCCGCTCATACCATTCATCGGGCGGCTGAATCGGAAAATGCGGGGCGTTGTAGGCGAGGTACAAAAAGAACGGCGCGTCCGCTTGGCTTCTCTCGTCGAGGTACTCGATCGCCCAATCGGTGAACAGCTCCGTCGCGTGACCTTTGGGATCAATCTCGGACTCATTGAGACGCATAAAATTGAGCCCGCCGCGCAAATGCGTGTAATAGTCGTCCATCATGTCGCCGAGAAACCCGTGAAAGTGATCGAAGCCGCGACCATTCGGCGTGTTCGGACGTTCGAGTCCGAGATGCCATTTGCCGACGATACCGGTGTGATACCCCGTGCTTCGAAGGCGATCGGCGAGGGTGGGAACCTCAGGAGTGAGGTATCCCCAATTGTCCTGCGGTCGGGTTCGGATGACTCCGGGGACTCCGACGCGATCCGCGTAGCGACCGGTTAAGATCGCGGCCCGCGTCGGCGAACAAACGGTGCAATTGGCCCGCATTTGCGTGAACGTAATCCCTTCGCCGGCGAGACGATCCAGATTCGGGGTCTTGATGTCGGGGGCGCCCTGGTAACTCACATCTCCGTAGCCGAGGTCATCAGCGAGAATCAGAATGAAGTTCGGGCGGGTTGTTGAGTCCTCGCGTGCCGTTGCATACCCTCTCCCGAAATCGCCGAGCCACGCGGTGATGAGGCAAACGGAAACAAGACATCCTCGAATGCCGACTTGGGCGTTAGTCTTCATAAAGCTGGGCGATGTGGTTGGAAACCTGTTCATGCGGCGGAGATCACCCGCGATCTCGTTGCACAGAGTACTCGTTGCAACGAAAGTCTGCTCGGTCGCAGGCTGAAACTCACCGGAAACAAGCTCATGTCGGACTGGCTTCGCCACGCACTCTATTTGATCGAAGCCGACGTGAAACGATCGTCGGACACCCACCTGATCAAGGTCGACCTGCCCGCCACCCCTAAGATTTCGCTCTATCTGAAGGACGAATCGACGCACCCGACCGGCAGCCTCAAGCATCGTTTGGCGCGGTCGCTGTTCCTCTACGGCCTGTGCAACGGCCACATCACCGAAGGCACGCCGATCATTGAGTCCTCGTCCGGAAACACGGCCATCTCCGAAGCCTATTTCGCGCAGCTACTCGGCCTTCCGTTCATCGCCGTCGTCCCCAAAGGCACGTCACAAGAAAAGATCGACAACATCGGCTTTTACAACGGCGAATGTCGTTTCGTCGAACCCAACGACATCTACTCTGAAGCCACCCGAATTGCCGATGAACTCGACGGTCACTACATGGACCAGTTCACGTATGCCGAGCGGGCGACGGATTGGCGTGGAAACAACAACATCGCCGAGTCCATCTTCGATCAAATGAGCAGCGAATGCCCACCCGTACCAACATGGATCGTTTGCAGCGCGGGGACCGGCGGGACATCCGCGACGATCGGACGATACATCCGATACAAGGCCCACCCGACACGACTTTGCGTCGCCGACCCGGAAGGCTCCGTGTTCTACGACTACTATCAAACCAAAGACAAAACGCTCGTTTCAAAGAACTGCTCGCGGGTCGAAGGCATCGGGCGTCCCCGAGTCGAACCGTCTTTTGTATGCAGCGTCGTCGACCGAATGATCAGCGTCCCCGACGAAGCCACGTTCGGAACGCTACGGTTCCTGAGAAAACTGCTCAACCGTCGCTGCGGCGGCTCGACCGGAACGAACTTGTATGCCGCGTTTCAAATCATTGCCGAACTACGTCGACGCGATGAACCGGCGTCCGTCGTCTCGATGATCTGCGACGGCGGCGAACGCTATCTCGACACGTACCACAGTGATGCTTGGCTCACCGAAAATGGGTTCGACATCGAACCCACCATCGCCCAACTCGACGCGTTCTACCAATCGGGTGACTGGCCAAACTAAAACCTTCACCCTTCACCATCTCACAAGCATGCGGAAACTCTTAAAAGCCGAACGGTTGGAACAGGCGAGTTGAGAACGCTCCGTAGTCCTGGCCGTCAACATCGCCATCGCCGTCACGATCAAAGTCGGCGTTGAATGCCGCGTCCGCGTCGGTCAAGAAAAATGTCAACGAAAGACGTCCGAGGTCTTGCCCGTCGACGTCTCGATCCCCGTCAGAATCTCCGAACCAGCGAAAGAAGCCGTCTGCAGCTTCGTCACCGAACACCACATCGCCTGACATGGGCGTGTTGTTGGCGGTGCCCAAGACCTGCGCCCCGTCGATCGACAGTTCATAGTTGCCATCGACAAGCGAGTTGCCGGTGGGTCGCTCCAAGACCATCGGGTCGGCAGAGAACGTGATTCGAACAATCGATCTCTGAGACTCAATGCGTGTGGCAAATTGGAGTCCGGTCACCGTCGACTCGGTCTCCCGCTGCGTCAAGCCGAAAGCTGCTTCGGGGGCGTTCACGACACGATCGAAAACCACTTCGATCGATGTCAAGTTCGAACGCTGCTCAGCGCCGTCGTTGAGCACAATCGATTCGACCATGGGACGCGTGAGGATCTCGACACCGTAGTCCTCAATCTCGCCGGCACCACCAAGCCCGGTTGGCAAAAGCCCGCCGAGTCGGCTGACCCGAAGCCGCATCGCCGTGCCGCCCACGTCCGCACCTGCTGGCACGGACACACCCACCACGTTGTCGCCATCCTGTAGCACCATCGATGCTCCGCCTGCGATGTGTTCGGCGGGATGATCGAAAACTCCGTTCCCATCAAAATCGATCCAAGCATCGAGTCGTCCATCGCCCGAAACATTCACCGTCAGGTCAGCGCTCTCGCCGACAACCAACGGCTCCAAATTCACCAGGCCGTTCTCGTCATCATTGCCGTCGCCATCATCGCCCGTGAAGTCGTTCGCGGGTTGCCCGTCGGTATCTGTATCGGCGGAGGCACCCAGAATCGGAGACACCGTCACGAGATGCCTTGGCCCGTCCGCAGCGAACGTGGTCGAGTACGTTTCCGGCGCGTCACCGAAATCAACGGGAGCATCCTGCACGACGAAGTTGTCGAACGCCGCAAACGTGGGACCGGTGTTTCCGGTGCCCACCAACAACTCATAGAACAATGCCAAGTCTTCGACATCGACCAATCCATCCCCGTTGAAATCGGCGGCGGGATTGAACTCGGCGTTGTTCGAGTTGAACACAGCTTGCATCAACGCGACATCGTCTGCATCAACGCCGCCGTCAAAGTCCAAATCACCTAGCCCGGCACCGAAGATCGTGGATGTGAACAGCCCCGGAAAACGCTGCACATTGACGTTACCCGTCATTTCAAACGTCACGAGGGTCGCAACGTGATTGCCGTGCGTCAGACCCTCGACTCCAGAAACAAACAAATCGCGGTCGAGTCGATTCCCTTGCGAATCGCCATCGATCAACGCGAGGACGTCACCGTCGCTGAGTGCGGCCGGCAAATCCCAGAGCACATGCACGTTGTTGCCGGTGGCATCGGCCAATCGAACCAACAGATCACGGTTCTCGCTGACACCCTCCTCCCGCGGCTCGAAACTGACAATCTCGCTTTCGGGCGGCAATCGGTCGATGTAAATCGCGCGGCGATCCGAGGTGTAGATCGCGTCGCCCTCTCCGACTTCGCGATGCCGAAATGCCCGCGTCTCCAAAAAGTGCATGCCCTCGGCGAGCGTCGTCGTGTCGACCACCTGACGGTACAACCCTTGACCATCGGTCTGAAAGAAGCCGGGCTGTTTGAACGTCAAGAATTCTTCGAATCCGGTGACCGGCCCACCCACCGACGTGTTGTCAACGGAGCCATTTTGGTTGACATCCAATCCGTCATCGATCTTGAGCAACGCATTGTCGCCATCGGCGAATGTGTCACGGATCGAGCCGAGATGATTCACCGCCGCGGTATTCAGTGTGACTTCAAAGCTATCCGCCGTGATCACGCTGATTTCGTTCAGACGCGTCGTGCCATTGGTTTCGTTGGTCGGCGTTCCGCCCGCAAGGGTGCTATCGACATTCGAAAGGGAAAGTGATGTTTGTGGTCCCGAGGCACCGTAGATCAGGTAGCCACTGTTGTGCTGGGTGCCGTCCGGAGCGGTGTTGCGAGGCACACGAACATCGATCGTCCCATCGGTCTTGACGACCACGACTTCGGGAAAGTCATTGAACGGGTCAAAGGTCGGGTCCGACGCGTTGCCCGTCAGTTCGACCAGGGGCGTCCCCGGCAGAAAGTTCGTTTGGATCGTCCGGCTATCAAAACCACTATCAAGCCGGTTGCTGAGCAACACGACCGAAGACGCGCTGCGTTCAAAAATCAGCATCTCCTTTTCATCGGCGACGGGCGTTCGATCGATGTAGTTGCCGCGACCGTGCGTGTTGCGCAGATTCACCAGCCGCGTGAGCTGGTCTCCGAACAGTCCGCCGAGCGCGTCGCCTCGACCATCTTTGGGAAAATCGCGTCCATCGCCGAACTGCTTGGCATTGAGGTAGACGATCGCGTTGCCGGGACGCATCAAAACGTAGGCGTGCGCCACATTGCTCAGAAAGGGCCCAAATTCATCATGGCTGTTAACGTAGGCGACACCCTGCGAGCCGTTGTTGGCCAGTCCGTCGTCTTGGATATCCTGGCTCGCGTTCTTGATCTCCCTCCAATCGTTGACGATTCCATTTCCCGTCAAATAGTCGCGCATTGCGAAATGAAGTGGAAAATCGAGTGCATCTCGGTTTCCTCCGATTCGCCCCGGATCACCCGGATCGATGTCTTTGCGGATCAAGTTTTGGATCTGCCCGCGATCACCCGTGAACACTTCAAGAAACAAGAAAGGATGCTGAGTGCTGCCATCCAATTGTGGTTCCGCGATGGCTCGGTACACCGCCCGATCAAGGAACTCCAGCACGAACGGTTCAACATGCTTGGCGGCATCGACACGCAATCCGTCGATGCCGATGGTTTCAATCAACCACCGCGCGTTACGCATCAGATAGCCGAGCGCGTTCTCCGTCGTCGCGTCGCCGGCCAGAGGTTCTTGCAAGTTGTACGGATAGACTGCGATGTCTGACTCACCCGTCTTAGGATCGAACAGCAGAATCGGATCGAGACTGGTGTCTGGATAGAACCGCGCGTTGCCGGGATCCGGCGAGTTCGCGATCGGACCACCAGGAATATTCAGTGCGTTCTCTTCGACGGGCTGGCGAATGAACTGAAAATCGGTTTCGTGCGCGATGTCGATCAGACCAGAGAGGCGTCCATTGAGGTCGCCGGTTTCAAATCCGCCATGAAAGTCTCCATCGATCGCATCGAAACCGAGTGAGTTGTTGCCGGCGTTCAGAGTCAGCGCGAAACCAGGATACCCACCCTCCGCAACGAACCCGGGCGTGCTCGAATCTCGAAACCCGTTGTGGTTCACAACAAAGTCGGCATAGACGTCGACGTCGGCGGTGTGCAGCGCGTCGACCAACGCTTTGAGTCCGGTTTCGCTTCCGTAGAGTGTGGGTGCAGCGGGCCCTCCCAGGTCAAAACGGTTGTAGGCGTCATAGCCGACCGATTGATTTCCACTATCGGCTCGTCCCGTCGGCGGAATCCAAACGCCACCGAAACCGGCTTGAAAAACGTCGGCCGATCGCTGTTCGAGGTTGTCGTAGGTACTCTCAAAGACTTGCAGAATCGCGGGTGCCGACGCGTCAAGCAATTCACGAGGAAGTAAACGCTGCAGCAACAATCGGCGACGTGCGTTCCGGACGCGCAACGTTTCCTTCGGGTCGGACATGGAAGAGGGGAACATGATGGCGGGATGAAGGAGGCAGAACGCCGGAGTATAAGCGTCCCCGATGGGCGTGGCGAGCGAATCCGATCGGCAGCCCAGACGGAAACTCGCGGCGTCATGTGATGCCAAAATCCCCGCGGGGGCCGAGAGAGTGAACCTCGGGTGGTGCGACGACCGTAGTGATTGTGGGCCCACCACCCATTGGCGTAAAATCGGGAAGTCGCCCGCACGAACGTGGCAACCAAATCGAACCGTGCGACGCGCGAGTGGATCTAAAATTGACTTCTGTGATTGGCAACATGCAACGGACTCTAAACCTTCTGCTCGCACTGATCGCGCTTCCACTGATCGTCGGTTGCGATGGCTGCCGACCGGCACCCAAGCCGGAAAACGAGGAAGATAAGAATGCGCCCAAGACGGCGTATTCGACGGAGCCCGCGATCGCGTTCCCCAATGATGTGAACGCGACGTTCGGCGCCCTCAAGCCCGGACATTGGATGACGGTGGCGCAATCGATCCGCAGCAACCAGGCTGACATGCGAGGTGAACTGCGAAGTCACTCGTCGATGAAGATCCAAAACGCGGATCTTGAAACGACCGGTATCTTTGAGTCGCGCGACACGATTCGTCCGGTCGTGCTCCCGAAAGGGCAGATGCGGCAATTCGAATTTCGAACTCGGGTCCCCGTGCCACGATCCGTCGACACGAAACGACTCGGACTCTCCAGTCGATTGGTGCCTCGAAGCGGCGGTATCTTTGAAACCGGGACACAGCCTTTCGTCACTCTTCAAGGCGCTGAGTATTTCTTCGTCGTACTCACGACCAAACCCGATCGTTTCACGTTGATTCAAAAGGCTGATTGGGCACGCTCGAAAGAACGCGACCTCGACATGGCCAATTTGATCAACCACAACTATCGGGTCGTTGTGCCCGATGCGAACAGCAACAATCTCATCCCGCTTCCGGACACCATGCTCGATTGGTCGAGTATCGGTGTCGTGCTTTGGGATGACCTGAGCGAAGACGCGCTCACGCCACCACAACAAACCGCACTGGCGGATTGGGTGCGGTTCGGCGGTCGCTTGATCGTCAACGGCCCCACAGCCAGCGAGGCACTCGCGAACACCGCGATCGCGGATCTGCTTCCCCTTTACCCAACCGGCCAAATCGAAATGGATCAAGACGCGGCCGTGGCGTTGCTCGAGAATTGGTCTGTCAAAGACGATCAATCCATCGAAAAGCAAGTCGAGATGGTGCGTTCCGAAAGCAGTCGGATCGCGATCGACGGTCGACTCGAACCGGATGCGACAGCCGTCGAGAACACGGGCTCGCTCGTGGTGACGAGACGCGTCGGCCGAGGCAATATCGTTCAGCCCCGGTTCGATATTGTTGCCCCTTGGATCGAAGCCTGGGATTCCTACGACAGTTTTGTCAGCGGCGTTTTACTCGAACGTCCCGCGAGGACTTACGAATCTGGTTTTGAGCAAGTGCAATCGCTCGAGGACCTCTCTCTGTTTTTTGCGGGCACCAACCGGCGCTCCGATGCAGCGGCCAACACCCAATTTCGACTTCTCGCGCGAGACAGCATCTTGCCGCCGTCAAGCCAAGAGCAAGCGATGCTCAATTCCGGAAGTCCCTTCGATGCCTTTCACCGCATTGATGCAATGACCGGCCTCGCCGCTTGGGACGACAACAGTGACACGATGAAGGAATTGCGCGAGACGCTCACCAATGAGGCGGGCATCGCGATCCCAGGAAGCTCGCTCGTGTTGAAATCGCTCGGACTGTACTTGCTCGTTCTTGTGCCGATCAACTTCATCGTGTTCAAGATCATGAACCGGCTGGAATACGCGTGGTTTGCCGTTCCGCTGATTGCGATTCTCGGAGCAATCTACGCCGCGCGTCAGGCTCAGTTGGACATCGGGTTCGCGCGCAGCAATACCGAGATCGGTGTCTTGGAGGCTCACGCCGGCTATCCCCGCGCCCACCTCACGCGAGTGGTCGGCGTCTACAACTCGCTCGCCAGCCGGTACACGCTCCAGTTCGCAACCGTCGATGGCATCGCGGCCCCACTCGATGATGAACCGGATCCAGGAACCGAGATTAAGCCGGTGCTGAAAACCGGCTTCGAGCAGGGCCCGTCGCTCGACAACTTTGCCGTTCCCAGTAACCGCATGCGGTACATCCACACCGAGGAAATGATCGATCTCGGTGGCGGTGTGACGTTTGACGAAGCGAGTCAGCAACTGATGAACGATTCGAACATGGACTTGCTCGACGCGATCGTCGTCAATCGGTTGCCGGACGGTTCGGCGAGTTACGCGGTCGTCGGCGGTTTGGCAGTCGGTGAAACGAAAACCATCGATTTGAATCAGGATGAATTGCCCACACGCAGTGAAGAATTGCCGATGGGGACGGGCCCGCTGATGCGACGCATGGCGGATGCCCGCGGGGTTCCACCAGGAAGTGCTCGACTGATCGCGCGCGTCGAGAACTCCGTTTCGAGCGTTGAATTTTCACCGTCGGCGAGTCAACAAGCCGCGCAAACGATCGTCGTCGTTCACCTCAAACACGCGCCGATGGCGGAGCGAACCAAGGACACCAATCTCCCCAGCCAATTCCGTGCCGTGAACCGGCTGGATGACAAACCTGATTCGGATTCTGACGAAGAGTGACGTCGAGCATCCACTTTCACCACCAATGCACCTGAGCGTTTAACAGCGATGATCACCCTGCAAGGCTTTGGAAAAGACTACGGCGACTTCACCGCCGTCGGCGAACTCGACCTGCACATCGAGGCCGGCGAAACGTTCGGCTTCATCGGACCCAACGGCGCGGGCAAGAGCACGACGATTCGCTTCTTGGCCACGCTGCTCAAGGCCACCCGCGGTCGCGGTGAGGTCGCCGGATGCGACGTGATGGCCGATCCCGTCGGTGTCCGGCAAGCCGTCGGTTACATGCCCGATAACTTTGGTGTCTACGACGGCATGCGCGTGTGGGAGTTCCTCGACTTCTTCGCGGTGGCCTATCGCATCGGACGGCAAGAACGAAAAGCCATCATCGATCAGGTTCTCGAACTTCTCGACCTGACGCACAAACGCGACGACTTCGTCAATGGCCTCTCGCGCGGAATGAAGCAGCGGCTGTGCCTCGCCAAAACGCTCGTTCACGACCCGCCAGTGCTGATCCTGGATGAACCCGCCAGCGGCCTCGATCCCCGCGCCCGCGTCGAAGTCAAAGAGTTGCTCAAAGAACTTCGTCGGATGGGCAAGACCATCTTGATTAGCAGTCACATTCTGACGGAACTGGCCGACTGTTGCTCCTCGATCGGAATCATCGAACGGGGTCAACTGCTGATGAGCGGGCCGATCGAAAGCGTGTACCGACAAATCCGACGAAACCGAATCGTCGAGATTCAGTTTCTTGAGAACGAAGAAGCCGGCATGTCGATCCTGCGCAGCAGCGCTGAATTGCGATCGTTGGAGCAAGAGCCACGTTGCGTCGTTGCCGAATTGGAAACCGATGACGAAGGCTTGGCCGTCTTGATGGAGACGATGATCAAAGAAGGCGTGCGATTGCGGTCCTTCAACGATCGCGATCCCACCCTGGAAGACGTCTTCATGACGGTCACCAAAGGCTTGGTGACGTGATTCGGCGTTTCGCGCCGTTTGCGTTTTCACTCTTTGTTCTACTGATCGTCACGCTACCGATGTTTCGGGGCGATCGCATCGCGTTTCGGGACGTCAATCACTTTTATCTCCCGCTGTACGACTACGTCGCGCACCGGACAAGCACCGAGTGGCTTCCGCTCTGGAACCCGCTTGACCAAATGGGCATGCCCCTCGTCGGCGAATCGACCACGGCCGTTCTGTACCCGGTTCGCTACGTCATTTTTCTGTTGCCGTTTGAGCCCGTGACGGCATTGAATCTCTATTTGATCACGCATCTCGTGATCGCCTCCTTTTGCGCTGCATGGTTGGCAAAGCGGATCGGATGCGCGAGCCAGGGGATCACGCTTGCGGGAATCACCTACCCACTGTCAGGAAGCGTTTATGCGCTTTGTTGCAATCCGCCATTCCTGGTCGGGGCCGCGTGGTTGCCGCTTGCGCTCGGGGCGTGCCTCCTAGGCGTCCTCCCGGCCAGGCATCGAATCGGATTGGGCGCGATCTCGCTCGCAATGATGGTGCTCGGGGGTGATCCGCAATCTGCGCTGCACGTGATCCTGGTCGCTGGCTCGGTGGCCTTGGTGATTGCGGTCGGGAACCGCATTCTGAAATCGCCCACGAACGCCACCGTCGGCTCACCTCGCTCGATTCTTGGCGTGACGTTTTTTGCCGCAACGCTGGCTCTCGGATTGAGTGCGATCCAGGTCGCCGCATCAATCGACTGGAGCCGACAAAGCGATCGGGCTTTGGATGCCGAACACCGTCGCGAGGCGTTTGAGTTTTCGTTGCCGCCGTGGCATCTGACCGAGTTGTTGACGCCGCGCCCATTTGGCGAACCGTTTCCGCGGCATCGACGACTCGGTGTCTTGCTCCCGGGCGATGGCCGTCTGTGGACGCCTTCGGTTTACGGCGGGGCGATTGTCGGGATCGCCTTGCTGTTGGGCATGTTTCAAGTCCGGAATAACGGGCAGCGGACTTGGCTTTGGATTGCGATTGTGTCGATGACTCTCTGCTTCGGGCACTTCGGCGCGGTGTGGGTCGTCCAACAGATCCCCGGCATGATGCGCGATTGGGACAGCGCCGTTGGCGGTCCCTACTGGATGCTATGGTCGGGACTCAAAGGCTACTCGGCGTTCCGCTACCCCATCAAATGGCTTCCGGTTTTCGGGCTCGCGGCCGCGATGGTGACCGCCAAATGGGTCTCCAGTCCATCGAACCGAATCGAACGGACAATGCTACGTTGGCTGGCCCTGATCGCTCTCGTGGCCGGCCTGATTTACCACGGGTTCTATGTGAACAACTATCAATTCGAGACTCGGCATGTGGATGAATATTGGGGACCACTGGATCAACGAGGCGGATGGTGGATCGCACGCAACTCGTGGTGGATCACGGCAGTCTTCCTTTTCGTCCTGGCACAGTTTCGACGCCGCAATGCATCGCGGGCAGTGAGTTGCATGTTGCTTCTGTTGGTTGCGATGGATGTGGGTTGGAGTGCCAGACGGATGCTGCCATGGATCTCGGTGACGAGAGAATCGGAACTGCTGGAGGCCGCAAACGCCGAACTCCCTGACGCCACTCGAACGCTGCGGACACAGTCTGGGTCCTGGCCGTTGACCTGGCAGAGGGCGACGTCCGATGATCGTGCTTTGGAAGTCGCCGTCAGTGAGCGTCTCGTTTGGTTCGGCCGATGGCATCTCGCCGATCGGGAAGCAGTTTTCAATAGCACCGTCAGCATCCAAACAAGACGCCTTTCCGACTTTTGGCACGCGGTCAACGCAAAGCGGGCGACACTCAATCGCGACCAACAGCAGCAGTTGTGGGACGCGATCCGGGGGTGGCTCTCGCTCGACGGTGGCTGCCATCTTGATGGTGAGCGATCGATCCGCGTCCAGGGAACGCAACTCGCGCGAACGATCCGTTTTCAAGCTCACGAGACCACGTTCGCTCGCGTGTGGACCGATTGGCAAACGCCGAAATCGCTTGAGCAACTCGTCTCCCAACTCGCGGACGGCGAACCGGTGCTGCCTGCAGTAGCGCTTGACGCAACCCGCCCCGCCGACAATGCCAGTTCAGCGGTGACCGTCATTGACCGAGACAGGCTCTTGGTGAAGAGTGACGGTGGTTGTCTCCTGGAACGCTGTCAGCTTCAGGACGGTCACTGGATCGCACAACTTGAATCGACCGATGGCCGACAGACGCGGCAAGCTGTCGTCCTGCCGTCGAGCCATCTCAACCAAGCCGTCTTCGTTCCGCCGGGCGACTGGTTGGTGCAATTCGAATATCGTCCATGGTGGAAATGGCCCACCATCCTGTGCAGCGGCTTTTCGTGGTTGATTTTGCTAGGTCTCGCCCGTTTCCCGAGACCTCAATTTCCGCGTGGCGATTGAGTTTTTTCGGCAGACCGGTAACCTGACGCCACGTCAGACGCTCTCATTGGGTGTCTCAACCGCCCGTCGACTTCCTTCCGTTGAGTGACCAACCGAATGAGCTTGCCGCAACGCCGTGGATCGGACTTCGCAGGATTGTCCGTCGCTATCGTTACCCCCTTCTCTGGCGACGAAGTGGATTACGCTCGGCTGAAGGAACAGATCGATTTTCAAATCGAGGCCGGTACCAGTTGTCTTGTTCCCGTCGGGACAACAGGCGAATCCCCGACGCTCTCGCATGACGAACACGAACGGGTGATCGCTGAAGTGATTCAGCACGTGGCGGGTCGCGCGAAAGTGATGGCGGGAACTGGCAGCAACAGCACCGCCGAAGCCCTTCGATTGACGAAGCGGGCTGCCGCCGAAGGTGCCGACGCAACATTGCAAGTCGCCCCCTACTACAACAAGCCGACGCAGGAAGGGTTTTACCAACACTTCAAGGCCGTCGCAGAAGCCGTCGACATTCCGGTTTGCGTCTACAACATCCCAGGACGATGTGGGAAAGAAATCGACGTTCCGACCATTCAGCGTCTCTCAGAACTCCCCGGAA
This sequence comes from Planctomycetota bacterium, assembly GCA_039821165.1. Classification (GTDB taxonomy): domain Bacteria; phylum Planctomycetota; class Planctomycetia; order Pirellulales; family Pirellulaceae; genus Stieleria. The sequence continues at coordinate 8,257 of JBCBOT010000118.1, read as the reverse complement.
TCGCTCTGGTCAAGGAAGCGACCGGAAAGCTCGATCAGTGCTCAGCGATCGTTGGAACAACCGATCTCACCGTGCTCTCCGGCGATGACTCGATGACGTTGCCCATGATGAGTGTCGGCGCTGAAGGAGTTGTTTCCGTTGCTGGAAACTTGGTGCCCTCGGACATGCTCAAGTTGGTCCAAGCCGCCGCCGCGGGCGATCTGGAAAAAGCCCGCGCAATGCACCACAAGTTGTTCGCGTTGTGCTCGAACATGTTGGGATTGGCGACCAACCCCATTCCCGTGAAAGCGGCGATGCGGATGGTGGGTCGCGACAGCGGGGAACTGCGTCTGCCGATGACACCACTCGACGAAGCTGCCGAGATCAAGCTGCAGGAAACACTCCTGGCATACGGTGTTGTCAGCGCGGTCACTGCATGAGGGGAATCCCCAGGGGGATCACCGGCTCCGACGCCCCGAGCACGGGCTACGCTTCAACGTAGAGAGTGTCTAGGTAGTTGGAGCCGTCAAGGTGATCCGATATTTTTACATCAGCAAAGCTGCGAAGGGATTGGGTAAAGAAGACTACCAAGCAATCCTCAACACCGCACGCAAGAACAATTTGTACCTGGGCATCACCGGATTGCTGGTTGTAAAGGGCAACTACTTCGCCCAGGTCCTCGAGGGTGATCGGGAGCCCGTTGAAACGCTTTACGAAAAAATCAAGCGTGACAACCGGCACACTGGTGTCATCAAGGTTCGCGAAGACGAAACCGATCAACGCCTCTTTCCACAGTGGCAGATGGGCTTTCGGCACCTGGATGATTCCGGCCTCTCACTTTCGAAAGTGGACCTCTCGGATCCACGTTTCGTCCTCGATCCCGACGAATTGAGCATCATCTTTCGGAGCTTCATCGAGAACTAGTAGTCTAGCGCAGCTCAATCTGCGGGTAGAGAAGTTGCGTTCGATCCGCTCCCCCTCAAACCAACGATGGTCGAGTGTCATCGGAGGATCGATCGTATAAGCTGACCGATGAAGAACGCGAGATGTTCGCCAAGTTCACCGGACGGCTCGCGCCGTTCCGCTAACAATGTTAGCGGAAGGGGCGCATGTGCTCCGGTACGTCAACCCGAAAACGAAGCTGCGATGAAATCCTAGGGGCTGTTCAACCGACCCTGTAACGGCGATTCGGAGGCCTCCCCGTTGAAGCCGCAAGCCTGGGTTCCGGACGCACGCCGGTACTCAGCGATTGAGTCCGTCCAAGAGCGTTTGAATGCGAAGGTGAATTTGTGTCGTGGTGCTGATCGTCAACCAATCATGTCCATGAACGGAATAGACCGTCATCGTGGAATTGCCCCCGAGAGCCTCCCATGCGTCCGGAGCAACGGTGGTTTGAATGAAGTTGATGATCGAATCGAAGTCCTTGTACCCCGATAGATTGCCGAAATTTGTCGGCTGAACAATCGGTCGAACGTCATAGAGACGGGTGATCGGCGAGTACTCTGCTTCGTCGCTCGTCGTGATGAGAAATTGCCCACCACGGATTTCGAGCACGAGTTCGTAGTCTTGGAACATGGACTCCAGCACCGCACAAAGGGATCGCGTTGCCGGTGTCCGCGATCGTCGTGACGATCTTGCTGCCGGACTCCTTGTCCGAATCGTATTTGAAGGGGTCACCTTAGAAGACCACCACTTGCTGGTCGTTGCCGGCTCGGTCCTTAGCTCGGTCGGTGACTCCGTGGCCCTCGGCGACGCGTCCTGTGCGGCCGCAGTCGGTGACTCGGACTTTGACTCAACCTTCATCAAGCCATAGGTGCGATCGATCACCTTCAGATTTGGGTCCAATCCGATCTCGTCCAGAGCACGCACATCGATTCGAACGGGAGCAAGTGTCGACAGCGACTCCGCAACACGTTGCAACGTCGTCTCACGGCTCCAATCAAATGGGTTCTCGCGATACAAGATCGAGATCAACTCTGACTCACGTTCGGCAGTCATCAATGGGTCGCACGGTCGCGAAAGAATCGACTTTCCCTTTTCACTCGGAATGCCGAGCGGAAGCCCGTCCACCGGGAAACCGTGCTGCGTATGAACCCACGTTGTAGCGCTGGCCGCGAAACCACCTGCACCGTTTAAGCCATTTGCGGGGACACTTGATCGCGCGAATCCGCCACCCAGCTGAGCATGGGCTTCGGTGATCCACAGGTTCAAAGACAAAAGCAACGCAACCAGGATCCAACGCATCTTCAGCTTCCTGTCTCTGCAGGTAGTTCGGGCAACACACAACGAACCCGTGAAGGCTGCATTCGGCATACCATATGCAACCGCTACCGTGACTTCGTCAAAATGATGCGTCCGCATCAACGACGTGAGACCGGATGTTCGGTTTTGCTGAAGCATTTTGCAACTCATTTCAGAAGGCAAGTCTCGATGTTGTGCCGCTGGGTAGTCTTGTTTTTACACCTTTCGATCGTTTCTGTGCCGCTTGCTTCCGCCGCAAAGAGTCGAGTCGAATCGGTCACCGTCTTCCGGGATCAGGCCCGTGTCACGCGTTTGGTGACGGTGGAAGCCACCGATGATGGAAAGTCCATCGTCCTCGAAGACCTACCCCCGTCGATGATGCCGGATTCATTGCAGTGGGAGCCGAATGACTCGGTTCGAGTCCGGTCACTCAATCTCAAACAACGGACACAGGAGTCCGACGCGAACGCCGACCATGAAAAAAAGATGGCGGAAGCCCTTCGTGGGGCGGAACTCCAGATCCAGGTGATCGAGCAAGACTTGGAGACTCTCGAGAGAGTCCTCGCGTTTTCTGTCAACAAGTCTCAAACACAGGTGAATGAAGGCAACATCGATGTTCAGTCCGTGACATCGATCTTGGACTACGGTATCGAGAGGCGTCGCGCACTCGCAAAAGAATTGCTTGAGGCTGAGGTCGCGCTCGCCGAGCTACAAGAGACCCAAGCGAAACAGATTCTGCGGGATCAGGCTCCACTCGTCGGCTACCAAGCGGAATTGGTGGTCGCCGTCGAACAAGCGAGTGAACTCCGAATCAGTTATCTCGTGGACCGCGTTCAGTGGACACACCAATACGCCGTGCACGTCGAAACCGATGAACAGGACAATGCGAACGTCCGCCTCCAACTGGATAGCCTGATCAGCCAAGACACGGGCGAAGACTGGTCCGACGTCCGACTCAAGTTCTGCACCGGTAACGCCGACGCCGTTTCGAGCAGCCCACGTTTGGCACCACTTCGAGTTCGAGCGTCAACGGGCGATGCGACCTCAGGTGGAATCGGCCAACAAGTGTTGGGAAACCCCAGCTCGGCCAGCATCGGCTGGGAACGCGATTTGGCAGACAATCTGAAAGCGACGACTCGGCAACTCAAGGAATTCAATGAGCAAGTCGCCGCCCAACGCGTCTTGGCCGAAGATGCCGAGGGCGGTGCCGTCGGCGAAGTCTATGACTTGGAGGGGCGAGTGGCAGTCGCGAGCGGAGCCTCACAACAACGGATCAGCATCGCCACCATCGATGTGGAAAGCCCCGTCTACCGTCTGGTCACGACGCTGCTGAGTAGTTTTGCATATCTCGAAACCGAATTCACCAACCCCGCCGCGATCCACCTGATGTCGGGCGACGCCCAAGTCATCGTCAACGGTCGCGCGATCGGAAAAGCTTCAATTCCCGCGACCTCCGCGGGCGGCGTCCTCGCGATCGGGCTCGGGGTCGACCGACGTGTTCGCACGCGTCGCGAATTGCTTTCTCGCAGCGAAACCGTTCAAGGTGGCAACCAAGTCGATCAACTCCACTACCGACTCGTTATCGCCAACTTTCATGATTCCCCCATCGCCGTGCGGCTCTTTGATCGGCTTCCGCTTGCCGCGGGAGAAGGGGATGTCAGCGTGGAACTGCTCGCCGAGGACGCAAAAATTTTGTCCGCCGACGGACGTTACCGCAGGATGCAGCAACCAACCGGTGTCCTACGCTGGGACCTCGACGTGCCCGCGAAACGGTTCGGCAGTGACGCCTACGATCATGAATATCGGTTTTCGATCGAGCGTGCCCGCGATCATCAAATCGTCTTGGACCAAGGCGGCGCGACACTCCGCGACGACCTCCAATTCAAGGGCGGGGCCGGAAGCATGGGCGGCTTCGGCGGGGGCGGCACCTTCTGAAACGAACCTCTTTACGCAGACGCATGATCAATGCTCGTAAGGGAGAATCTCCCGACCAGCGACCGATGCCTGTGCACGGTGAATCAAAAGGTCCAAGCTGTAGTTGATCGTTTCGACACGCCCATCGGCGAACGACATGTTCCAGCCGTTGGGATGTGTCGAACCGAAATCATGACACTCCAAGCAGTTGTTATACCGGTCCGCCTTGGGTGAACGGGCCGCGAACCGCACATAGGAATGCGTCGAGATTCCGGTTTGATGCATCCCCGCGATCGGTGCTCGATCCCCGAAGCCGGTACCGGTCGTGAGGAAATTCAAATCCATCGCCTTCTCACCAATCAGATAGGTGTTCGAAAGCCCGTCAAAGATGCGGTTGAATTTCGTCCGTTGCCCCAAGACCCACACGCCATCCCCCAGCACCTCGATGTCTGGCAACGCCCGAGGCGTCTCTTCGGCGGGTCCGCCATTCATCGCGTAGTCCGTTCGCGCGCCGGCCATGCCATAACGCGACGCGAACGGTTCGATCAACGGATAACTGCGTGCGTCACGACGGGAAGGGCAGTGGAGTGTGTCCACTGGTGCCGAGACAAACTTGCGAATCCGATCCGTCGGCGTCACTTGCCGAGCGCCGGCCAACGGCTGAATCACTCTTGCCAAGTTGCCTTCTTCAAGGTGCGGCAAGACTTGCGTGACCCAGGTTCCACCGGCCATCTCGACCGGAGCACGATTCGCGTAGGGTCGAACCAACAGCGGATTGGATTCGCCACCGTATCCCGGCAATTCCTTGAATGCGGATTCGTAGTTGTGACATGCCAAAGCGATTTGCTTCAGTCGATTCTTGCACTGAACCACCCGTGCTGCCTCGCGGGCGGCCTGAACGGCCGGCATCAGCAATCCGATCAGAATGCCAATGATCCCGATCACCACCAACAACTCGATGAGCGTGAAACCGCCCCGACACCGACGAATCATTCGAACGTCCCCGCAGAAAAGAAAAGAGCCGGCCCATGGCCCGCGTCGCTATCGTACGCGATTCGCCCGGTTCACACAAAATCTCGCGGGATAGGTGGACGATCGATCACGCAGATCAGCAAAAGGACTCAAACGGGAGGCTCGGCGTGAGGTGACTGCCGTGTCGCGTCTTCCCGTTCCGCCGCGGAAGGAAACTTCAGCTTCGGCTGACGCCGCCTCGGAAATGGCTCCGTCAGTGATCTCCAAGCCGTCATCCCAAGAACCAAGAGGATCGACGTCAAGAAAGCGCCGACCAGAATCAACGGATCTCCCATCGCGATTGGCACCAAGAGACACGCGATGGCGGCGAAAAAGACGATTCGTAACAGCGTCTTCAATCGAAATCTCCGCAACCCCCTGACGGCTGACCGCAAGACGCGGATGTCAAAGAAGATCGCGGCTTCTTGCCACATGTCCTTCCGAGCAAATACCAGGGACAGGACAAGTGGAATGCCGAAAGAAAATAGCAGGAGCGCGATCGCTGAGCTGGTCCACATCTGGCGATTCCGTACAGAGCAGGTGACGACTGGCTCGGCACGGAAAAAGTCCACTCCTGGCGCGCATTCCCGAGCGGTGAAAGCTACATCAATTGGGCATGAGTTAACGCGCCTGGAGCACAACGTCGACTTGCGTTTGCTCGCGACCGCGTATCAGAGTCAACCGCACCGTTTCGCCGACCTTGAAGTCCCGAAGCGTATCCAGAAGCGCCTGCTCGTTCGGTGTCGAAACATCATTGATGGCGAGAATGATGTCGCCGAGCACGATCGCTCCGCTACGATCTTGCCGCATCGGTTGTATGCCGGCTTCCTCGGCGCCACTGCCTGGATAAACTCGCATCACCGCGACGCCTTCGATGCCGAGCCGCCTCGGGATTCGATCATCCGGCATGATCCCGAGCGTTGGTCGTGCGACGCGGCCCGTCCGAATCAGGTCGGGCACGATTCGATTGACCGTGTCTACCGGAACCGCAAAACCGATCCCCGCGTAAGCGCCTGATGGGCTGTAGATCGCCGTGTTGACGCCGATCAGTCTTCCTGCGCTGTCGAGCAAGGGACCGCCTGAGTTCCCTGGATTGATCGCCGCGTCGGTCTGAATCACGCCGCGGATTTTTCGCTCGGTAACCGATGTGATCTCCCGTCCGAGACCGCTGATCACACCGGTCGTGAGCGTCTGGTCGAACCCGAAAGGGTTCCCGATCGCAAAGACCTTTTGCCCGACCTGTAGATCACTGGACGTCCCGATCGCCAGTGCCTTCAGGCGATCGACCGGCGCATCAATTTTTAACACCGCGATATCCTGATCGGGTTCCGCGCCCACAAATCGAGCCGACCACGAGGATTGGTCGGAAAGCGTGACCGTCGCCGCATCGGCATTCAAGATCACGTGGAAATTCGTGACGATGAAGCCTTTCGTGTCGTAGATGAACCCCGTTCCGGTCCCCTGTGGGCGTTCACGCAAATCAAAACTGAAGCGGTCTCGCTCGACAGACTTCGTGGTGATGTAGACCACGCCGCCCGATGCTTCGCGAAACAAGTCGATCGTCGACTGCTCATCGGCGGCAAGCTCACCACGCGGCGTCACGACGCGCGATTGATAACTCGGATCATGAAGCGCGCCCCGGAACATGTCGAAGACACTTTTGGCGAGCAACAAACTCACCATCACACTCAACCCGAGCAACAACCACTGACTCGATCGGGACACACCAGCCTCGTCACGCACAACACTCATTCAAGGCCGTCCTTTACTCTGCGGAGTGGGCGTTCAAACAATCATGTCGTGCAAGACGTGTCCGTGAACATCAGTCAAACGGAACTGCCGACCCTGATATTTGAACGTCAAACGCTCGTGATCGATACCCAGTTGGTGCAAGATGGTCGCCTGCAAATCATGGATGTGCACCGGCTTCTCCACCACGTTGTAGCCAAACTCATCGGTGGCTCCGTAGGTGACCCCCGGTTTGATGCCGCCACCAGCCATCCAGACACTGAAGCAACGTGGGTGATGATCGCGACCAAAGTTCCCCGGTCGCAGTTTGCCCTGGCAGTAATTGGTGCGACCGAATTCTCCGCCCCAAATCACCAGGGTGTCGTTCAGCATGCCGCGTTGCTTGAGGTCCTTGATCAATGCCGCCGAAGCCTGATCGGTCTCGGCGCATTGCCGCTTGAGTCCACCGGGCAACCCACCGTGATGATCCCAACCCTGGTGGTACAACTGGATGAAGCGAACGCCTCGTTCAGCCAACCTTCGCGCCAGCAGGCAATTGGCGGCGAATGTTCCAGGGTTCTTGGCGTCTTTTCCATACATCTGGAGAACGTGCTCGGGTTCGTCCTCGAGACGAGTCGCATCCGGAATACTGGCTTGCATCCGCGTCGCCAACTCGTATTGGTTGATCCGCGCTCGCACCAACGGGTCCTCGGTACGATCGAGTCGCAACTGGTGCAACTTCGAAAGTGCATCCATCGCCGTTCGTCGGCTACCGGCATCGATTCCATCCGGATTGTTGAGATAGAGCACCGGGTCTTTGCCGCTTCGGAAACGTACTCCCTGATGACGACTCGGCAAGAAGCCACTGCCCCAAAGTCGAGAGACGAGCGGTTGGCCCCCTTTGTTCTTCGTCACCATCACCACGAATGACGGCAGATCCTCGTTTTCACTGCCGAGGCCATAGTCCAACCAAGCGCCCATGCTCGGACGCCCCGGAAATTGGCTGCCCGTCTGCAAGAATGTGACACCGGGTCCATGATTGATGGCTTCGGTATACATCGATCGGACGACGCAGAGTTCGTCGGCGACTTCAGAAGTGTGCGGCAACAGTTCGCACATCTCCAAGCCGCTCTCGCCGTACTTGGAGAACTTGAACGGTGAACCTGCCAAAGGCAAACTGGCTTGGTTCCCACTCATCGCCGTCAATCGTTGTCCTTTGCGAACCGACTCAGGCAACTCGGTACCGTGCCGCTCATTGAGCGTCGGCTTGGGATCCCAAAGATCGATTTGGCTCGGCGCACCCGACTGAAAGAGATAGATCACGCGTTTGGCTCGCGCGGCTTGATGCAATCCCGCGTCGCCGAGCGGATTGGGGGCGCCGGCG
>JBCBOT010000117.1:0-21558 GCA_039821165.1 Planctomycetota bacterium | reverse complement strand
TACTGAGAATGGAAAGCCGGTGCTGGTGGATTCTGCGCCAGTCATCGTCCGCGCGCTGGTTCGGTACATTGGCCAGCCTGGTTCGTTCGAGCCCGAGATTTCGACCCACCGGTTTCCTCTCGGGAGCTGGCTCTGCTTGGCGACCGATGGTGTGCGCAAAGCATCAATACAGCGGTTGTTCACGGACCGTGTTGCTACCGAACTGAAGTCGCCTCTGAGCGATTTCTGCCGAGCTTGTAGCAATGAATCGAATGACGATGCCACAATTCTCATTCAACGACTCGGAAAACGTCCAAGTATTTCCGATCTCGAAGCACGACTCGGCAGTTTACACGATTTGGAAAACCACGAATTCGACGAGCTTATCTCGACAATTAAGTCAAACCCGGATGTGAATCCTGATCTTGTGTTCGCTCGTGTTATGGCTGAAACGGAGGAAGCAAGGGCGAAGAAACTGCTTGCGGTACTCGCGGGTGACGCAAGACGTATCAACAAAGAACGCTGGGTGGCACTTCTTGACAGTGCCTGCGAACAAAACTGGAAACAGGTTTCGGGTGAATTGGTCGCTTTGATTCGGACGCTGTAGCCCAAGTCGAATCTCAGCAAGCCCGATCCTTGCCGTGGCGAGCCAGGATGGTCAACGGGTCGGGCTCGCAAACTTCGCCGTGCGCCCTTCACAACAACTCAGGTTAAACTCTGCGTTCACCTGCAATCGATACCGCCTCGCCGTCCGACAAGCCTGCTTCATGACTCGCCATCCATTCGCGTTCCGTAATGCTCTCGGCCCGCTTATTCTCATTGCTCTCCTCGCAATGGGGATCGGTTCGACTGCAACAGCCGAAAGGCCCAACATTCTTTTTCTGTTTTCGGATGACCATGCCGTCAACGCCATCTCCGCCTACGGCGGCCGATTGCAGTCCGTGGCGCCGACGCCGAACATTGATCGAATCGCTCGCGAAGGTGCCGTGTTTCGCAACTCGTTCTGCGCGAACTCGATCTGCGGTCCGTCACGAGCGACGATTTTGACCGGTAAGCACAGCCACATGAACGGCTTCATGCGGAACGGCAACAACTTCGACGCGACTCAGTGGACCGTTGCCAAAGAACTCCAAGCCGGCGGTTACACCACCGCAGTGATCGGCAAATGGCATCTCAAATCGAACCCCGTCGGTTTCGATCACTGGGAAATCCTTCCGGGCCAAGGCAGCTACTACAACCCCGACTTCATCCAACAAGATGGCAAACGCAAACGCTTCAACGGATACGCCACCGACATCACGACCGACAAGGCGATCGATTGGCTGGAATCACGTGACCCGGGCAAACCCTTCTTTTTGATGTGCCAACACAAGGCACCGCATCGCACGTTCTCGCCCGCACTGCGGCATCTCGGTGCCTTCGACGACGTCGAAATCCCCGAACCGGATTCCCTCTTCGATGGCTACGCGGATCGCTCCAAGCTACTCGCCGAGAACGAGATGGAGATCGACCGCCATTTCGACTGGGCCTACGACGCCAAAGTCCGCAAAGACGAACGTGGCGGCGTCACCTTGCCCGCACCCGATCGCTACGGCACACCGGAATACAACCGGATGACGCCGGAACAACGAAAACAGTGGGACGCCCACTTCGGACCGCACAACCAAGCGTTTCTTGCTGCATTCAAAGCCGGCGAGATGACGGATCAAGACATCGTCCGTTGGAAGTATCGTCGCTACATGCGGAACTATTTGAGCACCGTGAAAGCCGTCGATGAGAGCGTCGGACGGATGCTCAAGTATCTCGACGAGAAAGGCCTCGCGAAATCAACGGTCGTAATCTACTCATCGGACCAAGGATTCTTCCTCGGTGAGCATGGCTGGTACGACAAGCGATGGATGTTCGAAGAGTCGTTTCGGATGCCGTTCCTGATTCGCTGGCCCGGTGTGCTCGCGCCTGGCTCGGACCGGTCCGAGTTGATTCAGAACATCGACTACGCGCCCACCTTTCTCGAGATCGCCGGACTGCAGACTCCGAGCGACGTCCAGGGACGCTCCCTCGTGCCGCTACTCAAAGGCGAACGTGTCGAGTGGCGAAAGTCGTTGTATTACGCGTACTACGAGTTGGGTGAGCACGCCGTTCCTCAACATTTTGGTGTTCGCACCGATCGCCACAAACTGATGTATTTCCCAAAGACCCTAGAATGGAATCTGTTCGACTTGAAAGTCGACCCGGGGGAAATGAAAAGCGTCCACGAAGACCCAGGCTACGCCAAGACTCGAAAACAGCTCACGGCCGAGTACGACCGCTTGCGGGATGTTTATGCGGCCCCGCCCTACGAAGATCGATAGTCGCGTGTTGAAATCCGCCGACCAGCACTAGTCTTCTGAAGCCCACTCGTCGGCGACGTCACAGTAGAGGACTCGTTGCTCTTCGTCGGCTTTGGAGACCTTTCCGAACGAAATTGCTTGAGCGACATTTTCAAGTGAGCCGTCGTATTCAATTCCGATCGCCGACACAGAGTTGCCGAGTAGGTGTCTCGGCTGCGACTTCAAGCCAAGACTGGTCTTGATGACCATGAAAGCCTTACTTCGCTTGAAAAAGTCGATGTCCCTGTCGACGAATACAATCACCGTCTCCTTTGTCTTCTCACCGCGAAAGAACTTGATCTGTTGACCGAGCGCCCAATCGTCCTCGGGTGCGGTTGCCTTCTTCTCTTTGTCAGATTTGTTGCCCTTCTTTTGATGCTGCTCCATCGCATCCTGATGCAACTTTGCATGCTTGGCCTGAATCCGCTCTGTGGCTGTCATGTCTTGAGGTTCGAAGGAAGCCTGCAAATCCATCAACTCCTTGTAGGCCGATGAGAGATCACTGGACAACGTCGGCTCAACGTGACGCTCCAACGCACCGGTGGACCAAGCATACCAACCCACGAACGGCGATTTGGTATCTGAGAAGGGCTTGTCGCCCACGCTGATGGTGCGCCCCCATGTGTCTTTGTATGCTCTCAGCGACTTGGTGTACTTGACGATCGCGTCTCCCACGGCGGCTTGATTGCCTGGGAGAGCGGCATGCAAGATCGCGCGGTTGGCATCGTAAAGTCGGTATTCGAGGTCCTGAACCAATCCGAACGGTTTCTTGGGAGTCATCATCGAGGTGATGAGTGAATTCCTGGCTTCGCTCAAGCGTCCGACCGCTTTATTGAAGGCAACGAGATTGCTCCGTCCTTGGACGCGTGGCCGGAATTGCTCCACCTGCTGCTGGACCCGTTTATCTCGCTCCATCCCGGCGGCATCCAGTCGCAACAACTTGGATGCTTCTTTCGCGCCTGCGGAATCAAGTCGCGGCAGGGCGGCGATTCTGTCGGAGAGTTTCCAAGCAAGATCTCGAAGCTCACTCAGCGATGCCCTCGAATCGGGCGTCAAATTCCCTTTTGTCTGTTCGAGGAGATCGCCAAACTGACCTGCAATTGAAACGAAATCCGCGACCGCGCGGCGATGCCCCGAAACATCAGAGACCAATGCGGTGTCGACATAAGAAGGCTGTGACTTCCCCGCTGCTGCATTTGCCTCTGCTTTTGCGATGTCCGCGTCAATGGCGCGGTTTGTCTCCGCGATCATGCGTTCGGTCTCAGCTGCGATCTCGGCCGCACCCCGTGGGCCGCGCGGTCGATCCGAGAAGCCGCTTTCGGACCGCATCTGCTCGGCACGCTCACGAGCAGCCGCGATCCGATCGTTGGAATCGGCGGGTGTCTCGTCTTTGCCGATCATGAGTGAAACGGCGAATCCGATACCCACAAGAACCACAACTCCGGCGACCGCGCTTCCGACGATCAAAGGCATCTTCGACTTGCCGGCCGCCTTTGCCTGAGCGCGTGGCTTTGCGTGAGCGCGCTGCCCGACGGGAACGCTGGGAGACTGCGGAAAGCTCGCTGCAGGTGACGGTTGCTGCGGAAGCGAGGCGGGCTTGGCTGGCGCCGGAAACGACTGAGGTGCGGTTGCCTGAGGTGCCGCATTCGCGGCAGACGCCTGCGCGGCTTGTGGTGCCGGCGCAGCTGGGTTGGCCGCGGAACGCAGAATCAAAGACTGGCCGCACTTCGGACAGGTGATTTTAACCGGCCCCGAATGTTCGCCGACCTTTAGTTTTTGACCGCACTTGGTGCAAACGACTTCCGCCATGATGTTCTCCGCCCTTGAACATGGTTAACTCGGTCAACAGTCTATTCGATCTCAGGGAGCGAAGCGTCCTCGTGGCGATCGAACGATCCGGAACGCTTCCAACTGGACGCCTTCTTCTTCTAGGCGCTCGGCTTGCACGGTCGGATTGCAAGGCGGCAGCCGGCCGTCGGAGTAGACGACTCGCCACCAGGGCAGCGTGTCCATCGAACCGGCGAGCAAATTCCCCGCGGCGCGAGCGGCTCGGGGTCGCCCCGCCGCCGCGGCGATATCTCCAAAGCTGACGACCTCGCCCGGCTCGAGTGCCAGGACCGCCTCGGACATTCGATTTTGAAATTCAGTTAGCATGTCGGTCGAAACCAGGAACCCGAGGCCTCCGACGAGCGCCGACAAGAGACACGCGTGAGGACCACCATGAGACGCCGAGACTTTATCGCACGCAGCCTTGCCACCGTAGCCGGCACCGCGCTTGCCAGCAACGGACTTTCTCAACTCTCACGGCTTCGTGCCGCTGAACCTCGGCGAGTGCGCCAATCCGTCATGGGATGGTGCTTCAAACCGATGGAAATGCTGGAACTTGCTATGCATTGCAAACGCATCGGTTTGGAAGCGATGGAAGGCATCCCATCGGACGTCTATCCACAGGTGACGGCGATGGGATTGAAGATCTCGTTGACGGGCAGCCACGGATTTCAAAAAGGCCCCCTCGACCCTGCTAACCACACCGAAGTTGAAAAGAAGCTCCGAGACGGAATTGACCTCGCCAAGAAATTCGGCGCTCCGAATGTCATCACCTTTACGGGGATGCGGAAAGCAGGCATCGACGACAACGCGGCAAAGAAAAACTGCCTCGATTGCTGGAAACGAGTCGTGCCTTATGCCGAGCAACAGGGGATCGGGATCGTACTGGAACATCTCAACAGCAAGGCTCACTACAACGCCGACGGCAGCGTTCATCCGATGAAAGGACACCCCGGATACTGGGGCGACGATTTGCATCTCTGCGCCGAACTCGTCAATGCGGTCGGCAGCGACAAGTTCAAATTGCTCTTCGATGTGTATCACGTACAAATCATGAACGGAGACTTGATCGACAACATCAAAAAGTATGCTTCGATCACCGGTCATTATCACACGGCCGGAAATCCTGGACGTCGTGAGTTGGATGAGGATCAAGAGATCAACTATCCCGCGGTGATCCGTGCGATCCTGGCCACCGGCTACGACGGCTATGTCGCCCAGGAATTCATCCCCACAAGCGACGATCCGATCCGCTCTCTGGAGCAGGCGTTTCAGTTGTGTGACTTGACGGCTTGATGCCGTGCAGACTGCGTTAACCGAGGTACTCTAAGACGATCATGGTTCAGTCGTATTGCTCGATCGATGTGGCGAGCGAACGAGAGACTCGCTGTAGTGACAGGGACCAGACCAGCGTTGATCCGGCCACGACGCAGCAAAAGTCACACAGGCCAAATAGCGCAATGGCGACGACGGACATTGAGCAGGTGACCGTGATAAGAACAAGCACAAGAACGCATCGAATACTCATGGTAACTCCTGGTTGAAGGAGCCAAGAGCAACCGAGCTAGGTTGACGACCTCGATGCGAGGGTCAGCGATGCTGGTACAAGTTCTGGCAGTGATTCAGGCTAAGCAGATTGGCTAAAGGCTTCGCGAACCATGTCACGCAGTTCGTCCGTAAGGACGCTGATATGGTTCATGGACCGGAAGCAGCCCTTGTAGTCCATCCCGTAACCCACAACAAATTGTTGCTTCAAACTGAACCCGACGTACTTAGGCGAAATGTCAAATCGGTCCTGTTTCGGGTTCTGTTTGCGAATGAGCACAACGACCTGGATACTGGTCGGCTTGTGTTGAAGGATGTAGTTGCAGACTGTGTTCAACGTGACACCGGTATCCATGATGTCATCGACAACAAGGATATTCCTTCCCGCAATGCGTTCGGGATTCAGTTGCAGCGGATCGAATTGCAGCTGACCCGGTGTCGTGTCATCGTAACTCGATGCGACCACCATCTCTTGGTCCATCTGAAATGAGTGGGAGAAACTCCCAACCAAGTCGTTGTAGAAGCGACTCGCTCCCTGCAGGATGGGAACGAACAGCGGGTGCGTGCCCGTGTAGTCCCGTTCTATTTTTCGCGCCATCTCGTGACGTCGTTGACGAAGCGAATCTTTCGAGACAAGCGCTTTCGAGAGTTTTTTAGCGACGAAGTCAATGGATTGACGTGAAATCATGGGTGTCTCCCCGCAATTTGAATTGCCCATTCCGTACGGGCGGTAACTTGCAGGAAAACCAAGCGTTTACACGCAGTTTTCGTCAGCCTCGGAACGCGTTATACGGAATGTACAGTCACAAGCAACGTCCCCGTGGATTCCTTCACCTGATCTTAATTAATCAGCCGCAATCAATTTGGTTGCGACAAGGTTTTCGTGGCTGGCCTCCGCTGCCGTGAACCCAGACGCTCGCGAGGTGTCTTCACTCTGTCCCTCGTTCCTTCAGGAAAGCAGATGTTCGTTTCATCAAAGTCAAAGAAATCTTCATCACGCTCGTCGTCTCGACGAGGCGGGGGGTGTTTGTTGACCTAGATCGAAGCCGAACAACAACACAAAACACTCAGCCCGCCCGGAAACGAGCGGGCTTTTTTCTTGCCATTCCGTTCCGTCAATTCGTTGCCCTGGCGTTGCATGGGCACAAAAAAGTCTCCGAGGCTGCTCACCTCGGCGACTGGTCAACGAATGACAACACTTCCTTTACGAAGGAGTCACCGAGCTATGTTTCGCAACGAGAAAGTCCCCGTCAACGTCGGTACGATCGGCCACATCGACCACGGAAAAACCACGTTGACGTCCGCAATCCTTCGCGTCCAATCGGAACGAGACCTTGCGACGTTCAAGTCGTACCAGGACATCGCTCGTGGTGGGATCGTTCGTGACAAGAACAAGACCGTCACGATCGTCGCCTCGCACGTGAAGTACGAGACCGAGGAAAGACGCTACGCGCATATCGACTGTCCAGGACACGCCGACTACATCAAGAACATGATCACCGGCGCGGCGCAGATGGATGGCGCGGTGCTCTTGGTTTCGGCAACAGACGGTGCGATGCCGCAAACGCGCGAACACTTACTGTTGGCTCGCCAAGTCGGCGTCCCGCACTTGGTGGTGTTCATCAACAAGTGTGACCTTGTGCCCGACGCCGAGTTGCTCGATCTCGTTGAAATGGATCTCCGCGAAACGTTGACCGCCTTCGGTTATCCAGGCGACACGATTCCTGTGATCCGGGGGTCGGCCAAGAACGCGCTCGAGAACCCGACCGATGCCGAAGCCACGGCGTGCATCGGCGAACTGCTCGAGGCGTTGGACACGGCGATCCCGGATCCGATGCGTGATACCGACAAGCCGTTTTTGATGCCCATCGAAAACGTCTACTCGATTCCAGGGCGGGGAACCGTCGTCACGGGAATGATCGAGGCCGGCCGCATCGCAGCCGGTGACACGATCGAACTGGTCGGCATGAGCGCTGAAAACGGTTCCGACGTTGTGACGCAGGTGGAATCGTTCGGTGAGGAGGTCGAAACCGCCGCGGCGGGGGAAAGCGTGGGTTGCCTGCTTCGCAAGACGGCACACACCGACGTGCAAAAGGGCCAGGTTCTTGCGGCTCGCGGCTCACTCGCCCCGCGCCAAGAGTTCGAAGCGGAGGTTTACGTGCTGAAGCGAGAGGAGGGCGGTCGCCACACGCCGTTCTTTGACGGCTATGCGCCGCAGTTCTTCTTCCGCACGGCCAACGTGACCGGCAAGACCTCGATGATCGGCGGAGTCCAAATGGCGATGCCGGGCGACGGGGTACAAATGAAGGTTTCGCTCGTGCAACCGGCCGCCATCGCGGATGGGGACCGATTCGCCGTTCGTGAGGGCGGACGCACGATCGGTTCTGGCGTCGTCACACGCGTCGTCGGCTAGAAACCCTGCCGACCGCCTCCGGGAAAATCCCCGGAGGCGGTTTCTTTTTGGCAGTCTTTGCGGAGACGGATAACAAAGGAGCGCCTTTTTGGATCATCCACACGCATCTAAACTATTTGCATCCACCACACTTCCACCTGCAGCAGTTCATCGCATGAGCACCGTCGAATCCTCCGCCAAGACACTGCCTTTCACCCAGGCCCAGATCGACGAGATTAAAAAGAATTTTCCGACCCCGTTTTATCTCTACGATGAAGCGGCAATCCGGCAGAACATGCGACGGCTCAACAGCGCGTTTTCCTGGTGTCCCACCTTCAAGGAATACTTCGCCGTTAAGGCGTTGCCGAACCCCCACATCCTGAAACTACTTCAGGAGGAAGGGTGCGCCGGCGATTGTTCGAGCGTGGCAGAGTTGATCCTCTGCGAAAAGATCGGCATGACCGGCGAGGACGTGATGTTCACGTCCAACAACACGCTCGCCAAAGACTATGGGAAGGCACGCGAACTCGGCGCGATCTTGAATCTCGACGACCTGACCCATCTCGATTACGTCGATCGGAACGTCGGCCTGCCGGACCTGATTTCGTTTCGCTACAACCCGGGCCCACTTCGAGCCGGCAACGCGATCATCGGCAAACCCGAAGAAGCCAAATTTGGTTTCACGCGGGACCAACTCTTTGACGGCTATCGTGAAGCCAAGAAGCGTGGCGTTTCTCGTTTCGGTTTGCACACGATGGTGGCCTCCAACGAGTTGGCACCCGACTTCTTTGTCGAAACGGCCGAGATGCTTTTCGGCCTCGCGCTCGAGTTGCACCAGGAACTCGGTATCCGGCTCGAATTCGTGAATGTAGGCGGCGGCATGGGTATTCCGTATCGCCCGGAAGACACCGCGCTGGATTTGGAACGCGTGGCCGAAGGGATGAAGTCCGCCTACGATCGCATGATCGCGTCGACCGACCTCGATCCGCTCTCGATTTATATGGAGAACGGTCGCATCATCACCGGCCCCTACGGCTACCTCGTCACGGACGTCGTTCACCAAAAGCACATCTACAAGGAATATGTCGGCGTGGATGCGTGCATGGCCAACCTGATGCGACCGGGCATGTACGGGGCTTATCACCACATGACCGTGCTGGGCAAAGAGAACGAGCCGAATGCCGGCAACTTTGATGTGGTGGGCTCACTGTGTGAGAACAACGACAAGTTTGCGATCGATCGACCGCTACCTGCGATCGAAGTCGGTGACACGTTGGTGATCCACGACGCGGGCGCCCACGCGCACTCGATGGGTTTCCAGTACAACGGCAAACTCCGCAGCGCCGAACTGCTGCTGAAGGAAGATGGAAGCATCAAGCAGATTCGGCGGGCCGAGACCCTCGACGACTACTTCGGAACGATCCTCTGGGATTGATCTTCAGAGAGATGATTCTGCACGGCAAGTACTTCGTTTAGGAAGCGTTCGAAAACAAGTTCGTCGCTTTAAGTTCCGATTTCGCAATGGAATTGGCGAGGTTATTGTCGTTGCAAAAATCGACTTCGTGTAGGAGCCCTATGTGGGCGGCGCAAGCGAAGAGTGATCACGCCAAGACGCGAAGATCTTGCGCGGACTCTCTGGGGACTTCGCGGCTTGGCGTCTTCGCGTGACGATCGATACGTACCGTCGGCGATCCTTTTCGGAGAATGAGTGCTACACCCCTTGGTGCCAAGCTGGAAACCTGAGTCCAATCGATTGCCGAAGTTGTTTCCGAACGACTCCTTAGAGCATCGCCTCGTGCTTTTCGAATGCCGTCATGCGAGGTGACATGTATCAAAGCTGATCGGGCGATAGTCACAGGCGTCGTCCTTTGACGCAGCCAAATGTGGCTCGTTGATGAGAAAAGGAGACAACACCGAAGGTTCCCGCGCCGGCGGATGGTTAGCCGGGCACGAACACGTCGATCCGTGTTCGGGTCCGTCGGGCGCTAAGATGAGTCCGTTCGCGAGGGCTATTCGCTGGGGGCGACGATGACGTGATCGGATTCGGCGCGGATGACGTTGCCGCGAACGAGGTCGCCGGTTTGGTTTCGATCGTGCATCTCGACCCACTGAGCGGGGGCGTAGCGGCAGGTGGTTCCGCGAATCAGTCGACCTTCGGAAGACTGGCCGATCGTCGCGAGTGCTTTCTCGGATTCGACCAGGACTTCGACCGTTTCACCGACCAAAGACCGAAAGTACTCCGCACGCAGCTCGCCTTCGAGTTCGGTCAACTGACGGACTCGGTCGGCTTTGATGTCGCCGGAGAGCTGGTCGGGCATGTCGGCGGCCGGAGTGCCGCGACGAGCGCTGAACGGGAAGGCATGGATCTTTGAGAAGCCGGCCTCGCGACATGTTTGTAAGGTCTCTTCGAACTCGGCTTCGGTTTCGCCAGGGAAGCCAGCGATGACATCGGTCGTGATCGCCGGTTTGTTGAGTGATTCGCGAAGCAACCGACAACGATCGAGAAACATTCGCGTGCCCCATCGGCGACGCATCCGCCGGAGCACCGAATCGCTGCCCGCTTGGAGGCAGAGATGCACGTGAGGAGCGATTCGATCGGAATACTTCTCCATGATTCCGATCAAGCTTCGTGTAACTTCGGTGGCTTCGATGCTGGAAAGGCGAATGCGAAAGTCGCCGGGAAGCTGACACAGACTTTCAACCAGATCGGCGAGGCGAGTCCATTCTTCACGAGGCTTGTTGCGATTCCAGTCGACGCCGTAATGCCCGAGATGGATGCCGGTGAGCACGACTTCGCGATGTCCGGCCGTCACGAGTCGGCTGACTTCGTCGACGATATGCTGTAGCGGCCGCGACGTGAGCTTGGGCCGGACATGGGGAATGATGCAGTAGCTACATCGCAGCAGACATCCGTCCTGAACCTTGACATAGGCGCGATGTCGACCCGAAAACCCGTCGAGCCCTGTCGGAACATCGACGACGCCGAAGCGTGACATCAAGTCTGGCAGTTCGCGTTTGTCCGTGACGACCTCGCTGACCCCCGGCAATTTCGCGACTTCATCGGGAGCGCGTGTGGCGTAGCAGCCCATGACGACGATTTTTGCGTCCGGGTTGTCTCGTGCCATCCGCCGAATGACTTGCCGACTCTTCGCGTCGCCCTGGTTGGTGACGGTGCAGGTGTTGACGAGGCAGATATCGGCGGACTCACCTTCGGCGCAGTCTTCGTAGCCGACTCGCTGCAACCCTTGGCGAACGAGTTCTGTTTCGTACTGATTGACTTTGCAGCCGAGCGTAGTGACGCGTAGCTTTGCCGACATGTTTACTCGACTACCGGTTCGATCGTCGCGCTCATGCTGCCTTTGCATCGCGCGATCAGTTCGTCTTTTCCGAAAGAGTGGATTTGATCTCGCTTCAGTTCGGCGTGTTCCATCGTCGTGGTCATGCAGATCGCCTTGCCGCTGTTGTCGACTTCTTTGGCGATCTCAAACCCTTTTTCGATCGGATGATGAAACAGCTTCTGCATCATGATCACCACGTACTGATAACTGTGATCGGAGTCGTCCCACAAGATCACGTTGTACCGCGGCTGCCGCTTGGGCTTCTTTTTTGAATCCTTTTTGACAATCGGCTCTGCGACCATGGATCTGTCCGTCATCGTGAAGGTTGCTCCGTGCGAGACCAGTACCGGTAAAGTTTAGACCACGTCACTCGATCTGGAAAACAAATCGAATACGGGGGGTCTTCAGTGGGACGGCATCGGCTCTGGACACGACGCCGATTCCACTTTGAGTCCCCACTGTTTTTCCGGGTGCGTCGGCCGTATTTTAGCGCCGAGCGGGTGACCGGGAGTCCCGATTTCTCGCAATTTTTTCTTCTATTTTGCCTCTGCTACGGATTCACTTCGATGGAACAAACCGCATTCGCGACTCTGTTGGGATCGATCCAATCGAAGCGTGAGGAGCAACTGGCGGAGCTGGTTGATTGGTTGACGATTCCGAGCGTGAGCAGTGACAGCCGCCGCGTGGACGATGTTCGCGCGGCTTGCAACTGGATCGCGGCAAAACTCGCTCATGGCGGATTAACGACTGAGACGCTCGAAACCGATGGTCACCCGATGGTGATCGCAGAAACGCCACCGGTGCCGGGTGCCCCAACAGTACTGGTTTACGGGCACTATGACGTGCAGCCGGCCGAACCGCTCGATCAGTGGGTCTCGCCTCCGTTCGAACCACAAGTGCGTGACGGAAACCTGTACGCCCGCGGCGCGACCGACGACAAAGGCCAGTTGCTGACCCACATCCAAAGCGTCTGCGGATGGCTCGCGTCCGGGACCGCTTTGCCGCTTCAAGTCAAATTTCTGATCGAAGGCGAAGAAGAGGTTGGCAGCGAGAACCTGGAACGATCGCTCCCAAAGTTGGCCGACCGTTTGGCATGTGACTGTGTCGTGATCAGCGACAACAGCCAATACGCTGATGGGCAGCCGGCCATCACTTACGGACTGCGTGGAATAGCGACCTACGAGGTCACGGTCAAAGGACCGAGTCAGGATCTGCATAGCGGCTCATTCGGTGGCGCGGTGATGAACCCCGCGATCGCTCTCTGTCACGTGCTCTCGTCGATGGTCGACCGAAGCGGTCGAATTCAACTGCCGGGTTACTACGATCGGGTTGAACCGTTGACCGAACAAGAACGCGAGCAGTGGCGGGCGCTTCCGCAATCGGATGACGAGTTCGCCTCCGCGATCGGCGTGAATGAGTTGTTCGGTGAAGAGGGATACACGACCGACGAACGCCGCTGGGCTCGGCCGACGTTCGATATCAATGGCTTGACGTCGGGTCACCAGGGCGAGGGTGCAAAAACAATCGTTCCCGCCGTGGCGAGCGCGAAGATCAGCTTCCGCCTCGTCCCGAAACAGGATCCCAATGAACTAACCGAATCGCTGAAACAGCATTTGGCGAACCACATGCCTCCTGGCGTGACTTGGTCTCTACACGCAGACCACGGCGCCCCGGGAATGCTGGCCGACATCAACACGTCGTTTGCGACCTCCGCGCAAGCCGCCATCGAGTCCGCGTTCGGTGTTCGCCCCGTGTTCATCCGCGAGGGTGGTTCGATTCCGATCGTGACACGATTCCAAGAAGTTCTCGGATGCGATTGTCTGTTGCTCGGATGGGGACTGTCAGACGACAACTGCCATAGCCCGAACGAGAAGTTCCGCGTCGAAGATTACTTCCGGGGGATCACCGCGTCTGCGACACTGTGGAACGAAATCGCCAACCATTCGGCCAAGTAAGCCTCCCGCTGCCTATTCCTACTGTCATGCTCGATCGCAAATTCATTCTTCAAAACGCCGATCTCGTTCGCGAAAACTGTGAACGTCGCGGAGTCCCCTGCGACATCGACCGCCTCGTCGAACTCGAAAACGCGCGGCTCGAACAACTCCAAGCCGCGCAAGAGTTGAACCGTCAAGCGAACGAAGTCAGCAGTGGAATCAAGAGCGCGAGCAACGACGAACGTCCGGCGCTGATCGAACAGGGTCGTGAGCTGCGACAAAAGAAGGATGCCGCTCAGAAGCAGTGCGACGAGTATGACGCCGAGATCAATACGATTCAGAGCACGATTCCGAACCTGACTCATCCCGATGCGCCGACGGGTGGTGAGGAGGATGCGAAGGAATTGACGCTCGGCGCGACGTCCATCCCGACGTTCGACTTTGAACCGCTGGACCATCTGCAACTCGGCGAGAAACACGACCTCTTTGACTTCGAGGGCGGTGCCCGAGTCGCCGGAGCAGGGTTTTACTTCCTAAAGAATGCCGCGGTTCGGCTGGACCTCGCACTGCAACAGTTCGCGATCAGCTTTCTCGGCGAGCGCGGTTTCACCCCGGTTTCGACGCCCGACCTCGCGTTGACGAGCATCCTGCAAGGAACAGGCTTCAATCCGCGTGGTCCCGAAACGCAGATCTACAGCATCGAGAACACCGAATTGAATTTGGTTGCGACAGCTGAAATCACGCTCGGCGGCATGATGAGTGACCAAGTGCTCGCCGACGAAGAGCTACCGATCAAATTATGCGGACTGAGCCACTGCTTTCGTACCGAGGCCGGAGCCGCGGGACGCGCCTCCAAAGGGCTTTATCGCGTCCATCAATTCACCAAAGTCGAAATGTTCGCGTTCACGCTTCCCGACCAGAGTGACGCGACGCATGAAGAGATGCGTGCACTCGAGTGCGAACTCTTCGACGCCATCGAAGTTCCGTACCGCGTGGTCGACACGGCGAGCGGTGATCTCGGCGGACCTGCGTACCGCAAATACGATCTCGAAGCCTGGATGCCCGGGCGGGGAGACGGAGGCGCCTGGGGTGAGGTGACCAGCACGAGTAACTGCACGGATTACCAAGCTCGGCGACTTAACGTCCGATACAAAACCGCGGGTGAGAAAGGAACGAAATTCGTCCATACACTCAACGGAACAGCCGTCGCGACAGGACGCGCCATGATCGCGGTCCTCGAGAATCACCAACGAGCCGATGGCAGCATCGCAGTGCCCAAGGCACTGCAACCGTGGATGGGCTGCGAAGTCATCGAATGACACGTGGCGGGCCGATGGGCAGCTCGCGCTGCTTCAGCCGCTTTGGAATCCGCCTTGCTCGTTGAATACGCAGGCTAGGATTTGGCACCCGGCCAAAACATTTTCCACTTGCTCTCGTTGGACTTGCTGCCTTCCTCGCCCTCGGTAATCACCTCTTCGCCCTGCAGTTTGCTCGCCAATTCACGCATCGCCTGCGTGATGGCCGCCTTGGGGGCTTGGGTGACCAACGGAACTCCGTTGTTGCGAACTTCCACCATCGTTCGATAGTCGTTGGGCAGTAGCGCGTACACGTCGCGACCGAGCGTCTCTTTGGCCTTCTTCAAACTGATTTGCCCAGACTCGAGTCCGGCCCGGTTGACGACGATCTCAACCTTACTTTGAAGGCCCTCGATCTCTTCGAAGCTCATCATCAAGCGGACGACGTTTCGCAGGCAGGGCAGGTCGAGCTGAGTCACCAACACGACTCGCGAAGCGGCCTCAATGGCTGCCATATCAACCACACCATACGACTTCGAGAGGTCGATCACGAGGTGCGTGAACGACGCTTTCAGTAATCCGATCACCTTTCGCAGGCTATCGTCGGTAATCGCGCTGGTGTCGTGTAGTTCCACAGGACGTGGAAGCAAGTAGAGGCCGCTGGAATGCTTGGTCAGCGATTGCTTCAGGAGTTGAATATCGAGCCGCGAAACGTTTTGCACGACATCGGCGAGCGTGTAATCCGGAATCGCGTCCAGGAAAACGTCGGCATCACCGAGGGCCAGATCGAGGTCGAGTAAGGCGACGCTGTTCCGATTGTTCGATGCAAAAATGCAGCCGAGATTGACCGCGGTACTCGTCGTCCCGACGCCGCCGGTCGCTCCGGCGATCGCGATCACCTCGCAACCACGCGTTCCGCCGTCCGCGGTCCCGAACTTTTGCTGGCTCACTCGCCCGAGAGCCGCTGCGAGGTCCTCATGGGACATGGGTAGGGTCAAAAACTCACGGGCACCCGCGCGAATGGTCTGCAAAATCAGGTGACCGTCGGTGCTTTCGCTCGCAGCGAGGATGACCGTTTCCGAAGCATCGCTCGCCAACCGCTCGACCAGACGAATGGCCTTGTCGGCATCGCTATCGAGTGCGATCACGCCGACGTCAGGTGACGTCTGCTCGATGATGTCGGGAAAGAACTCGTACCGAGAACAATCGGCTTCAAGCCAGATTGTTTCCATGCTCAGTAGCATGCCCTTCAGGTTTTCGCGCGTTTCATCGTTGGGGTCAACCAACGCGATTCTTAGCACGTTACTCATCGCAGAATGTCCGATCCATCAAGTTTTTGCACTGTCTCGCCCCGGGGGCGTCGTCCGCCGACGCCCCAGCACCTCCTCGCATCACTCCGATCAATAGGAGTCAGGGGTCGACACAACCACGCCATCACCAACGCTTGTCGGCTGTGCGGACGGAACCACAGCTCCCGGAGGCAACCCCATTCCGCCATGCATGCTCGCCGGCGGCTGTGACAGACTGCCGTGTGCCATCATGGCTCCGTGTTGCATCACGTTCTGGTGAAGCATTGAGTCTCCCATGCCCATACCGCTTTCCATGGAGCAACCGTCTCCGCCGAGCAGGTTGGGAACCTCCAGGTGTCCGTCCAGGAAGAGGTCACGATCGCTAGGTGACATGCTGTTTGTACCCGGTCCGCCACGAGGCACTTGATGTGGGTCCATCGCGGCGACCAATTCAGGTGTCACGGTGATCAACAGTTCGACGTCGTTGCGACGCTCACGAACCGACCGGAAAAAGGTACCGATCAGAGGCAGCTCTCCCAACAGTGGCGTCGAGCGAGAAGCGGCTTCGGTGCGGCTTTGCAACAAGCCCGCGATCGCGAACGTTTGCCCCGCTTGCAGCTCAACCGCTGTTTCGACATAGCGTTGGTTGAAGCCGGGAACAGAAATACCTTGAATCTGAAGTTGCAACGTGGGGTCGACCTCTTTCACCTCGGGTCGCACCTCCAATCGAACTCGGCCGGGGCCGATCACAAACGGGAGGAAGTCGACAGAGGTTCCGAACTCCTCGTACTCAACCGTCGGAGCACCGTTACCTGAGATCACCACATAGGGAACGCGACCACCAACGGTGAATCGTGCCGGTCTACCGTGCGTCGCAACGACGGTCGGCTCGGCGAGGAATTTGATCAAGTTCTGCTCACGCAACGCTTGAATGAGCGTCGTGAACTCGGGCCCCGCGAAGACGTTCGTCACCGACGTCTCAACCAACTCTCCGGGGCGGCTGATGATTCGGTCCGTACCATCGGTCCACGACCAATCGACGCCCGCTTCCCGCAGTTTCGTCCGCGAGACTTCCATGATGCGAGTGTGAAGCAGAACCTGCTGGACGCCGACCACGCGAATGTTGTTGACGACAGTCGGGTAGTACTGCTCCACGATCGCGATCGCACGGTCCACATCGTCCACGTTGGTTACGAATCCGGAAACGATCGCCGATGCGTTCACCGGCATCACCTTCAGCGTCGCGAGGGGCAACTGAGATGAAAGGATACCTTCGATCTCGCGGGCATCCGCGATCACGGTGATGTCGACCTGGTACTGCTTGTCCTCGGTATCCCACAGGTTGATCTGCGTGGTACCAGGCGTCTTCGCAAAGATCTGCAGCTGGTTCTGCGAAATCGGTGTCGCTCCCAACACCTCTTCGTTGTGAACCTGGAAGCGAGGAATCTTCGCTTCCAAGGTGAGAATGCTGCTCGTTTTCACGAGCATCTGCATCCGCTCAACGGCGTTGGTGATCGTGTGCTCCACAGCGCCAGCCGTCGCTGTGAGTTGAGCCTCGGACTCGAGTGTCTCCTGAGCAAACGCGGCTCCTGAGAATGCTGAGCCGAGAAGGACGGCAAGCGTCAGAGCTGACGGGCGAACCGCATTTCGAAACATTTCCATCGCAGATGCATCCTTGCGGAGCCGGCGTCTTGATCCATCAAGACTCTGCACTCAGACGACTGAGTACACGACTCGTTGCGAGTAACGTTGGTAAAAAAGGGTCTAGGTTTATCGTTCACCGATCGCGGGTGATCAGTGAACGTGAATTGGTTCGAGCAGCAGCCTGCTCACTCATCGATCGATCCCGGAGGATCGAAAAACGGACTGTCGCCTCCCTGCGGGAAGTTCTCGTCGTCACCACCGCCGGTGCTGGTACCACCGGATGCGGTCACATCCGTTGTGTCGACGTCGCGGTCACCCAAGTCGAGTGCTCCGGTGTCGGCCACAATACGCGGGATCGATTCACCCTTGTGCCATTCGTACACAATGATGCGTCCGTTGTGCATTTTCGTCGTGCGGAAGAGGAACGTGTCCTCCTGCGGGCCCGCATACTCTTCGTCTTCTGTCGGCTCGGAGACCTTCGCCGCTTCGGCTTCTTTCTTGAGGCGGTCTTGCTCGGCTCGGTATTTGTCGAGGTCCTGAACAAACTTCTCGGCCGCGGCGCTGGGTTGATCGATCGGAATCGAATCGTCGTCTGCCGTAGGACTGCCGAGCGACAACGAGATCTCACCGTACTTCTTGGCGAAGTCGAATGCCTGGTTGTCTGCCTTGCGGATCAACAATTGGATGTCGCGGGCGGTGCGTGATCGCTTTTCTTCAGGATCGAACTTAGTGACGCCATCGATTGCGTACACTTTGACACCGGTGAGGACACCGAGGACGGTGTCACGGGGGAATACACCCTCGGCGAAAAAGCCGCGGATGTCGACGCGGTCGCCAGGACGCACGAGATTGACTGTTCCATCCCGTCCGGCCGGCAGCGAGACCACGGTGTAGCCCTTGGGCACCACCATGTCCTCAACCTCGTCCATCAATTTCATGTCGAGCATCGGTTCGCCTTCGAAGAGAGGCACCTTTGCAAATCGACCTTCGAATTGTGCGAGCTCGAGCGAGGCACCGGCGGGAACTCTGTCCGCGGGCCACTTTTCGAGTCGCAACTTCTCGGCCGTGATTTCTTCTTCTGCATTGATCGCCTGGGTCGTGACAAGAATCTCGACCATGTCGATGGACGCAGTGCCCTGGGCGTTCTGCATCCACTGACCTACTCCGACGGCCGCAATGGTGCCACAGACGCCGGCGAGTAACAGGAATAGTGATTTGTTTCGCATGGTTTTCCGCTGTGAAGGGCAGCGTGTTTTGTTGGAGGACTACGCTGGGAGGAGGCTGTCGACCCTCAGCCAGTAATCGGCTTTCGAGCCCCTGACGCTGCAAAACTCGCTGCCGTCAACGTATCGCCGCTACAGCAGTAAATTGCAACGCAACACGAAAGGACGAGATAAACGGCAAAGCTTTACAACTTCACCGTTTTCGCGCTTCATTTCGAATTGAATTCTGCACAGTCCTAGACGGATGAACGGCAGAAGCTGTACCGACTAGAAAAGCATTCCGGCATAGGCGAAGTATGCGATCGACCCGATTGCCATCGGAATTCCGTAGGGGAGCAGATACATGGTCGGCTTCCGCTCGCGTGCGATCTTCGACAGCTCGGACGGTTTACGAACCGTTTTCCATTCTTCCAGAATTTGACGCGCCATCGCGTAGTGTTTCATCCAGTTGCCGGTACGCCAAATCATGATCACGGCCATGATCCCGCCGACGATGGCGGTCGCCGCGAATGCGTACAGCGTGACAACCGTGCCGAGCCAAGCTCCGACGCCGGCGAGGAGTTTCACGTCACCACCACCCATGCCCCCGACGTTGCGAAGCACCAACAGCAGCATCATCCCGACGAACGTTCCAAGGAGGCTCCAACCGAGCCCGGCGGCGCCACCTTGGATCGTGCAATGCAGCCAACCGCAGGCGATGAACGGGAAGGTCAACCAGTTGGGGACTTTCAAGATCGCTCCGTCGATCACAGCCGCAACGATTAGGACAACAGTGACGAACCAGACGGCCCAGTTTTCAACGATACCTTGAAGCAATGATTCCATGATGCATCCCCGTGACTCGGGACTATGTGGGGGGTGGATTGGTCGGAGCGGTGCTCCGAAACGTCGAAAACTCTAGGTCGCGGTTAGACAGGTGGGTGACCGTTTCAGTGGAAACGCGCCGTAACAGCGGTCGACGGCGTGCGGACGCCCAGCAGCGGACAACGCTCCGCGCGGACCCGATGCCGTTTCAGCGCGGCCCCAGTGCCCAACTGAACATCGCGAATAGCAGCGTGATGAAGCAACATGACAGTTGCCAAACGTGCTCGGCGGCATCGACGGGAAGGAGTGGGTAGTTCATTTTTTGGTTTCGCGCAAGAAAGAACTCGACGCGGCCCCGGCGAATCCGCCGGAGCCATCGTCGAGAATCTCTCAACTCAAACCGGGTGGCCGATTGAACCACCCGAGCGATATCAGTTACCAGCGATCGCTTTGCCGACTTCGTCGAACTTCTTGTTCGACTCGGTTCCGATCGTACCGACGGCTGCCAAGCAGACGACGACGATCAGAGCCAACATCACAGCGTATTCCACTGCGGTCGGGCCATCTTCTTCCTTCAAGAACTCAACGATGCTGTTAGCGAACTTCTTCATTATTCAAACTCCTCGGTAGGGAACGCCCGAGGGCGAACCCGACGATGACTTCATGGGCCGATTCAACGCGAATAGGATCCCGTCGGAAAAGAAGCAGCCACGTCTCCGAAGACTTGCCTTAGGTTCTTCACCTCGCTCGGATGAGCGAAGCGAACCATCCCATGGCAGCCCGGCCATCCCGACGCGAATCAAAAGCGATTCGAGACGGGACCCGAAACTTTGCGTCCCGCTTTCGCAAGCGGTTTGCCTTTATCCGGGGAGTTAAGGCTGACCCAGAACCCTGATGGCTGCCTGCCGGGTTCTCAGTAGCGGCTCGTCGTGACCCGCTCTCTAAAACGACCGTATGTCAGAAACCGCGCGAGTCAAAAAAGTGCGCTGAGGGAAACTTTACCGGTGCAGTCAAAAGAGCGCATGGGTGGGTTGTAGGGGTGGACCGGCTATCAAGCCTCGTGCAATCAAAGAGTCACCTAGCCCTTTGTTTCGAGACGACTCCTTGGAGGTAGGAGCATCCTACGCTCCAGACATTCCCCTCCAATGCCACTTCGAAGAGAGTCAGGTTCATGCAAGTCCATCATTCATCGCGAATCGTCGCCCTGGTCGCAGTCATTCTCATGACCAGCGGTTGCAAGCTCGATTTTCTTGGTGGAGCCACTGGTTCGAAACGACTTTCAAAAAACGAGATCAAACGTGAGATCGCGAAAGCGAAGAAACAGCTTCCCGTCGCGGCGGAGGAGGGTCTCATCCTGACTGACATTAACTTGGAGTACTCCGGCGGCATCACGGTTTGGGTTCAATGTGATGACGAACTCACACGGCAAATGCGAGCGATTGGAAGTCATACGATCAAAGAGTCTGCGAAGGATCATCTCTCGAAGATCGATCCCGACAGCGCAAACTTCCCCAAGGAACTCCAGCAATTGCTCAACCAAGATGTTCCGATTCAATACATCTTTGAAGACAAATTCGGATCGCACTTGGCGTCCGTCACGCTCAGCGAAGAGGCCTTTGCGGGCAAAGAGCGTCTCGGTGAGGAGCAAAACAATCCATTCGCCGTGAACACGGTTTCACGAAATCGCAACAAGAAAGAAAGCGACTGAGGTCCGACCCGCAATTTCACTCGATCCGCGTTCTTGGCGAATCGAGACATCAAGCCGGTAGAGAGATCGAAACGCCTTCCCTCTCTACCCCCCAACGTTCCGGGGACAGAGCACTTCATCCCGAGAACGTCCCGGGGACAGAGCACTTCGCCAGGGGACAGGGACAGAGCACTTCATCCGGGGACAGTTCAACCGGGGACAGAGCACTTCA
>JBCBOT010000116.1:0-21687 GCA_039821165.1 Planctomycetota bacterium | reverse complement strand
TCGCTCCTGGATGGAACCGCGGGCATCAACGGTTCGGCGGACAACCCCAACACCGCTGGAGCCGTCACCTTCATCAAAGGTGACAGCCGCACCACGGCTGGTACCTACGCTGTCGATGTCACCACAGCGGCCGAACGAGCCAACATCACCGCGTCTGCCGCAACGACGACGCTCGCCGCCGACGAAGTTCTGACGCTCAACGGTGTCAGCATCACGCTTTCGCAAGGTTTGACGCAAACCGGTGTCATCAACCGAATCAACGAATTCACCTCGCAAACAGGTGTTGTCGCGGAAGACGATCCGGGAAGCGCCGGCAGCACACGACTGCGTTCGATCGAATTCGGAACCGACGCCACCATCGAAGTCGTTTCGGACACCGCCGCTGCAGCAACCTCGTCAGGATTCGGAACCACGACACTCACCGACACCGGTGTCAACGTCGTCGGTACCATCGACAGCGCGGCAGCATCCGGCCGAGGCAACGTGTTGACAAGCACCGAAGGCGCGGCCGACGGAACCGTGATCCAGTTGGCAGCGGATGCTGCCGACCTGGCACTGTCTTACGCCACGGCGTCGTCGGGTGGTGGTTTGGGCAACGTCACGGTTCGTGACGATTCGCTCACCTTCCAAATCGGTGCCAATCAAAACCAAACCGCTGAGTTGGCGATCAACTCGGTGGCAGCCGACAAACTCGGCATCGGTGTGACAGGAAGCCGATTCTCGAGTCTCGATGAGATCGACATCACGTCGGCTGAAAAGGCACAAGAAGCACTCGCTGTCATCGACGCCGCGATCGACGAAATCTCGGGCATTCGAGGTGAGCTGGGTGCTTTCCAAGCCAACACGCTGGAATCGCTCGCGAGCAACATGCGAACGACGCTCGAGAACACCGTGAACGCCGAGTCCGTCATCCGTGACACCGACTTCGCCGAGGAAATCTCGAACTTCACCAACAAGCAGATTCTGGTTCAGGCCGGCACCTCCGTGCTCTCGAGTGCCAACCAGACGTCGCAATCGATCCTGTCGCTGCTCCAGTAGTCGCAACGGGTCGTTTTCGGGGGGACTTTGCGGTCGTAACGGCTTCTGTCGTTGCGACCGCATTTTCATTGCGCTGTTGCCGCCGTGACTTAGCGCAGGAAGTTCAACAGGCTAAGCGAGCTCAACTGCGCAGTGACCGCGTAGGTGTACTCCAGAAGCGATTGCGAATTATTGAATCGCAGCGCCGCTTCGGGAATGTCTGTGGCTTGAAGTTCGCTGACGTTGATTTGAATCGAGTTCATCAGGTCATCGGCACGAAAGCCCAATGAATCAAGTGTCGCAAGAGAACTGGATTGTTCGGCCAAGGTGTCAAAGGCATTGGTGGCAAGCCCTTCCAGGTCGGCGATCCGACGAGTCAACGCATTGGAAAGTTCCGGCGTCGACAAATTGCGTTCGTTTCTGAGGTCGGACGCCAACTCATCGAGCACCTGAAATGCGTTGGACGTCCCCGAAAACTCGAGGAAGTCGGTGCCCGCTTTGCTGATCCCTGTTGAGTCGATCGAGACCGCCGTTCCGAACGTGGAATGGACAACCGACTGAGACACGCTGAAATCGATCGCGATGCTGGTTGCGCCACCATCGACACTCAGGCTTCCGGTCGCATCGATGTCGACTGTCCCCGAGAATCCCGCAGTGATCGCGGTCGTATCCACGTAGACCACCTCTCCCTCCGGCCCCTCCAAACGAAGGTTCGTGTCGGTGTTGGTAAACGCGATTTCGGTGCCCCCGTTCAAACGGATCGTGCCGGCACTGCCATCACCCGCGGTGTCGATAATCTCGAGCGAGTGCTGTCCGACTTGGCCGATCACCGTGTCTCCGTCCGCAGCCCCCGTGCCCGATTGCACACCCGAAGCACCGAGAAATGTTGTGGTGTCGTTGGTGACCAAAAGGTTTGTTCGGCCCGAAAGGGTATCGGTGCCGGGCCCGATCTGCGCCCCCGTCGACCCTAGAATGACTGTCTCGCGACGTCCTGCACTTCCAAACACTTCGGACCCATCGTAGTACGTATCGACAGCGATTGAGTCACCAACGATGGCGCGGCTTCGACGAGAGGAGCCTACGTAGTCGACGACGATCGAGCCACCATCGTTTGCCGGATCGGAAAACTCGAACGGTGGCTGCGAGGACTGGGTTCCGCCGTACAGGTACCGTCCGTTGAAGGTGGCGACCGACACTGATTTGAGGCGTTCCAGGAGCCCCTCCACTTCGAGAGCCAAGGCGTTTCGCTGGTCGCTGTCGAATGTCTGCACGCCTTGAAGCGCGAGCGACTTTGCGGTGGTGACGAGATCGGAGAATTCCTGGATCTGAACCACGCTCGTGTTGAGCACGGAAGTGGCTTGATTGATGGACTTCCGGTCGGCCTGCAACTCGGCGAATCTCGTCCGCAATGCCGTCACTTGGCGGAAGGCGATCGGTTCTTCCGAAGGCCGCTGAAATTTCACGCCGGATGCGATTTGATTTTGGTATTTCGAGACGTTCGCTCCGTGGATCGCGGTGAAGTGAATCGCACGATTGGTAAACGTTGACGACGTGATTCGAAAGTTCATTTGACTAGTTCACGATGGAAATGAGTTCGTTCAATATTTCGTCCGAGACCTGGATCACTCGAATCGCTGCCTCATACGACCGCTGGT
This sequence comes from Planctomycetota bacterium, assembly GCA_039821165.1. GTDB lineage: Bacteria > Planctomycetota > Planctomycetia > Pirellulales > Pirellulaceae > Stieleria. The sequence goes on along the minus strand of JBCBOT010000116.1, from coordinate 19,015 downwards.
ACTGCTGTAGCCGCGCGAGCTCTTCATTCACGTCCACGCCCGAGTAGGCATCGCGATCTTCTTCCAATCGGATTTTGAGTGACTCGAGACTTCGCTCAAGTGATTCGTTGGCGTTGATCTCGAACCCAATCTCGGTGGTGATTTCGTTGAGGTACTGACCGAAGGTCAGCCCACCGGGAAGCGTTCGTTCGTCCTCTAACGCGGCGAACCGAAACAGATTTCCGGTGTCCGCCGAATCACTTGTGGCCCCACTGGCGAATCGATCCAGATCATTGTTCACGGAAGGATCGAGTTCGATGCTGCCGGCACCGACCCCGCGGAAAAAGGAGTTGATCCCGAGAGCGGCGAGCACACCCGTCTCATCGGGCTCGGCCGTGACGCGTGTCGAGAATTGCTCGGTATCGTTGACCGTCCCGCGCGAGAACGCGATCTTGACTCCATCCACCACTTCCAACTCCGTACCGGCTTCGTAACCGTCGCCGATACTCAGTTGAGTGAGAAACAGCCCCTGGCTGTCATACACATCGACAAACAAGTCGTTCGTGAGCCCAACCTCGCCGGAGCCTGAAAACTCAAATGTCAGGTTCTGATTGGTCTCGCCCTCGTATACACCCGATAGGCTCGGCAGGCTTGTGCCGGAGACACCAGTGATATCCGGTTGCGAGTCGATCCCGCCCGCAAAGTCGAACGTGTACCCACTGATCGTCGAGATCAAGAGTTGTCCCGAGTTGGAATTGACATTCGCGCTCAATCCACCCAGTGATGAGATGCGCGTGGCGACATCGCTCACGGTGTCCACCGAAGGGTCGATCGTGATCACCTCCGTGCGGCGGACGCCGGCGGGGTCCGTGACGGAAATACTGAGTTCTCCAGCCTGGACGGGGAATTCGATGCCCGACTCGCTCAGCGGGCGATTGAAGAAGGGAACCGATCGTGTTCCCGTCAGATTTTGAAATGCGCCATGGGGTCCCAAGCCGGTTGCATGAACCGAGTCCACTTTTTGCATCAGTTCTCGCGCAAATGTATCCAGCCGTTCTTGGTACCGAGGCAGTGTCGAGTTGTAGACCTCCAGCAACGCCGTAATCTTGCCGCTCTGCAAGTCGATGGGCGTGTCTGAGTCATCCAGCGTCACCCCGAGCTCGCCGTTTTGCGATTGAACCAGATTGAATTCATTCACACGCGACCCGATGCTGATCGAGTTAAAACCGATGCGAAGATTCAGTTGATTGTTGACAAGATCGCTACGCGAGACTCCGACACGTTCGGCAATGTCGGTCAAAAGCGAATCGCGTTGGTCCAACTCCGCGTTGGCCGGAACTCCCTGAGCATCAAGTAGATTGATCGTTTCGGTCAGGTCGCTCAGCTCTTGCATCTGAGAGTTAAGACCATCAAACTCAATGTCCAATTGAAATCGGATCGCGGACCGAAGTTCCGTCAATCGATTGGACGCCTCTCGGATGGTGTCCGCCAATCGCGCACCAGCTTCGACCACCGCGACTCGCTGAGCCGACTCGTCGGGTAGCGCCGAGAGACTTGATATCTCGGCGTAGAATCGATCGAGGTCTTCGACGAGCGACGTGTTCTCGTTTAGGAACGCGGCCTCGATCTGTCGTTCCAGCGTTAACAGCTGACTCACGTTGGAGCTATCCGAGATCGCGGTCGTGAGGCTCGCCTCCGCCACACCATTCCGGATCCGTTCGATAGAGGCTGTTTCAACGCCGGTCTGGATGCGAAATCGACCGATCGTCGTCGGCGGCAAAGCCGCATGATGCACTCGCTGGCGGTGGTATCCTTCCGTACCCGCATTGGCGATGTTGTTCGAGATGACTTCGAGCGCGTGCTGGCTCGTCGTGAGAGCCGAAAGTCCGATGTTGAAGTTTGGCATGGTTCAGCAAGCCTTTCCGATGATGTTGCCCGGCGCGAATTCATTCGGCTGTCCGTCCGCACGGTACTTCTGGCCGTCCAGATCTCCCTGAACGACACCCGTCAAGTACTTGCGATGGAAATCGAAGAGGTAGAAACAAGTCGCTTGATTGTGGAGCAGATTGGCTTGTGCCTGTCGCGTCCGATCCATGACTTCGATTCGTCTCGCGTGCAATCGATCTTGCTCGCCCTTCGGTAGTCCGTCGATGACGGTCCGCAATGAGGAGTGCTCCTTCCCCGTCGCCTGTTTGACCCGGTTGAGAATCTCTTTTCGGGCGGTCGCAAGCTTGACGGTGGATTGCTGAAGTTGCTGACTGACGGGCTCGAGCGTTTTGAGCTCGTCAAGCTGCGGTGCCTGCATTCCGGGCTTGTCGAGCGTCTCCTTCATCGCCGCATTCAACTCGTCGAGCGTCGTGGCCAAATCGGATTCGACATCGAGATGCCTTTCAATCAGTGCCACCATTTCACTGCACGCGGACTCATTCATCGGACAACTCCCTTCGGATGATTGGTTTTGCGATTTGATCGGATGCGAGCGTGTCTTCTTCTTTTCGGCTGGCCACGCCTTTGTCAGCGCTCTTTCAAACAGGTTGACGGAGACTGCTAGTGCTTTGTTCCAATTGAACATTAGGGTGACAACCGGACAGCTCGCGCCGTTCCGCTGACCATATCAGCGGTAGGGGCGTGAGCCCTCAAGTGCGTCACCCCGAAAACTGAATTGAAATGAAGCACTAGGCAGACCATGAAGTCGAGGTTTGCGCCTGGCCACCTGCTTGCTGTTCAGCACCACTCGAGCTTGCGGATTCGGAAAGCTTGGCAATCCTGTCATACTGATCCACTAACATTTGACCGATTCCGAGAGGCTTCGATTGAGCGAGGTGCTGGCCAATAAACATGTCGAACATACCACCGTAGGTGTCGCTACCCTCGCCGCTGAAGAAGCCTCCCTCATCAAGGCTCTTGCGCATCTCTTTGAGCATCAACGAGAGGAAGACGCCTTCGAAATCGGTACCGACCGATTCGATTTGCTCGGCAGACATTTCACCGGGAGCAATTTCACCGGTCGAAGGGGCACCGGATGCGGAGGCGGCGAACATGGACGCATTCGGTGTCATCAAGTCTGTGATCGGAGTCATCGTGAGTTCCTATTCGATAATCAGTTCGGCTTGCAACGCGCCCTGGTTTCGCAGCGATGTCAGAATGTCGATGAGTGTCACGGGAGAGACGGCCAAGCTGTTTAACGCGTTGGCCAGGTCGCCTACGGTCACGCCATCTTTCCAAACGTTGTATGTCCCACCGGACTCCACGATATCGATACTCGTTCGCGGGAGGATCGCGGTATCGCCTCCCGAAAGCGGCGCCGGCTGAGACGCAACCGGCGCCTCGTTGGTGGAGATGACGATGTTGGCACTCGCGAATAAGACCCTCGAGATTTTGACGTTGTGCCCCAACACGATCGTCCCTGTCTTTTGATTCACAACGACTTTCGCCGGTTGATCGGGTCGCACCCGGAAATCGCCGATCATCGAAATGAATCCCGGCACGTCATCTTGAGACGACTGCGGGACGGTGACAGCGATTGTTCCGGAATCCAGCGTCTTGGCGGCCTTGGGAAAGTACTGGTTGAGTACGTTCGTGATCTGCGTTGCGGTCGAGTAGGACTTGTTGCGAAGGACAAGTCGGATCTGGCCGTTTTGAACAATCCGACCGCAGTCGATTTCTCGTTCGACGATCGCCTCGCAAACGCCGACGTTTGGATGGTTGATTTGAACGGCGCCGGCGTTGCCTTGAGCACCAATACCACCGGCAACGATGGGCCCTTGCGCGATGGCATAGATTTCATCGTCGAGACCGCGGAGTGGCGTTCGAACGAGGGTGCCACCACGCAAACTGGACGCATCATCGGCGACCGAGACTGTCACCAGAATGGTTTCACCTTTGCGAGCGAACGCGGGCACTTTGCCCGACACTAAAACCGACGACATGTTCGAAGTGTCGGTGATCAACTCGATTCGCACACCCTGTCGAAGGTAGTAGTTGGTCGCCATCAGCCGAGTTTGCTCGGCACGGGCCCCCGTTCCATTGAGTCCCATCACCAACCCGTGGCCGGAAAGGTGATTGATTCGGTCGCCCTCGACGAAGGTAATGTCCTTGATCCGAGCGGATGAATCGGTCGTGAGCGCGGGTGGCGGAGCGGGAGTCGAACCCGGCGGAATCAATCGATCCACCCGCGGCGCAGCTGGAAGCAGCGCGGCGGGAAGCGGTTGCGAAGGAACCGGCGTTTGACTTGGAGCCGGTGTTGTCGTCGTCGGCGGAGGAGGCAGCGGCGGCTGCGCCCCAACGACGCCGGCAAACGCCAAGACCAAACCACAAGCCAACGCTCGAGTTCGACCGTGGCCAATCAACGGCAACCAAAGGGTGGAGGATCGCTTATTCACGCCGTGTGCATCCTTGCAAAGTGGGCGAATCAGAAAGGCCAAAAACGATTGACGATGTTCTTGCTAAACCATCCCTGGTTGTTGAACGCCTGCTCGGTGCCCTCCGCCTCCATCTGGATCTTGAGGTTTGCGACCAGGTGCGAGGACACGGTGTTGTTGGGCAAGATGTCGTACTGACGGACGATTCCCGACAGCCTGAGTTCTCGGGAGTCGCCTTGCAGATTGATTTTGCGCGTCCCTGAAACAACCAAGTTGCCGTTGGGCAACACGTCCGTCACCGTGACCGTAAAACTGTCGAGGAAGCGACGCTGCGTTCGAAACTCGGTGTCTCCCGAGAATCCCCGAGCACTCTGCGTGGTGTGACCGAGCGAGGTGTCACCGGTCGAGCTACCGATGTCACCTCCGAAACCGTAGTTGAAGGCTCCGTTGTAGGACGACAAACCGGTCTTGTCTAACGACCGCTCGTCACGGTTTTGGACATCCGTATTCTCGTTGATCGTGATCGACAAGAGATCGCCCCGTTGCCGAGCTGCATAGTCCCGATACTGCTCGATTTGGTTTCGTGAACGCCGCTCAAAAAGGCTCTGAGCCTCGCAGGAGCCGGCGAGCATCAGCGAACCACAGGCGGCGAGGATGCATCCAGTCAGTATCCGATTCATCGAAGATTCCTTGGGTCTTGAGAAACAACAGCTTCGGTTCGGCTAACCACTTTGGCACTCAACTGATTGTGAGAGCGGGTATTGAGCACGGTAATGGTGTCGCCGATGTTGCCCGCCTTCATCGCGCGGGCATTCTTGAGACGGACTTCCGTTCCGCCGAGTTGAACAATGACATCGATCAAGTCATTTCGCTGAATGACGGTTGTCCGATTTTGATTGGTTTCCGTGAGGTAGCTGGTGAGCAAGACGTCGTTGCTGAGGATGTCCACCTTGGCAACCCGCCCCACCACATTGCGTGGATCGGCGAAGTCGGCTTTCCGCACGATCGGTCGTCGGATCACGCGAATCTTCGAAGCGTCGATCACCGTGCCGCGTGTGACATTGCCGGCGGCGACCGCGACCTCCGTCGACAGAATCACGTGCGCTTCAAAGTCCTCGAAGAATCGATCACGCGGCGAGGTGAACTCGACCTGGATTCCGGTCTTCCCGACCGGCAATTGTGAGTCAAAAAGCACCGTGGCCGAGTAGTCCGTGCCGACGATTCGGGATTCGGCCGAACGCAGTTTCTCGTCACCAACAATTCGAATCGAGATGTTTTTGCTCTCGAGGCCGAACTGCCGCGCGAGTTCGCGATGAATAAGCGACTCGAGCCGCTTGCGGAAATCACTCGTATTCGCTTTTCGGATGTCGACGACGCGAGCGCCGGTGAGATGAAACTCCCGACGTCCGTAGCCGGCAACCAACAGTCGCATTTCGATCTCGCGGCGGGTCAGGTATTGATACCGACCATCCGCGTCGAGGACATCGAGATCGAGGCCTGCGATGAAGTTTTGTTGATTCGTCGTTCCGCCAGAAATCGTGGCGACTTCACCGATCGTGACACCGGTATGGTCGACGGCGACTCGATCTTTGATCGTGATGGTTACCTGACCAAACGCAGGCACCGCGATGAGCGCGATGCTGAATCCAGTCACCCACATTAGACAGCGATAGTTGACTTGAATCATCGTACCAAGTCGCTCGCAGAGGAGAGCATTTCGTCACCGGCGCGAATCGCGCGCGAGTTGATCTCATAGGCGCGCTGCGCGGTGATTAACGAAACCAATTCCTGGACGACTTCGACGTTTGCTCCTTCAATGAAGAATTGTCGAAGAAGGCCGAAGCCAGGATCGCCCGGGTTTCCTAACGTCTCGGGACCCGATGCACCGGTGGCGAGGAACAAGTTGTTCCCAATGTTTTCGAGACCCGCGGGGTTCGGGAAACGGGCGATCTGAATGGTCGGCCCGATGGCTTCGTTGCCGGCTTGGCGAAAACTGACCACGCCGGTGGGGGAGATTGACAAATCGGTTGCGTCCAAAGGAATCGCGACGTTCGGATCGAGCAGGAAGCCCTCGCCGGTGACGATTTGTCCCTGTTCGTTTCTGAGGAACGTTCCGTCGCGGGTGTACGCAATCGTGGTTCCTTGGGTGACGCGGAAGAATCCGTCACCCTCGATCGCCATGTGAGTATCGACTCCGGTCTCCTGCGGCGTCCCCTGCGAGAAAACACTCGTGGTTCCGACGGCACGCACACCGCTACCGACCTGTAATCCGATCGGTTTTATTTGCCCGTTCGCGGTGGCGGCACCAGGAGGATTCGTGGTGTCGTAAATCAGGTCGGCGAAATTGATGTGCTTTCGCTTGAACCCGGTTGTATTCACGTTTGCAAGGTTGTTGGCCGTATTGTCGATCAACATCTCCTGCGCACGCATACCGGTGGCGCTTGAGAAGAACGCTTTGAGCATCTTGCTTTCCGGGTTCGACGGTTATTCTCGGATATACTCGCGCAACGCATCAGACATCGCGCTGCTCGCTTTTTGCACGGCATCGTACTGACGGTTATTCACGATCAGTGCGACGAGTTCGGAAACCGGCTGCACGTTTGACAGCTCGTGTTGAAATTGGACGACTCGTGCTTCGCTTTCAACTTCGACCGCGTTGTTACCCTCAACAAATCCAGTGACCCCAACAGGCGTCAACGCTTGGTTGTCTTCAAAGGCAACGATCCGGAGCGTGCCGATCGCATTACCAGCCGCCGCAATCGTTCCATCACTTCCAATCGTTATTTCCCGATCCGCGACAGAGGGGTCTATCGTGATCGGTCCGCCATCCCCTTGAATAGGAAAACCCTCTTCATTGACGAGCTGGTTCGTTTCCGCATCTCGGAACAAGCGCCCGTTGCGCGAAAGGTAGTCGCGGTTGCCGTCGTCAAAAACAAGGAACCCGTCGCCCGAGATTGCTACGTCCAGGGGTCGCCCGGTGGCCACCCGCCGACCTTCGCTAAAGTCGACTTGTTTGAGTTCCACCTCGGGGCCCAGGTCGATGGACGCATCGAGGTTCTCAACCTCAAACCGCTGTTTCACGGCGAGTTGCTGTCGGCGATGACCGCTGGTGTTCAAATGCATCAGGTTGTTCGAGATCTGCTCCTGCTGCTTTGCAAGCACATCCAGCGCCGAAGCACCGCTGTAAAGTCCGTTGATCATGGACAGCCCCCTTAAGTCGATTGGATGATTCTCCGGCTCCGTGAACCTATCGCGTTTGTGCGGGTTGTGACTCCATGGGGTTTACCCTCATCCCGCCCGAGAGCGTGTACTTCAAGCCATGCGGGGTCGATAAGCATGAACGGTTCCATAACGGGTAGGGGTTAGGTCGGCTTGGCGGACCTCCTCGGCCCCCGACATCCGGGTCTTCGTACGAAGGCCCTCCTCCAGGAGTCGATCATGGCAGACGAAAAAGAAGACGATTCGAAAGACAAGAAATCGGGCGGGATGCTGCCCAAACTCATCATCTGGGGTGTCGTATTCGTTGTCGGAGTGGGAAGCGGCGCCGTCGTTCCCATGATGATGATGCCCTCTCCGGATAGCGAAGCGGCGGAACCGGATCAGGTTCCGATGTTCACACCGATGGACATTCCAGAACCGGATGAAGCGATGGCATTCATCTCGTTCGACGAAGTCGTGGTGAACCTCAATGACGTGCGTTATTCACGCTATGTGACTTGCAAGTTTTCGCTTCAGATTGCGAAGTCACAGGAAGCAGCGATCCAAAAGTTGGTGGACGACAACAAAGACGTCCTGACCAACTGGATGATCGCACACCTGCGTGACAAAAAACTCGAGGACGTCCGTGGCAAACTGGGGCATAACGCCCTCCGTCGTGAGATTCACGACAAGTTCAATGAAATCCTGTTCACCGACGGAATCGAACGTATCCAAGACGTGCTCTTCCAGGATTTCAAGGTTCAATGACCGGCAAGCAATATCGCGTCTTCGATTTTCGAGACATCGCGGCATTGGATGATGCCGCGGCGGACTTTCGAAACTGGCTCTCGAAGTCGTCATCATTTTTCAGTGACTTTTGGGCGGACGCCACCGACTACGGGGCCCAATTGTCACTGGGAAAGATCTCGACCGAGACCTATGGAAAGTTGCTCGCGAAAACCTCGAAGGAAAACTACTGCTGCCTCGCCGAGATCGGAGATCAATTCTCGATGATGTTCTATGCAAGCATCGAGAGCCTCCGACTGTTGCTCAGCGAGTTCCTGGCACTTCCCGACGCGGAAACGATGGTCGGTGATGACTTGACATCGGTCGAGTTGTCGCTGCTTGAATTGCTAACGGAAGAGCTTTGCCGTTCGCTGGTCGACGGTTGGATGGGTGATGAGCAAATCGAAATCAAGACGGAAACTTGGGCCCGTGATCCACAAAAGACTCGAATCTTTCGAGTCAAGGATCTCGTGACCAAGACGAGCGTCAGCGTCGCCGGCAAGAACGGCACGGTTGAAATCGATTGGATCGTCCCCAAACAGAAAATGTCGGATCTGCTGGAGTGTTCCGTCGACAAGCGGCACCAGCGTGAACCGGCGAGTCCCACCGAGGACGTGGTTGGTCGCGTTCCCATGGAATTGGTCACCGTTCTCGGAACGGTTTCTCTACCGATGACGCGGCTGTCTCAACTGGAGGTCGGAGAGACGATCCTTTTGGATCAACGGATCGACCAGCCGATTGTCGCCACCGTGAACGAAGCCCCCTTTTTCGAATGTTGGCCCGGACGCATAGGCAGGCGACAGGCGCTTGAGATCTCCCAGTGCGTGAATCGTTGATCGACGGACGAACAGAATCATGAGTGAACAAGAAGAACAACCAACCGACGACTCCGAGTCTGCTGATTCGGCAACGGCTGTCGAAACCGACGCTGCGGACGAGGCATCGGCTGCGGACCAGGCTTCGGCTGCTGAAGACACCCCAGCGGCAGAGGATTCCCAAGCCGAAAGCGTGCCTGAGTTTCAGCCGCTTCGAGCGACCGGTCGTTCGACCGATGGGAACTTTGAGCTCAATCGGTTTGGCGGTGTCCAGGTGGTACTCACCGCCGAGTTGGGTCGGACGCAACTGACGCTTCAAGAACTGATGTCGCTTTCAGAGGGCGCCGTGCTGGAACTCCACCGCGCGATTAGCGAACCGGTGGAATTGATGGCACAGGGCGTTCCACTCGGCAATGCGGAGGTCGTGGTGGTGGACGACCAATTCGCAATTCGCGTGAAAGAGATTTATTCGAACTAGCACCAACCTCCCCCTGCACCCTGAACGGATTCATGGACTGCACCTCCCCAACAAGCTCGCCTTCCCGGGCTCAGCTGAGAATTGCCGTCATCGGTCTGATCCTGACAGTCGTCTCGCTGACAGGATCGCGCACTGCCTTCGGCCAATACAGTTCGGCGGGCATCGACCTTCGCGAGCATCGCAGCACGCAACACACCTACGCCGTCGGCAATGACGAAGCGACGCCTGTCTCACATGAAGGGCTTCGTCAGTTCACACCCAATGGTCACGAAATCCAAGCGATCAAAAAGGGGCGTTTGAATCATCGCGACTCCGGGGGTTTCACGGAGCAGCAATACTACCGCAACACCTATGGCCCCGAGACGCAAGGCTTGTCCCCCAACGATCCGCGGCAAGCCTCTTTCATCGAACGCGAACGATCGGAAAGTGCCGCGCGTGAAACGGCGCAGGAACTGATCATGCGAATCGGTATCAACCTCGGCTTTGTCCTCGCGTTGGGGATCGGTGGCGTTCTCATCTACAAACAAGTCCAACGTGGCAAACCGGCGGCCATCGGTGATCTCCAAGAGTTGAAGGTCTGCCAAACGCTCCGACTCACGACGGGCGCATCGATCTATGTGGTCGAGGGCTTTGGAAAGAAGTTCCTCGTGGCGATCGACGCCAACGGCATCAAGTCGGTCGAAGTGCTTAACGCATCATTCCATCAAACGATGGAACAGGCCGAACCCTATGAGGACCTTGAACTGGAAGATGCAGTTGCCTCATTTGCTCGGGGACAACGAGAGCGAGAGGTGAGCCCACGTGGTAAACGAGCCCGGCGACGTGAACAACAGGAACAGGCCCGTCGCGAGCGTGAAGAACCGACTTCCGAATTGGATGCGAAGTTGATCAACCTCCTGCTTCAACGCACCAAGCAGGCCGCGTAGCGCACGGCTTCCGGAGTATCGCAAATGGATTTGCAACTTTTAGCGCAGGCCGCGATCGACGCGGAGCAAGCACCGGACCTCTTCGGTGACCTTGCTCCCCCGTTGCAGATCGCGATCCTACTCGGCGCACTGAGCTTTGCGACCGCAGCGTTGGTGAGCGTGACCGCATTCACGCGAATCATCATCGTGCTATCGTTCGTGCGCCGCGCCCTCTCCGTGCAGGAGATTCCCCCCAACCCGGTTCTGCTTGGGCTGAGCATGTTTCTCACCATGTTCGTGATGGCACCGACATTCGAAGCGATCCACGAAAACGCCGTCGTCCCACTCATGGAGGCCCGCGAGGAAGCTTCGGATACCGATACCGAACCCGAGTTCGGGTTTCGAGATGCGTGGGATGTCACGGTAACCGAGTTGAAGCAATTCATGATGGTCAATACTCGCACCGATGACCTCGAATTGTTCTTTGAGCTGTCCGATACACCGCCGCCCAGCGAGCGTTTCGACACGCCACTCAAAATCATGGTGCCGGCGTTCATTGTCAGTGAGCTCAAGACCGCATTCATCATGGGATTCTGCATCTACATCCCGTTCCTGCTGATCGACTTGGTGGTCTCAACCATTTTGATGGCACTCGGAATGATGATGATGCCACCTGTGGTCGTCTCGACGCCTTGCAAACTCCTGCTGTTTGTTCTCGTCGACGGATGGCAGTTGATCGCGCGGGCTCTCGTTTCCAGTTTTGCAGGCGTCTAGGAGGGATCGCGATGTCTCAGACGGAAGACTCGAACATGGGCTTTTTCCAGCGGAGCGAATTGTGGCTCTCCGCCACATTCTTGCTGACGCTTGTCGTCCTGATCATCCCGTTGCCGACGTTCCTGCTGGACATGTTCCTGGCGTTGAACATCGCCGCGGCGATCATGTTGCTGCTCGTCACACTCGGCGCAAAGACTCCGCTGGACATCTCCGTCTTTCCATCGGTCCTTTTGTTACTGACGCTCTTCCGGCTTTCGCTCAATGTCGCCACGACGCGGTTGATCTTACTCGACGGCGACGCGGGTCGGATCGTACTCACGTTTGGTGACTACGTCGTCGGGGGCAACCTGATTGTCGGGATCGTCATCTTTCTGATCCTGGTCACGATTCAGTTCATTGTGATCACCAAAGGGGCGACGCGAATATCGGAAGTGAATGCGCGTTTCACCTTGGACGCTATGCCCGGTAAGCAGATGGCGATCGACGCTGAGTTGAACAGCGGCGCGATCGACGAAAAGGAAGCCAAGACCCGCCGAGCGAGCCTGACCCGCGAAGCCGAGTTCTACGGGGCCATGGACGGTGCCAGCAAGTATGTGCGTGGTGATGCGATCGCGGGCCTCGTCATCATGGTGGTGAACATCCTCGGCGGAATGATGCTGGGTATCAGCGATGGCCAAACCGTCGGTGAAGCGTTGCAGCTGTACTCGATCTTGACGATCGGTGACGGACTCGTCTCGCAGATTCCGGCGCTCATCATCGCCACCAGCGCGGGTATCCTCGTCACAAAATCGGTTTCCAACGCAAGTCTTGGTGACGAAATCAGCCAACAGGTCTCGAGGGGCTATCGATCGCTGTACGTCGCGCCGGCGATCCTCTTCTTTGTCGCGCTCACACCTGGTTTTCCAAAGATTCCGTTCATCGCGATCGGCATCGCCGTTTTGATGTTTGTGACGTTTGCTCGCAGGGGTGAAAAGGAAGAGCAGCAAAAGCAAGCCGAGGAAGAAGCCGCCTCGACTGAGCCCGCACAGTTGACGCCCGAAGAAAAGGGGCTGCAAAAGTTCCTGCAAACCGAGCGAATCGTGGTAGAGATCGGTGCCGGACTGATTGCGTTGATTGAACCCAAGAAGGGCAAAGGGATTGCCGATCGAATCTCGACGTTACGCGAAGACGTGGCCGTCGAACACGGTTTCTGGATTCCCCAGGCGCGGATCCGCGACAACCTTCAGATCAACGTCAACGAATATCGATTCCTGATTTGCGGACGTGAGATCGCGAAGGGGCAATTGGTGCACGACCACTATCTTGCGATCAACCCGGGAAACATCAAAGCCGACTTGGAGGGTGAACCGACGCGGGACCCCGCGTTCAATTTGCCCGCAAAGTGGATTCCGGAAACGCTTCATCGACGTGCTGAAATGATGGGGTACACGGTGGTGGACGCGCCGACAGTCTTGATCACGCATCTCAGTGAGTGCTTGAGACGACACGCCTACGAACTGTTGAGTCGCCAAGACCTCCAAAAAATGCTGGACAAGCTCCGCGAGATCGCCCCCACAACGGTCGATGAAGTCAAGGCTGATACGGTTCGGCCGGCAACGCTGCACCAAGTCCTCGTGCTGCTCTTGCAAGAAGGCATCCCGATCACCTCGCTCGAGAAGATCGTCGAATCAGCCGTCCAGCATGGCCCACTGCAAAAGGATCCGGTGCAGTTGACCGAACGTATTCGCGGCGACATCGGACACTTGATTTGCGATCGCTTCCGTGATGAAGAGGGACAAGTTCGCGTGATCTTGCTTGAGCCTCGCTTGGAGCACCGCTTCCGACAAAACGTGACACCGGACTCGATCGTGCTTCGACCGGACGAATTGGAACGACTGGTCGCCCAACTGCAAACTCGGTGGGAGACCTCTCAACTGAAGGGACAACCGGCAGCGGTGCTCGTCGACTCCTCCATTCGGTACCAACTCCGTCGAGCCATTTTCCGATCTCTTCCTGACCTCGCCGTCATCGCCTACAGCGAAGTCCCATCTGAATTAATGATTCAATCCGTCGGAGCCGTCCGATTCCAGGACGTGATTAAAGACGATGGGCGAGAACTCGAATTCGACCTTCAATCACTGCAAGCGAACACACCCAAGGAGGAGGACGGTGATCGATGACTGGAAAGTTGACTCCGCGGCAGGAACGTCGCGCACGAACGACGTTCCCATTGGGAACATTTGCCGCAATGCTGACCGCCGCCTTCGTCACCCTCGTCGGCGTTTTCTTGGGGCTGCAACCGTTAGTCATCCTCACACGGGCATTCGTTTCGGCGGCCGTCATCGGATTGGTGATGTCGCTCGGCGTTAGCGTGGTTCGGCTTGCGAATGCCGAACATCGAAGACGAGAGGAATTGGGCAGACGGTGACCGAGGGATCGGGGCGCGAGACATGAAGTCGATGACCACCACATACAAGCGAACAAAGACGGTGAACCGAGATCAATTGATCTTGGACAACGTTGACTTTGTCGCACGCATTTTGAGCACGATGACATTTGCGATTCGTGACGAAGAAGCAAAAGAGAACCTGCATTCGGCGGGTCTCGTCGGGCTCGTCGAAGCAGCCAACAGCTACGACCCGGATCACGGGGTCGCGTTTCGCACGTATGCCTATCCGCGTATTCGCGGCGCGATTGTCGACGAGTTGCGAAAGCAATCGCCGGTCTCCCAAGCTGTCCTGCAACACATCGGACGCGTCCGTCGAGCATATGAGTCGATCGAACCACCGGTAACGCCTGAAAAGCTCGCCGATGAAACAGGGCTCTCGATCAAACAGGTGTCCAAGTGCCTTGAGGCAATGCGGTTTATCAAGCCAGACAACTGGAATGACCTCTCCGATGTGATTCACGGAAGCTGGCGAAACTCGGTGGACACACCCGAGCACGACGCCGAACGTGAAGAAATGCGTGACATCCTTGCCGGAGCGATCGAATCGCTTCCCGATCAAGAGCGAATCGTATTGACGCTCTACTTCGCGGAGGAACTGAAACTAGCCGAAATCGGCAAAGCGCTCAGTCTTTCCGAGTCCCGCGTGTCACGGGTTCTTGCCGACGCCAAGTTTCGACTCCAGGAGATCATCCGATGCAAAACGAGCTAAATCTTTCCCACCAAGAAACCATCGACACCCGAAGAGTCGTTGGTTCACGTGCACGCGTCGGGCGCCGAGACGCAAGTCAATCGGAACCAACGATTCATGTTGACAAAAGAAACGGACGCATTCAGTCGATTCAGATTTCGTGCCGCTGTGGTGAGCAAATCAAAGTGGTTTGCGAATACCACAACGAGTGAGGCGTTGACATGAACCACATTAAAATCCCAAGACATGCCACACGACCTCTTGGCGACCGGGCAACCCACTTCGCGATGTTCGCATCCGTGTGTTTCCTTCTTAGCACGAGCGGATGCCGAGCCGTCTCGACCAACATGGGCTGTGACGAAGCCGGCATCTGCGATCCGGTCGTCATCGAATCGCTCGCCGATGACGAACCGGTTGATGACAAGGTCCGCCTTGCCCAGTTTCCGATGCTTTCCTCGCGGCGACAGCACATCCCTCAGCCGGATCACCATTCGATCAGCGAACTGATCGTGAGCCAGGTCGAGCCGATCGGCCCGCCGACGGTGGTGGGAACAGAGCTGAACGAGCCGCAAATGCTCGCCAGCGAACATGCCTTGAAGCTGAAGGATGAAAACGAACAGTTGCAAACAAGAGTCAAAGCTCTCGAATCCGAATTGGGAGCCTTGCGAGAAAAATTTGCGACGACGTCGGACCTACTTGATCGAATGAATTTTGCGTTGGCCGACGCACAGCAGACACTTGAACAAGCCGAGACGGCCAATCAACTGCTGAAGCGACAGATCGCCGATCTCGAGTCGCAACTGAAGCGGGAACGATCGGAAGCGGCGCGGCAACTGAGGTCCATTCAAGAAGAATTAGATAGTGTTTTCGCGAACGAGATCATTTCGGACTCATAGGGACCATGAATCGACAACGCTTCACAATCTGCCTGATCCTCTTCGGATGCGGCTTGCTTGCCTGCGCTGACGGCCCGCCGGCCGTTTGCCATGTTGGCCCGGCCTCGGAAACTCAACTCAGGGTCTCGCGATACGCTCGAGACTTGGTCCCTCGGCGTGTCCTCATTGTCACGGGCAAGAATCACCAAGACCGACTCCCTGAGCAAACCATGTTCGCGGAATCACTCGCGGACCATTTGCGTCGATCCTCATTTCCCGTGATTGTGAGTCGGGACTGCATCTGCGAACACCACTCGCCACTGCGGCTCGGAAAGTTCGACGAGCGGGAGGTTCTGAGACTGGCCAAACAACATCAGGCCGACACGATCCTCTATGCCGAGGTTCCCAGCATCGACGGGTATGCACCGATGCGTGTTCAAGGTTCGGTCCTCATGGTCAACGCGGGCGAAGCCATCTCGGTGCTCTCCGTCATTTCAACGGTGGACCTCAAACGGATCAGTGCGAAGACGCACTATCTCGCATTTGCCCGCCAGGGTCAGGAGGCGTCTTTCGAAGAGACCTTTCTCCATGAACCCGCAACGTTGATCAACTTCACCGCTCGCGAGGTCTGTCGCGCTCTCATGCAAACTTGGACAGACTCTCCGGAAACGACGACATCAGGCAGACGGGGCACTTTGCGCTGAACTCGCCGTGACACCGGTCCGCTCGGACTTTGCTCCAAACACGACGGGGCGGATGCCGAGAAGCATTGCGGAACCGAATGCAAAGATGGGTGCGAGGAAACTGAGCAGTGATCCCATTTTCACCGAATCTTGGATCGGGCCCGGATTGGGGAACGCCGCGGTCGACACAAAGAGTGCAACGGTGAAACCGAGACTGGCGATACAACCGAGGACCAAGACATGCCGCATCGTCATGCCACCGGGAAGCTCAAATCGCAACCAACGCATCGCGGCATAGGTAAAGAATCCGATCCCTAACGGTTTGCCGAGAAAGAGACCCGCCATGACAAGCCATGTTCCAGCGCCGAATGCCGAGAAGACGACACCGGCATTGACCAATGCGAAGAGCCCGAGAATGAGTTCGACGGGATTCTTCCACCAGTGTTCAAACTCGTTCAGCGTATCGGTTTGCTTACCGTCTCCCGCAAAAATCCCCATGTCGGTTTTCGCGTGAGGAAGCGTCGGAATGATGGGCACCAACCCGAGAGCTGCGTGGACACCCGACATGTAGAACGAGATCCAACTGAGCGCCCCCGGGATCAACAGGTACCACCAAAAGTTCTTCACTTTGGCCTTTTTCAATCCGAATCCGATCGCGATCGCGACACCGGTCAGTAGGAGCCAGGCGAAATTCGTTTCGGCCGACGGATAGAAAACGGCCAGAATTGCGAGGCCAACCGCATCATCTGCGATCGCAAGTAGCAGTAGAAACGAAATCGCTGGATGTCCGCTGCCGAAGATCAGTTTGGCGACGAGGTAGCTGAACGCGATATCCGTCGCGCAGGGAATCGCCCAGCCGTTGCCGACGTTTCGAAACTGCCCCATCAAGAGCGCACCCACGACATAGACCAATGCGGGCCCAATCACGCCACCGGCGGTTCCGATCAACGGTGTCGCGGCTTTGCGAATATCGGACAGCGCTCCATCTGGAAGCATCGCTTCCCAGACTTCCTTCGCTGCGATCGCGAAGAACAGGGCCATCAGAATGTCGTTCACCAAAAAGTGGATCGTGAATCCGTGATGTCCGTGCTCCGCGTGCGCATGTTCCGCGGAACCACCGAACATCTGCAACAGATCAAAGTGCACGAAGCTGCTGTAGGAATGGCCTCCTGTGGCGTTGTCCCAATTCGCCCAGACCAGTGCGCCGACGGCACCCAAAATGAGAAAGATCGAGTTCTCGCTGAGGAACTCGCTCACCGAGCGTTTTCCATTTGTCTTTTCGGTCATCGGATGATCGCCCCTACCAGATCTCGTTAAAGGTCATTGTGTCGTCGTGCGGCGGACCGCCGCATGCTGGTTCGGTCAACCGTAGGTTTAGGCAATCGATCCGGCAGGGTGTTCCGACGACGTCTATCCCGCGTTTCGGTTGCTCGAGGCCCAACGCGCGCGGTCCGACGGAGTTTCCAAATGCCGAGTGATCCCACGCAATCTTTTGAAGGTTGTCCGCCACCTCGACGGCAGGATCGGCCGAATCGGCTTGCCGGGCACGGTTTCACCGACACAGGGAGGACAATCGTTTCAAACAGCCCCCGAATCAAACCGCCGTGTACACGCTGTGACATAGGCTTCCGAAAGCGCTGCGCGGTGGGGGCCAAAGCCTGCGTTTTACTTGATTTGCAACGTGAAGAGACGCACCGTGGAACGAAACTCGAATCGCCCGATCTTCGAGTTCTATAAACTAGAAGATCGCGTTTTGCTCAGTGGCGAAGCCATGGAAGCGGAAGGACCGGTCGACCCCGACGTCGCGCTCCTCGAGAGCATGATCGAGAGCGTGCACGCCGATGGCGAAATGCGGGATGCCGAGCCCGTGATCACCAACGAGCGACGCCTCGAGATCGTGATCGTGGATTCCAACGTGGAGGACCGGGACGCACTGTTGCAGGGATTGCGCGACGGCGCGGACGATGACACCGAGTGGTTGGTTTTTGAACTCGACGCCGACCGCGACGGGATCGAGCAGATCACGGAGTCGCTGGACGGGCTTTCGGGCGTCGACGCGATTCACTTGGTCAGCCATGGTGATGGCTCCGGGATCCAGCTAGGGAACACCGAACTGGATGGCGCGTCGATCCAAGGCTACGCCGGTGAGCTCGCCGGATGGCGTGGTGCGATGGATCAGGGAGCCGACCTGCTGATCTACGGCTGTGACCTCGCGTCCACCACCGAAGGCCAAGAGCTGATCGAATCGCTTGCGGCGCTCTGCGACTGCGACGTCGCGGCGAGCGATGACTTAACGGGACATGATTCGCTCGGCGGAGACTGGATTCTCGAATACAGAATCGGTGAGATTGGAACCGAAGTCGCCTTCGGATACGCGGCCCAGGCGTCGTGGTATGGAACGCTCGATATCACGACGGGGCTCGTGGGGCACTACGAGTTCGATTCGTCTGGGCCGGTCACCGACTCGACAGGAAACCAGGATGCCAGCGTGTCCACCGGTAACGCGACCGGTGAGACGCCCGCCGCGGTGGGCGATCAAGCGGTCGGGTTCGCCGTCGATGCGGGTGGCAACAACAGCTACCTGGAAGTCGCCGACAACGCGGCACAGGACTTCGGCATCGGTGATTTTACGATTGCTTTCTGGTACAACCAAAATGGAAATCCTTCATCCGATGCGACGATACTCGGTGACTACTCGGGCGCGGGAACCGGGTTTGCCGTCCGCGCGACGACCGGTGATGCGTTGGAGTTCGAGGTGCACGGGGTTTCGGGCTCGGCTTCCAGTAGCCTAGCGGCAACCTTTGACGGCACCTGGCAACACGTGGCGATCACCTATGACTCCAACGAAGAGGAGTTTCGCTGGCACTTCAACGGTACCGCAACAACGGCTACCGCTTTCGAAGGCGGCAACATCGACACGAGCAACCCGTTTCGAATGGGTGCCGTCGACACGTCTCTCGGCGACTTCGATGGGCAACTGGACGATGTGCGGCTCTACACCCGGGAACTGACATCCTCCGACATCGCCGAGTTGGTGTCTCTCGG
>JBCBOT010000115.1:0-21743 GCA_039821165.1 Planctomycetota bacterium | reverse complement strand
GGATCGACGGCCATGCCGTACAACATGGTCAACTTCGGCCGAACGATGACGTCGGCTGTCCCACCGGTTTGCAACAAGCTCCGGTCCACGAAGAATCCCGCTTTCAGTTTGTAGTCTTCCGCAAGGTGAGCGAACACGAACTTCTTCGCGACTTTGCCATCGGTCAAAATCGGCTGTCGGGTCACTGTTTGATTGGACAGCGGGATCGTGACAGTGCCGTTTTCGTCAGCCGTGAATTCTTGATTGCTCATCAGCAATCGAGCTTTGGGAACACGGTTTTGATTTTCATCGAGAACCGTGAAACGCATCCCATCGGGGGTCGCTCTTTGAACGGTCTGCAGGTCGCCGCGGCGAACCAGCGTGCGAGCCCGCAAGCCTTGGCCGACGAGGTCAACGATCCAAACGCCGCGTCCCTTGATTTCAGGAATCGCAATCTTCTCGCGATGCTTCACGATCTGAGGGCGGTCGTAGGTGATCGTTCGCTCGTGCGTTGCGACGAGCCCGTCTAAATCGACATCCGTATCCAGTTGCCCCGAGTTGGTGCGATGAAACGCGAGAGCGTTCATCTCGTAGACACGAACGACGAGCTTTTCGACATTCTTGACGTCGACCAGTAGTTCGGTCGCATTGTCGCTCGAGAAAGTGCGTGGATTGTTTCGGGCAAAGCTGAGCTGCACCTTATCACGAAGCCCTTTCCGCTCACCGGCGGTGAGCATGTCGAAATAGGGCTGCGGATTGGCTGCCCCGGCCATCAATTTGGTCCTCGCGAAGACTCTGCGAAGATAATTGGGTTGCAGATAGCGGTCGAAAGTACTCGTGTCGCGAGCGTCGCGCAGGAAGTGTTCTAGGTAAACTTCGACGAGCGGTTGTTCGTTGCGAATCGGAGGTAGGATTGCGAGCTTGGTGTAGTCCTGACCGAGATTGGCTCGGTTGGCCATTCGGGCCATCACCGGATTGATGATCGAACTCTGACGCGGTAGCTGCAAGTAACGCTGGAACAATGCCAAATCCCAGATACCGGCTTCCAAGTTTGCTTCGAGCAATCGGTAAGCCGCGCTCGCTTTGAGCGAGTTGTAGGACGCCGGAAGTCCGCGGACATAGGACTCCACGCGTTTGAGGTAATCGCGTCGCTCTTCAGGCTGTTGAGCCAGATCGATTTCGCCGCTGGGACGCAGGTTGCGAAGTCTGGCTGCGACAAACGCATTGTCGTCCATCACGCCGGGAACGGCGCGGGCGACATTGTCCAACTCTTCCAGCGTCAGGTAGCGATGTGCGGAGCGATCCCCGAACTGCTGGCGGTTATTGGGTCGCGAACGAAGTTCCTTGATCACCAGCTGGTCGAGCTTGACGAGGTAGGAACCATTCACCCGTTTGAGAAAATTTTCGAGCGAGATTGGTACTTGATTGTCTTGTCCATCGAGAAACCAATCCGTAGCGACCTGCATTCCCAAAGGTGACAATGCCACGTTGGTTTGAAGTGAGTCTTTGACCAGTTGCGGCAAGTTGATGAAATCACCGAGGTCGCTGGGATAGCGACGGGCCCCCTTGGAGACAGGTGGCGAGTGGTTCAACTGAATTCCGAGTCGTTTGACGAAGTAGTCGATGGACTGCTGAGGCGAGGTGTCGTAGGTGAGCAGGCGCTGTCGGTCCATCATCGCGTGGGTCGCGCCGGTCATCCTTCCTTTACGGCTCGCGATCCACTGTTTGAGCGTCGCCTCGGCTCGTTCGACCTGTGCCGTGTTCTGATAGTGCAGACAGTGATAGAAGTAGTAGTCCTCGCTGCCCGGAATCAATTCGGCGAGGATCGCTTCCCGGTCCTCGGCGAGTGCGAACCGCTCCATCAGTCCAATTGGCGCGGCACTGACCGTTTCAGGGGTGAGACCGACGACCGCGAGCGAGAGGACAACGAGAGCCGAAACCGGTCGGAAAACAGCGAGACAGTTCATGGCAGACGAGGGGGTTCCCGGGGAATCGTGCAGAAAAGAGCCGGCCGCGCACACCGCTCCGATGTAACGTAGCCGTTTACTAGAACCGGCGCGGCCAAGAAATCTTAGGCGGAATCCGAAAATCGTCTCGAATCGGCGACGCCTGTTCAGACTTCGCTTTGCCGCTCGAGATTCTCGATCGCCAGCTTGAGTTGACGACGAGCCCGGCTCAGTCGGCTTCTCACGGTCCCGATGGAGATTTCCAAGACCTCGGCGATCTCCTCGTAGGAGAAATCATCCATTTCCCGGAGCGTCAAAATATTGCGATGCTCTTCGGTCAGTGTCGCAATCGCGGCCCGCACTAACTTGACACGTTCGTCACGGAGCATCGGCTCGTCCACGGCCTCAAACGAACTGGAGACCTCCAGACCGTTGTCCTCGCGAACCTGATCCAACGACACCCGTGCCCGCTTCTTACGGCGACGCGTGAGGGCACTGTTGAACGCGATTCGATACAGCCACGTAAAGAATTGGCTGTTTCGCTGGAACGTGTCGAGCTTGATGAACGCTCGAATGAACGCCTCCTGGGTCACCTCCTCGGACTCCTCCGGAGACCCGGTGACCTGCATCATGGACGCAAAAAGCCGATCCTGGTTTTGACGAACCAACTCCGCGAACGCGGTACGATCGCCGGACAGCGCCCGGTCGATCAGCGCGGGCTCATCGAGTTCTCTTTGATCGGCCAAGCCCACGTCACCTTTCGCACATGTCCAATACCGTCAGCACACCGCAGACAGCCTACGCGATTGTAGACGCGTAGGCCTTGGATGTCGTCCGCAGGGAACATGTTTTGTGCGAACCGACGAAGGATTAACCTCGCGACACGGGGATGCGACGCTTCCCCTTGTCCGGATCCGCCTTCGGCAGCGTGATCACCAACACGCCGTCGTTCAACGACGCGGAAACATCGTCTTGTTCAACGGGGTGCGGAAGCCGAATCGTTCGCCCAAACTTGCCGAACAAACGTTCGCGGCGGCGGGCCGTCGTCACCTTTTGGCTCGGTGACTGCGGTTCGGCCTCGGTCGATGCCCGCTCCGCCGAGTCGACGGGAGTTTCGGCGGCACCGCGTGCGCCACTGATCGACAACGTGTCTTCATGGATCTCGATCTCGATCGCATCCAAGCTGACACCGGGTACATCGAGCGTCACCGTGTAGGCAGACGAACTTTCATCGATGTCCATCGGAATCGACATCTTTGGTGTTCGTTTCTCGCCACGTTCGGCGACTTCCCCGAAGAGACTCTCGACCAACGTGCCAACGTCAGTGGCCAACTCGTCCATCATCCGCGAGGTGTGATTTGGAAAAACCATACGCATTTTAAAATCCTCCAAAGAGTGATTGTGGTGAAGCGAAGGGGCTGGCTGTCATTTCGACAGTGGCCCAATTCAGAGCACCTACAACGCAAGTCGGATGCCAAAACGCGGTTGCGAAATCGAATTCCAAAGGTTCACGCCTCCATCAGAAGGCCACATTGATCTTTGGAAGTCACGACGAAACTGCTATGAAATCGTCCAAAGTTGATGGCATTCTCGTGACAGGCGTTATGACCGAAACCCCGCTCGCATTCGTGACGTTTAATCGCCCCGACTCGGCCGCACGGTCCTTCGAGTCGATCCGTCGAGCGCGCCCCAAAACATTGTTCCTGGTCAGCGATGCGGCGCGTCCCGATCGCGAGGGTGAAGACGAACTGGTCCGGCGCACACGTTCGATCGGCGAACAAGTCGACTGGCCCTGCGACGTCCACCGGCTGTATGCGGATGAAAACCTTGGTTGCGCTCGCCGCATCAGTTCGGCCATCACCGCGGCCCTCGAGCTCGTTGATCGCTTGATCATCCTCGAAGACGATTGCATCGCACATCAAGACTTCTATGGCTACTGTGACAACTTGCTTGAACGTTACGCCGATGACGAACGCGTGATGGCTGTCTCAGGAAACAACTTTCAACGTGGCCACGTTCGAGGTGATGCCAGCTATTACTTCTCGGCCTACCCGCATTGTTGGGGCTGGGCGACGTGGCGGCGTGCGTGGCAGCACTTCGATCTTCAACTCTCCGAGTGGCCAGACTTTCGCGACGAGGGCAATCTCAAAAACTTCTGTGGCGGCAGCGAACAACTCGCCTACTGGACACACACGTTCGACGATTGCCATGCCGGACGCATCGATAGCTGGGCGTACCCTTGGACGTGTTGTTGCTGGATGAATCACGGGCTGACGGCGCTTCCCAACGTGAACCTCGTCAGCAACATCGGCTTCAACGAAGCGGCGACTCATACTCGACGAAAGAGTGCCTGCAGCGAACTAACGACCGCGTCACTCGGACCGATAACGCATCCGCCCCATGTCGCCCGACATTTCCAAGCAGATCAATTCAGTGAGGAAACGCTCTTCAGCGGCGCGACGAGAGGCGGCATCATCAAACGCCTGCGCCGAAAACTCGGCATCACCACGCAGCGGCGAGCGGCGTGAGCGCCGCCTTGGCCAATGCGTTGTCGACGCTGCTGGATGATTCCATCACCGTTCTAGACAGCCGACCACTCGGAGGAGGTTGCATCAGCGAAGTTCTGAAGGTCACCGTCGCCGAGCCCTCCCGTGTCGACCGCCCGCGACACCTCGTCGTCAAACGGAACGACGCGACGATGGCCGAGAACTTCCGCTGCGAGTCCGAAGGTCTACGGGCCATCGCGGAGAGCAACACCATCCGGGTCCCGAAACCGCTCGCAAACGGTATCGTCGATCACCACGCCTATTTGGCGATGGAGTTCATTGAGTCGGAGCCGAGAAACGCACGAAAACAGCTCTTCGAAACGTTTGGTTGTCGACTCGCCACATTCCATCGAGACACCCAAGGGCAAACACTCGGCTGGCAATGCGACAACTTTCTGGGCGCCGCGCCGCAGCCCAACCAAGCCTGCTCATCCTGGGTCGAGTTCTTCGCGACGCAACGGCTTGAATTCCAACTGCGATGGGCCATCGAACAACATCACGCCGACCCAACACTTCGACGGGACGTGCAAACCATCATCGACTCGCTCGCGGATTTGCTGGATGGCCGCGAGGACGCCACGAGTCTGTTGCACGGCGACCTCTGGAGCGGCAACTACCTGTTCGACTCAAACGGACAACCCGTCTTAATCGACCCCGCGGTGTATCACGGTTGCCGCGAAGCCGAATGGGGAATGATCCACCTCTTCGGTGGTTGCCCGCCCGAGTTTACGGATGCCTATGAGAGCGAGTGGGCCATGCCGTATGGCTGGGAACGAAGAGCAAAGATCTACCTGCTCTACCACGAACTGAATCACTTGAACCTGTTCGGCGCATCGTATTTGAGTGGGTGCAAAAGCACTGCTCGGCAAGTTTTGTCGATGCGATGATCGCACGCTATGACGAAACCAATCCGACCACGGCCCAGGCCGTGCCCCAGTAGTTGGCCGTCGGCGTCGGCCGCCCCTTTGCGTTTGCCTTCGTGCCCGGCACCCGCCAACTTCCCTTGTCGGTCTGAGATTCAATCAAGAATGCATGAGCCCGATCGATCGCCTTTCCATCCACACGGCCACTCTGACCGAGTGCGTAAAGGGAAAGCCCCGTCGCAAAGGCATCGCCAGGAGAATCAACCAACCAACCCCAACTGCCATCCTCACGCTGCAACGCCAGCAACTGCGATCGAAGGCTTTCAACGCTGGATGAATCCTTCCTCTCGACGGACACGAGTAATTCCACTGCGATCCGCTCGATCGACTTGGCGGCTTCGGAAGTTCCCGCGAACGCGAGTGCAGCGGATTGATCAAAATCGACATCGCCGTGCCGAAGTAGCGCGAGCGTGACCCAAAGCGTCGTGACTTGTCGAGTCTCGAGTTGAGGGCGTTTTTGTGCGGGCAATTGGCCACACGGTTTCCACGCCCCATCCTCCGCCTGTTCGGCGCACAGTTTCGCAACGAATCGTTCTCGCCAGTCGTCATCGTCCCCTCTTGGGATCGCCAACAAAAGGCCCGCCATCGTGTCGATGTTCGCCGTCAACGTGGCATCTTCGTCGTGTGACTCTTTCAACTCCGGCTTGACGAAATTGACCGCTTGGGTCGACCAGTCGTTCCAAGCCGCAAGGTCTTGCTTGGAATACTCGGGTGCTTCGCCGATCGCGCCCAAACTCCACAACATCATCGGGATCTGGTGACAGGAAACGCATCCGCGCTTATCCATCCATTTCTGACCGTCGGCCTTGAGATACGCCACGGCTTTGCGTGCCGCAGCGATCGATTCGGGACGGTCTCCGAAAGAGACACTGGAGCAAAACGCGACGCAAACGATCGTGACAATGAAGCGGTTCATCCCCGGATTCTACGCTCCCTCACGGATGCTCGACCACACTCCAGCCGCCAAAAATCGGCGTCGTACTCCGCCGTCATCCGGTACCGGATATCGGCGAGCGTCTCGTCAGTCTTCTGCAGCGCAAGGTTCGCGAGCCTTGAATCTCCCGCTGTGAGCGGATGTACGACTTGTTCTGCGCCGTTCGGTAGCCGCTCCAGCCGTAGTTGCGACGTACCGACTTGTCGGAAACGTTCGTGCTTCGTTCCAAGTGAAAATCAGTGTGACACCGGACGGCTCGCGATGTTCCGCAAACAACTCTAGCGGTATTGGGCGCAAGCCCTCCGGTGCGTCAACCTGAGAACCTAATTGGCGCCGCCACTCAAGCGGGTGACCAAAAATCGACTGGGCTTTCGCTTCCACCAGGGTCCTGTTGCTCCTCATCCACTCGCTCCTCCAAAACCCAGCCGTGAATGCCGATCACGCTGAAGCAAAGTGGAACAACCAAGAGATAAAACAACGCGGAAAGATTGGTGAATGACTGGAGTGTTAACGCCAAGGTCACCAAGACGACGGAAACGACAAGTGTCGCCCAAGCCCATTCCCGCGTCCGAGTGAACAAGTAAGAGATGAGAATGTGAAGGGCGATTCCGAAACCGGCTCCGAGCAACCAACGGCTTTGAATTCCGATCCCGATGAAAAAAGCGATCCCCGTGGTGGAAAGCAGCAACTCAGCGATTCCGAAACGAAACTTTTTGCGGCTCGGTGATCGCGCGTAACGTGTTGATCGAATCGCGCGAGCAAGCGCGACCACCAACAGCATCGGTGGAAACGTACACGCGGCAAGAATCGCGATCCAAAGATGCCTCGGCTGTTCGATTCGAATCAGCAACGCGAACAACGTTGCTTGAGCGACCCCGAGCAGAAGAAACATCCACAACCGTTGCTGTAGCGGATTGGGATCCGCATTGGCCGATGCATTCATCAGCGGAGCACCGATTAAAAACAGCAACGACGCGACCATCAACAGATTGAAGAATGGTCGGACGTCGATCCTGCCCACCAAGCCGTCCGTGATCAACTCTCGACACCAAAACACCATCGGTACGATCATCGCGATCGATAACGCGACGATCACCACCGGTGACTGGAAAACCGATCGCTCAGGCGACCTTTGCGTTGGATCGTTCCTTCGGCTGGTGTTCCATTGACGGATGAGCGTTCCGTCTGGGGCGTATTCCGCACACGTCGACTCGGTCCACCGCTGCTCACCACTGGGGCCGGCTTTCGTCTGGAAGGAGTTCCCGTCCGTACCCAAAGCCCAGGGCGAGACCTGGCCGTTCGACAGCTTCACGGTGAGGTTCTGATCGCTCATGGTGATTTGCTGTAGCGAGTTGCGCAGCAGCTTGTGAACCACCTTCCCCGTCGCGGCCTCAAAGACACGGATGTCGATCCCCCGATTGCTGGAGTATTGAAACGCTCGCGATCCGATCAAGGCGATCCAATCGAGAGAGGGGCTGCACAGCAACTGCACGCTCTCGGGATCGGCACGATGATAGGTGCTCCACAGTTCGTTACCACCGATGTAGTTGACGCACTGCAGCCTCGACTCACTGAGCACAAACAAACGCTTTCGCTCATCGTCGACCAGGAGCTCAACGATCGGCGTCGCCGACTCGGCCAACAAGGTGGAGTCGATGCCCGAACCGGACCGTCGCACCTGGGACGTTCCGTCGCGATTGACCGTCGCAATCAACCGAAACGCTTCTGAAGTCTGGACGTTGAGCACGATCGGATCCGGCCGCCACGTCGTCGTGAAACGACCGGCAACCACCATCGCAATCGCGATCAGTAATAGCAGGATGCGACGACGATTCATCATGACTGGAACGATACTCGTTGCGGGGCCGAGCGAAATCGACCCACAGCATACCGCAGTCGTCACACGGTAAGCATTGCAATCAGCTCGCGACAGAAATCGGGAAGATCATCGGGACGGCGGCTGGAGACATGATGTCCGTCGACGACCACGGCCGCATCTTCATAAATCGCGCCCGCGTTGACGAGGTCGTCTTTGATTCCGGGCGACCCGGTGACACGAACCCCCGAATAAACACGAGCTGAGATTGGAATCCAACCACCATGGCAGATGGCCGCGATCGGCTTCTTGGCTTCATCAAACGCTCGTACCAGATCGAGAACGACTTGATCACGCCGAAGTTTGTCAGGCATAAAACCGCCAGGCACGACCAGACCATCGAAATCGCCGGCGTTCATCGCATCGATGCGTGTGTCCGAGACGCAGGGGTAGCCGTTTTTTCCCGCGTACTTTACTCCCGCCTCCGGTCCCGCCACCGTCACTGCGGCACCGGCCTCGATCAACCGAAGCTTGGGGTACCACAACTCGAGATCTTCGTAGATGTCGCCGACAAGTACCAAAACGGATTTTCCAGCAAGTGGCAACTCACTCACGGTTCTCTCCTCCCATCATTTCTTGACCAAATAACGCTGATAGGCGGCAACAGCGAGTTGATCGCAACGCTCATTTTCGAGATGTCCCGAGTGGCCTTTCACATGTTCAAAGTGGATCTCGTGTCGTTCCATCAACTGATCGAGTTCCTTCCATTGCTCAACGTTCTTCACGGGCACGAGCCGCTTTCCGTCACGTCGTTTCCAGCCGCGACTCTTCCACCCTTTGATCCAACTTTGCATGCCCTGCAGGACGTAATTGCTGTCGGCGAACAAGGTGACGTCACACGATTCTTTGAGCGCCTTGAGTCCCTCGATGACGGCTTGCAACTCCATCTTATTGTTGGTCGTCTCGGGCTCTCCCGCCGAGCGTTCCAGTTCTTTGTCCGTCTTGGGGCAGCGTAGAATGAACGCCCAGCCTCCCGGACCAGGATTTCCGCTGCAAGCGCCATCGGTAAAAAGGTGAACCGGCTTCATGGTCTATCGGTCGAGAGGGAGTGCTCAGGAGCTGAGCGCGTTGTCGGCCAGTGGTGTCGATGCATCAGTTGAGTTTGGCGGCGAAGGCAGGCCGCGAGGCTGAACCAACTCGGTAGCCGATCGGATTGCTTCGTCACTCAACCGCCAAGGCAAATCGACCCAGAACGTACTGCCGCGACCGAGCTCACTTTCAAAGCCGACTTCTCCGCCCAAAAGTTTCGCCAATTCCTTGACGATGGAAAGCCCCAAGCCGGTGCCGGCAAACTCGCGGGTCAAACCTTCACCGTCGAGTACTTCACGGCTTTGGCGGAACTTTTGGAAGATCACATTCTGGTCTTCCTCCGCAATTCCGACCCCCGTGTCGATCACCAGCAATCGGAATCGGCCGGACGAAATGCCTCCCGCAAGGTCCACGACGCGAACGGTCACGATGCCGCCCTCGGGTGTGAATTTGATGGCGTTGCTGAGCAGGTTGTTAATGATCTGCCCAAGTTTATTCGGGTCTTGATAGGCCGCCGGAAGTTCATCAGGCACCTCGATCGTCAACGAGATGTCTTTCTCCTCGGACAAGGATCCGATCATGTCGCACTGAGCCGCGACGAGCCGACCGATATCAAATTCGCTCCGGCGGACTTCCATTTTGCCGGCTTCGACTTTGGCCAGATCGAGAATGTCGTTGATCATTTCCAGCAACAGTCGCCCGCTCTTTTGAATGTTCTCCGCGTAGCGCCGTTGCTTGTCATTGAGTGAATCAATGCCCTGCAGGACATCGGAAAAGCCGATGATGCTGTTGAGCGGCGTACGTAACTCGTGACTCATGTTCGCCATGAAGTCACTCTTCACTCGGTTGGCCTCGTACAATTGCCAGTTCAACTGGGCCAACTGATCCACCCGCGCATCCAACTCGGCGTTGATGACCTTTTCCTTGGCCTGGCTCTCCAGCATTGCCCGCAACATTCGATTGAACGCATCGGCAAGCTCCCGGAACTCGTCTTCGGTTTCAATCGTCGCCCGCTGCGTCACATCGCCGTGCGTGATCGCGTCACTCACATCACGAAGGTGATACAACGGTTGGAGGACGAGGTACCGAACGATCGCGTGCAAGATGTAGAGCGTGAACGCGACGATAAAGAGTGCGAGTGCGACGACGATGGAACCGATCCATTCCGTTTTGCTTTCGGTGTCTTTGTAAGGCATGCTCACGCGGATGACGCGAAATGGTGCGGTCTCGGCACGCTTGATTGCAGTGATGTCATTCGCCGTGTCGGTCTCGATTCCTTCCGGCGCGTGACAGGAAATGCAATTCATCTTCGGGAACACCGGCCGGTAGTAATAGAACCGGCCATTGATCGGCCCACGCTTTCCATGCACCGGCAACTGGCTCAACCCGATCATGCTCATCGGCTCGTTCTCGCCGAGATCGATCGACTTGGAAATGTTCGGCTGTTGCCTGGCAATGCGACTCGCCAGTTCCTTTCGAAACTTCGGCTCGATGTTCTTCAGAACCAACAGCTCGTCGTCTCCGTCCGGAAGCTCAACGGGCGGCAGATTGGCGAATCGAATTTCGTCGCCGAGGCCAAGAATCTTGAATTCAACATCGGAGGCGAACAGTTCATCGCGCATGCCCGAAAGCAACTGGGCGCTCCGTTGATTGGCCGCCTCGTCATCCGTCTGCGACCACGCCTCGCTGTGTCGCAGCATCAATTCGAAATCCGCGAGGTCTCGAGCCTGCTGCTGGGTCGTTCGCTGCACGAGCTGGTTGCCGAGCGTTCGGACGATCAGAAACGCCCCGAACATCAGTACCGTCAGCGCGGAACCGAAGAACAGCAAACACTTGCGTTCCAGGCTCATCGACGAGAACAGACTTTGTAGAAGTCGGAACATTCGCGGTCCGCGGGGACTGAAAAACTCGGCTCAATCGATCGTCGGACGCCCCAAACCGGCACGGATCGCCCAGCGATTTCTCGTTGTATCCGCCGGGCAGACTCCGTCGACAGAGGGATTGTGACGGTGACGATGCAATCTGTGGTTCGGATTTGCCCATTTTATCCGCTTGTGAGCGGATTTTTCCCGAATTAGCATGCGGGTTTTGCTGCGCGACCTTTTGCGCATGCTCCAGGGTTTCCAAAACGATCGCTAGCAGGCGCGGCCCCGCGCTAGGAGTGCATTTAAAAATGAAACGCAGGGTACCCCTCTACCTGAAGAGAGCCGTCGTGCTCTGGCTCGTCACCGTGATGAGCGTTGGCCCGACGTACGCCGGTGGACTTTTGGATCGAATGCGATGCTCCACCAAGACGACGTGCGCGCCGACCTGCAATCCGGCTCCGGTCTGCCCGGCCCCGGTTTCGACGTGCCCCTCCCCGGCACCCGTCTGCCCGACGCCCGCTCCGGCTTGCAATCCGACGCCGACCTGTGAGACCGCCTGCCTTCCGGCCCCAGCCTGCTCTCCCGAAATCATTTGCACGCCGACCCCGGTCCCTTGCGGAAACGCAGCGCCCGTCGTCAGTTCGCCGATGATGATGGAAACCGCTCCGAGTATGCCCGTCGAGCCGCCGATGATCATGGATTCGGATCCGGCACCCGCTCCGCCAGAACCGGAAGTGACCGAGCCTTCGCCGCCGTCACCCGCCGATGACGTGTTCGCCGAGCCGGACCCCGCTCCAGAACCCGAGTCGGAAGCCCCACCGGTCCCGGAAGCCGATCCACCGATGCCCGAAGCGGCTCCTGAACCCGAGACAACGACGCCCGCCGAATCCGAGCCAAGCGATAACCCGTTCGAAGCCGGCTCCGACGCCGACCCGTTCGGTGGTGACCCCGCACCGGCTGATCCCGCCCCCACGCCAGCCGAACCAGCTCCGGGCGAACCGGCTCCCGCGGATCCCGCGCCCGCTGATCCTGCACCTGCGGACGCCGATCCCTTCGGTGGCGCGGACATGCCCGCCGATGCCCCGAAAGCGGATGCCGATCCATTCGGCGGCGCCAGCGATGACCCCTTCGGCGGAACCCCTGCCGAACCGGAACCCGCCCCGGCCGGAGATGATCCGTTCGGCGGTTCCGACGCAGACCCATTCGGCGGCACGCCCGATCCGGCTCCCGCGGACCCCGCACCGGCTGATCCTCCGGCCGATGCGCCTGCGGATCCCGCTCCCGCGGATGCGGCTCCCGGCAACGACCTCGACGACCTGTTCGGTGGCGGTGATACCCCCGCCGCGGAGGCCAAGCCCACCGATGCGGACATGGACGATTTGTTCGGTACTCCGGACGCCCCGGCGGATCCCGCACCCGTCGATCCGGCACCCGCCGACGCCAAGCCAGCGGACACGAACTTAGACGACTTGTTCGGCGAACCGCCCGCTCCAGCGGATGACAAGCCCGCCGCAGACGGATTGGACGACTTGTTCGGTGGAGCGACCGACACGCCCAACGCAGCACCGGTCGATCCGCCCGCTGACACGGCAACCGATGCCCTCGATGATCTCTTCGGCAATCCGCCCCCGGCGGAGGAGCCCCCAGCCGCACCGGCCGAGCCCGCGGCGGATACGCTTGACGACTTGTTCGGTGACGTCGCCCCCAGCGACGATACCAAAGACGCTCAAGACATCGACGCGTTGTTCGGTGAACCCGCCAAACCCGCGGCGGAAACCAACGATGCGTTGGACCTGGACGACCTCTTCGGCAAGAGCAACAAATCGGAGTCGACCGTGCAGGTTGTCTCCGTCGAGGCTCGTGTCGCTGTTGATCCACTCGCCGACACCCATGTTCGCACCTGGATCGACAATACCGGAGACTTCCAGGTCGAAGGTCGATTGATCGAGATCAACGCCGACAACGTTCGCCTGCTCAAGAGCAACGGCCGAACTTGCACCGTCCCGGATGGTCGCCTCTGCCCCGCCGATGAAGCCTACGTGGATTCGATTCGAGAGCAGATCAAACTCTCGAAAATGGCGATGCTCAGCAGCAAGTGAGCTCCGTCGCCTTGACCAAGGCGTCGATAAGTTGAAAACAATAACGGGCCCTCCAAGTCGGCGGGCCCGTTTTCTTTTGCGCGGGACGTGCGATGACTGACTCCGTCCGGTTGACCCACTACGATCCGAGATGGCGTCAAGAATTTGAACAGACCCGCAGCGGCATCCTGCAAAGCTGCTTGGGCTGGGTCACCGACGTGCGTCACATCGGAAGCACAGCCGTCAGCGGTTTGATCGCCAGGCCGATTCTCGACGTCGTCGCAGGCATCACCCACGGAAGCGATTTCGAGCAGGCACTCCAAGAGTCTTCCGACATGATCGAGGGACTCAACTTTCGGAAAGTAACGACGCCGATGTGGGCCGCCGAAACAATTGTCCTCGACAAGCCTCGAAGCGGCGAACCGACGCATCGTGTGTACCTGACCTACATTGAGAGTCCGTTTTGGAAGTCGTCTTTGAGCATCCAAAAGCTGCTCTCAGAGGATCGCGAACTGTCACTCCGGTTTGAAGAATCAAAAGTCACACGCTGGAAGCAGGGCGAAGGCGATCCGAAACGATACGCGGAAGACAAAGCCGTCTTCTTCGCCCACCTTCTCGAACAACTCGGTGACTCGACGTGAACCTTCGAACCAGCCCCTAAGAACCGGGACCTGGCTCGAGGATCATATCGGAAACAACTGCGCGTCGATCTCGTGCAATTGTCGTTTCAATTCCGTCAACGATGCCGACGCGGCTTTCTCGCCCAGCTTGGCGATCATCGGTGTTTCTTCAAAGGCACCGATATCGATCCCCGCGACATCCGGTGAAATCGTAAAATCGGCCGCGGCCGAACCCATGTGACTGAGGTTTCGAGCCTGGACGTCGAGCAACCGGCTCCAAACCTGCAAGACGCTCGGCACTTTCATCTTGCCGGTCGGTGTGTCCGGTGTGTTGCCGACGAACGAAGGCTTGACGCGGGTCGAGACATTGACCGCGATCACGTAATTGCAACCCGAGCGCACCAACGCATCAGCCGGAATGACATTCAACATGCCTCCATCCACCAACGCTTGGCCGTCGCGACAGATCGGTGCCGAAAGGTAGGGCAGATTAATACTCTCCAAGACCGCATGCACCGCATCGCCCTCGGTTCGAAAAACCTCCTCGCCGCGGACCAAATCCACTCCGACAGTTTGGATCGGAATCGGCAATTGTTCCAATCGCCAATCGTCCAAATAGACACGCAGCATCGCATCCCAGGCGCTCCGGCGGTACTTTGCAAACAAGTACCATTTGCTGCCGCCGCGGATCCGGCGATAAAGCCAAGGCAACTTGAGATCCTCGGTGTAACGCTCGATACCAAAATCGACGCTGTAACCGCTGCAATAGGTCACACCGAGCATCGCACCGACACTGCACCCCGCAACTTCATCGATGCAAATGTTGGCCTTCTCAAGCACATCGAGCACGCCATAGTGCGACATGCCGCGAGCCGCACCACCACCCAACGCGATCCCGATTCGAACGCCACGCAACGCATGGACAACACGTTCGACACTAAAGTCCATGCCGGACTCGGGCGCCGGAATCACTTTGTAGTCGCGGTTGGCATGCGATGAGAAATTCCCCAGCGCCGGTGCGACCTGGACCGGCTCCGGCAGAACCCAGATCAAGTCCAGTTTGTGTTTCCACGCCGACGCTTGGTCCATCACCTCGCGGAGCTTTTCGGTTTGCCCGAGCGCCGAGTCGGGTGACACAACCAAAAAGATCTGTTGGGAATAACTGTAGAGATGCGACAGTTGCTCCCACTGGATGTCGTTGCAATGCAAATCGACATCAAAGAAAACGCGATCCATTTCGTGCCAATCGGCCAACTTGGCGCGCACCGTTTCCTCGAGCTGATGATCGATCCGATCGCCGCTGACGAACGTGAATGCGTTCTGACTCTGCGATTGGTCATCGGTGACGACGCCGACGGTTTCACCGAGTTCCCGCAAACGACTCGCAATCCTTCCCACCACGCCACGTGCGGTGCTGCAGGTATGCAGGAACGCGACCGTGCGAGGTTTCGGATGCAACCGTTGCCGCACGGCTTCGTTGTACATGCCCGTCGTCGCGGCTCGCATCAGGTTTCGAGCCATCAGCGGATAGCCCTGCATCAATTTGAACAGGTCCGCCGCGCGAAAGTCCAACGTCATCGATGGCTCGTCCGCGAGAATCGTGACCGGCGATCCCTCCTCATGCAGCAACATCAACAAGCCGATCTGATCGCCGGGACCGATATTCATCACGCGACTCGAGACGCCCTCGGTACTCGACGCCTCGACACGGAACCGCCCTCCGATCACCAACGACAAAGCCGTCGGCATCAACCCGGCCTCGATCACTTTCTCGTCCGCTTGAATCGCGCGAACGGTCGCCAATTTGGCGATGTCCTGAATCTCTTCCTCGCACAAACCGCGTGCGGCA
Organism: Planctomycetota bacterium; assembly: GCA_039821165.1. Taxonomy (GTDB): domain Bacteria; phylum Planctomycetota; class Planctomycetia; order Pirellulales; family Pirellulaceae; genus Stieleria. The sequence goes on along the minus strand of JBCBOT010000115.1, from coordinate 6,098 downwards.
GGATGCAATCTCAACAACGCGTGCGCATCGGAATCCATCGTTACCAGTCCAGCACGTAAGCAAAAATCAGTGGGGCCACGATCGTCGCGTCACTTTGAATCATGAACTTCGGCGTTTCGGGGGCCAGTTTTTCCCAAGTAATCTTCTCATTGGGAACGGCCCCGCTGTATCCGCCGTAGCTCGTCACCGCATCGCTGATCTGGCAGAAATAACTCCAAAGCGGCACCTCTTCTTCCAGGTCTTGCCGCAACATCGGTACGACGCAAATTGCGAAGTCACCCGCGATGCCGCCACCGACTTGGAAGAAGCCGACGGGATGCTCGCTCGAGGTTTTGCGGTACCAATCCGCCAATTGCTGCATCACGACCGTACCCGAACTCATCGCCGTGTGACCGGAGACGGTGCCGTCCATCACCCGGGCCGCAAAAATGTTCCCGAGGGTGCTGTCTTCGACACCGGGCACAAAGACTGGAATGCCCGCCTCCTTTGCCGCAACCAACCAACTGTTCTCTCGCGGCACCTGAAAGTGTTCGGCTAAATCCGGATCGTCCAACAGTTCAAGCATGAACTCGGCCGCCGTTCGAGGCTCATTGGCTTCGCCCGCCCGCTGCCAAAGCCGGGTCAAACGCCGCTCGATGTGTCGCATCACCGTTTCCGGAATACAAGTGTCGGTCACACGGTTGAAGCCCTGCTCCAGCAGTTCGGCTTCCTGTTCGACCGACAATGCACGCCAATCTTCGATGATTCGATACTCATCGTGGGCCACGAGGTTAAACAGATCCTCTTCCAGGTTCGCAGCGGTACAGCTGATCGCGTGAACTTTACCTTCACGAATCATCTCGGCGAGCGAGAGCCCGATCTCGGCCGTGCTCATCGCGCCCGCGAGCGACACCAACATCCTCCCGTTGCCCTGGTCGACGAACGATTTGTAGGCCCGCGCAGCAGCAACCGTTTCGCGGGCGTTGAAGTGTCGAAAATGATGTTCCAAAAAGGCAGAAACGTTCACGTTGCTCCCCCACTCAGTCGTTCGCGAGCGTCGCCTTTAAACGCTTCATCAGTTGATATCGTTCGTCGATACTCGACGATTCAATTTTCGTGGTCAGACTCACCATGAATTCGGCGTAGTCCATGTGCCAATCGTGCGCCGTCTTGGTCACATCCAAACGAGGTTTACCGGCCCCCTGCGAAAGCGGCTTGGTTCCCGGTTTAAGGTCGAACGTCTCATCGAACTGCGGTGTAAAAATGCGTTCGGCGTCGAGCCCTTTTTCGCCCAACAGCTCACGCAACGTTCCGCGTGAATCATCTTCACCGTGGTTGAGAAAGAGCCCGCCCGTGATCGGACTTCGTTCCTGAATCCACTCGACCAACTCACCTTGATCGGCATGCGCTGAATAATTCCCCAGGCGTCGGATCTCCGCTTTGACTTTGTAAGTCCCTCCGTGAATGCGCACCTCCTTGGCACCTTCGGTGATGATGTGACCGAGTGTGCCGGGCGACTGATAGCCGACGAATAGAACGGTGCATTCGGGACGATAAATGTTGTTCTTCAAGTGGTGCTTGATCCGCCCCGCGTTGCACATCCCACTCGCGGAAATGATGATCGCGCCGCTTTTTACACTGTTGATCGCCTTGCTTTCATCCAGTGATTGCACCAGATGAAATCGCTCATGCCGGAACAATTCCGACTCGTCCACTTCAATGTCCTGCAACGCGGGTGCGTGCTTGATGAACACCTCGGTCGCCTTCCGCGCCAACGGAGAATCGAGATAGACCGTTGCGTCCGGGATTTCGCCTCGGGACAACAAGTAGCCGATGTCGTGAAGCAACTCCTGACTCCGTTCAACGGCAAACGACGGGATCACCACGTTGCCGCCGCGACTGAGGCCACGAATCAACTCGTCACGGATTGCTTCCCGCCGCTTGGCCAGCGTGTAGTCATCGCGGTCACGGTTGCCGTAGGTCGACTCCGCAACGATGTAGTCATATCCGACCGGTGCATCGGGTTCAGGATGAAACGCCTTTTCCTCCGGTCCGAGGTCGCCAGAGAATAGCAGTGAGAGTTCCTCCGTTGCGCCCGCGTCCTTGATGCGTAGTTCGACGGAGGCCGAACCGAGCAAGTGACCGGCATTCCAAAACCGCGCTCGGACGCCATCGCGCGGAGAGAACCAAGCCTCATACGGATGCGACTGAAGTAACTTGAGGGTCGCCTCGGCATCGGGCATCGTGTAGATCGGCTCGACCGCGGGCAATCCTCGTCGACGCAACTTACGATTGTGACGCTTGACGCCGCTCTCTTGAATGTAAGCCGAATCGGGCAGCATGAACTGAAGGAGATCACAGGTCGCTTCGGTCGCCAGAATCTCACCGTTGAAGCCATTCTTCACCAACTTGGGCAGCAACCCCGAGTGGTCGATATGAGCGTGAGTGAGGATCAAAAAATCGATCGACTCGGGATCGAAAGGAAACTCCTGATAGTTCAACTCCTGCGTCGTCTTGCTCCCCTGAAACAAACCACAGTCGATCAAGAACTTGGTTTTGCCGGTGTCCAGTAGGGAACAAGAACCGGTCACGGTGCCGGCGGCGCCGCAGAAAGTCAGCTTCGTCATCAATTCGCGCTGCAGATGAGAAAAGGTCGAGTCAGCGGCCCGAGCGAGCGGTCGATCTTGAGGGCCGCAAACAGAATATCCGAAACGCGCGCGCGATACGATGCCGCTACAGCCTCGTCGGATTCACAGGCACCGTGGGGACCTTGCCACTGGCCTTCTTCCTGAGCCGTGCTCGCAAGTCTCTCATCACGACTTGCGAACGCGGATCAGGCTCCACCGCGAGGTTGTTGAACTCCATCGGGTCCACACGGTGATCGTACAACTCGACGCCATGCTTCCCCTCCGCCCATTCGGTGTAGCGATATCGCGACGTGCGGATGCTGCATCCCATCACCTGCGTCGCAAGCCGATCGTCGGCAGGCCGCAACACCTGCGTGATGGCTTCGCCGTCCCATTCTGCCAAGGGATTCCCAAGCAGCGGCGCAAGATCGCGCCCGGCGAGCCCCTTCGGCATTCCGACTCCTGCCGCCTCGGCCACGGTCGGATAGATGTCAACGAATTCGACAATGCGTCGGCAAACCTGACCATTGCCGGCGGCCCGCGGTACCCGAATGATCAACGGCGATTTCGCCGATTGCTCAAACAGCGTTCGCTTTTGCCAAATGCCATTGTGCTCACCGAGGTGATAGCCGTGGTCACTCCAGAAAACCACAATCGTTTGATCGGACAACTCCATGCGTTCCAACGCATCGAGCATCCGACCGACCTGAGCATCAACAAACGAAACACAGGCATAGTACGCCTGAATGGCTTTGCGCAGCGTCAGCGGATCGAGGTTGTAATTCGGAATCGGGCAATTGTGGGCAAACGCGGCGGTCGGAATGTCCTCGCGATCATCCGCCGGCGCATACGGCAAGCGAATCGTCTCCAGCGGATAAAGGTCAAAGTACTTCTTGGGTGCCACGTAAGGCGTGTGCGGACGAAAGAACCCCGCCGCGACGAAGAAGGGCTCACTCTTGCGCGCTTCCATCATTCGAATCGCTTCCGTCGCGATCATGCCATCGGTTTGCTCCTCGTCGGTCCCATCGGCGGCGAGCCACGATAGGGCCGCACTGATTTTCCGGTGCGGCTCGGCATTGAAGATCAATGCCTCCTCGGACTTATCACGACCTTTCGGATTGACCGTTTGATTCCACGAAGGCGGATCGTCAAACCCATCCGTGCCGATCGAAGCGGGCACGTTGTAGTGATAAATCTTTCCGACTCGTCCCGCGAAAACACCGCGGCGCTGAAACACTTGCGGCAACGTGACGACGTCCGGAATTTGATCTCGAAAATGGCGATCCAAATCGTAGACACCGAGTTCGTCGGGACGACGCCCGGTCATCACCGAAGCTCGTGTCGGATTGCAAAGCGGCAATTGGTTGTAGGCATTCAGAAAACACACGCCAGACGCTGCCAAGCGGTCGATGTTCGGTGTCTTTGCGATCGGATCGCCGTAACAGCCGAGCGCACACGAAAGATCGTCCACCGCGATAAACAGCACATTCGGAATCTCGGCGGCACGACAACTCGCACCCGCCAACATGCCCATAAGAACAATCGCGAAAAGACAACACCGACGTCGGGCCGAACAAAATATCACGCTGCTCACTGTTTCGATTTCGCCTTCTTTTGTCGATTCTTTGCCGCTTGTTCTCTCCGCTTCACGATCCCCTCCAGCTTTTTCGCCTCCTTCTCAAGAACGTCCGCCGGTATCTTTGCCGGCACAACGGGCGACCTGTCGATCTCGTCGGCGGAGCCGAGTTCCCTCCATCGCAAGTTGCGATACCACACCGGGTCACCGTGATCTTGCAAACTAAGATTTGCGCCGCGTCGGGTCAGGTCACCGCCGCGTTTGCGAAGTAGATCGACATGAAAGGCGTTCTTCGGATCCGCGTAATCGAAACCGATGACTTTCTTGCCGTTCAACCAATGCTGGATCACCGTTCCTTTGCAAACGATGCGACCGCGGTTCCACTCCCCGATCGGCGCCGTCGCGTCCTCCGATGGCTGCATACAAAAGTAAAGTGACGCGGCGCTCGTGCGAGGGTTTTGACCATCGGCATGCACCGCATTGTCGAGAATCTGATACTCGTATTGCGTCGGCCGGTAATAGACGCCGCTGTTGCTACCCTTTGCGACTCGCCATTCGAATCGCAACTCAAAATCATCCGGAACTTTTGCCGCGGTGTAGACGAGACTTCCGCCCTTACCACCCCGTGTGATCACACCGTCTTCGACGGACCAGTTTCCTGAGTGCTTCCAACCGTCGAGCGTTTTCCCATCGAATAAAGCCGTGAATCCAGGCTCGACGTCCTGCGCGTCGGCAATGTAGACGGTGGTGAGAAGAATCGCGAGAAAGCAAAGCGACTTTCGAAACATGAGGACATCCTCGGCGGGGAATAGAAGGCCGATAGTCTAACTCACTCCGCCACACTCGTTTTCGGATCCGACGGGTCAAGAAAATGTAACCGCCAGATCCCCGGCTCAATCGAGCTGGCTTGAACACGCATGGAAGGCTCCGACGTTTTAGCCGTGTCACTCGGCAGTTCGATCCCGAACAAGGATTCATAATATCGAGCCGCCCCGACTTCACGGTCGACGATTACTCGGACGCCTTTTTCCCAAAGCCACTGTTCGATTCCCGGCACCGGCTGTCGATCCATCAGTGCGTAGAACACGCTTCGGTCACGAAGAAAAGCGTCACCATTCTCTGCCAACGCGAACGCCTCGACGTAGGGATCACACCAGAAAACACCCTGCTTGACGTACCAGTAGTCTCCCGTCGCACCGCGTGACACAAATAAGACACGATCGTCGGGGCGAAGAAAACTCGGCTTCAAGTCCTCCAGTGTCCGCGACGGAGAGACCGCATCCCATTTCGCTCGACGTTCGCGTTCGCCTACCTGCTTCTGATCAAGCATGCTGTTGAAACCGCGCAACTGCGTCAAAGGCGTTTCGACCCCAAGGCGAAAGAGAACCGACGACACACAGACGACGACCACAATCATCGCCCCAATCAAACGTCGAGAGCGTCGCGGAACGATCACCGAAAGAAGCATCGCCACCACGACAACCGCAATCCAATACACGAACCAATGCAAACGCTCGTAAGCGGCCGTGTAATGCGGACGAGAGGTGAGAAACGCGGATGAAAACAGCCAGATCCCCCAAAGCATCGAACTCGCGACGACCGCCGCGGCCGCGACTCGATTTGCCGCAACATCCTTGCGGCGAAACAAACAGCCTCGCACGCACAAGACGATCGCTCCGAGTTGCATCACGAGCAACATGCCGCAGCCCACCAACAACCCCGCCCGCAAATGCAGACGACCGTTCGTCCACGCGGTGGTATCGATCGGAAAATCATTGTTCTCGATCGTGTTATAGAAACCGATCCAATAGTGCAGCGAACGGCCATCGTTCAAGTAGGCGTGATCCAGTCGAATGATTTCTTGAATCTGTTCGTGGTTACCCTGGGCATCACCGATCACAAAGACTCCCAAAAAC
>JBCBOT010000114.1:0-21751 GCA_039821165.1 Planctomycetota bacterium | reverse complement strand
CGCTCGTCTACCCGCCGAACGAGCAAATCACCAACGCGTGTGGGTACTGGGGAGCTTGGTTGGCGTCGGGCCTGATGAACGCAATCGGTTTGGCGAGCGCATTCGTGGTCGCAACGATGGGCGGGACCGCATTGGCTTTGTTGCGACGAGGACGATTGACCGCGCCGGTGCTTCGTTCCCTCGGCGCAACGATCATTGTCGTGGCCGTCGCGACAGGATCGGCATTGATCCCGGCTCCCATCGATGGCATGCCGGTGGTGGGCGCGGGCGGCTATCTCGGGGCGATGACATCACTTTGGTTACTTGAGCACTTTGCGCCATTCGGTGCCTGGATCGTGACGTTGACCGGGACGTTGATCGGTGTGCTGCTCACGACGGACTACGCGCTGCTGTACGCGAGCCGCAAAATCCTGGCCGGTAGTGCCGAGGCGTCTCGCCGAAGCCTGGAGAAGGTGTCCTCGGCAATGCCGCCGCTTCGTCGCCGACGCAAGCCCTTCGACGAGATCGCAGGATTCGAGACCGACACGATCGAAGCGACCTCCAAAACACAAGACGACGCGGCCGATGAACAGCAGGGCGAGGCCGAGGATACCGAGACACCTGTCAGTGAACCTCGCATCAAGTTCCGTAAAACGCGGCCACGCTTCGCCGACGACGAGGTCTCTGAGGAGTCGGGCACCCCGACCGAAGCGTCCGATGACTGGGAGGAGGGCGAAGACGTTGAAGACGGCTATGAGTACGAAGAGGACGAAGGCGAAGACGAGCAGCCCATCATTCGTGAAATCGATGTCGATGACAAACCCGTCAGCCTCCGCTCGGACTCCGAGCATGAACTTTCGGGGCCAAAAATACGGCTCAACAAAAAGAGCAAGAAGCCGGAAGACGAACTACAGGAACTATACGAATCCGTCGTCGAGGCTGCGCCGGCCGGGACAGAGGAATACCGCTTGCCTTCGATCGAACTGCTCGAGGCCAGCGACGATGTGGACTACGAGGAACAACTCAGCGAAGTCCGTCGCAAAGCGAAGGTGCTCGAAGCGACGTTCCGCGACTTCGGCTTCAACATCCGTGTCGTCGAAATCGAAACGGGCCCCGTCATCGCACAGTACGAAATCGAACTCGAAGCCGGTCTGCGGCTGAGCAAGATCACCGGGCTTGCGGAAGACCTCGCCATCGCCCTGCGGGTCCCCAGCGTCCGGATTGTGGCACCGATCCCCGGCAAGAACACCGTCGGCATCGAAGTCCCCAATGAGCAACGTCAGGTCGTGCGTCTGCGAGACGTGATCGAAGAGTCCGACACCAAGTCGTTGAAGATGAATATTCCCGTCTTCCTCGGCAAAGACGTCTCGGGCAACCCGATGGTCGTGGATCTCGCCAAGATGCCCCACTTGTTGATCGCCGGCCGTACCGGTACGGGTAAGAGTGTCTGCTTGAACGCGATCATCTCATCGATCCTGATGACGTGCCGACCCGACGAGGTCCGCATGCTGATGATCGATCCGAAGATGGTCGAGCTGATCGGGTACGGGCAGTTGCCCCACCTGATGCACCCCGTCATTACCGATATGCGCAAGGCCGAAGCGATCTTGGCCTGGGCGGTCGACAAGATGGAAGAACGCTACTCCCTGTTGGCAAGCGTCGGTGTCCGTCACATCAACAGCTACAACGACCTCGGGAGAGATGAAGTCCTACGCCGGATGGATATCGATCCCGAGGACGACAACGGCAGCGTGCCCGACAAGCTACCGTTCATCGTGATCGTCGCGGACGAGATGGCGGACTTGATGATGGTCGCTGGCAAAGATGTGGAACAACATATCATTCGGCTCGCGCAGAAGAGCCGGGCCGTCGGGATTCACTTGATCCTCGCGACGCAGAAACCGACCGTGGACGTGATCACCGGGTTGATCAAAAGTAACCTTCCCGCACGACTGAGTTTCCAGGTCGCGAGTAAAACGGATAGCCGCGTCGTACTCGACGAAAACGGTGCCGACAAATTGCTTGGCAACGGGGACATGCTGTTCCTCTGGCCGGGAACGAGCACACTCATCCGTGGTCAGGGCACGTATCTCTCGGACGACGAAATTGATTCGATCTGCAACAAGTGTGCGATGACCGAACAGAATTTCGTCGGTGAGTTGATGAACCTCAAAGTAACCGATGGCGAAGAGGGCGATGCTCCTTCCAGCCAAGAGGAGCGTCCCGATATTTATCCGAGCGCCGTCGAGGTGATTATTCGCGAAGGACGCGGGTCGGGGTCGCTGCTCCAGCGTCACCTCGGCATCGGGTACGGTCGAGCCGCGAAACTAATCGATTTCATGGCCGAGGACGGGATCGTTGGTCACTACAACGGCAGTAAAGCGCGTGAGGTCTTGATGACTCTTGAGCAGTGGAATGCTCAGCAAGGGATCGAGATGGAAGAAGACGACCTACCCGAGACCGCGGCCTCAACAACCGACTACGACGCCGACGATGTCCACGAAGAAGATGAAGAGGAAGAGTACGACGAAGAAGCCTACGAGGACGAGGGCGAAGACGCCGCTGAAAGCGACGACTACGAGGAAGAAGAGTACGAAGACTGGGACGAGTGAGAGTATGTGATTTCACCGCTGTGAGGCGACGTATCGGGCGACAATCCTTCTCCGTTCATGGTTTCCTTAAGACGCACCAGCTCAAGGCCGCTGAGAGTCAGGAACGAATCAGTTGCCTTCGATTCGGTTGATGATGACACGCCAATTTCCGATCACGCGTTGTTGCGTTCGGGTGTTCGCGTTCATGATGAACGGCGGGCCTTTTCCATAGAACGTTCGCAGCAAAAAATCGCCCGTTGCGCGAACGCTGGGGTCGTTCGCCGCCAACATCATCACCAAACCGTCGCGTCGATTGCTGGCCGGACGTTGTCCTGCCCAGTAATCCGCAAACAGCGAACGGACGAGCGCGAACTGTCTCGCATTTTGTGACTTTGCCCGCAGCATTCGCCACAATTCGCCATGCCGCGGATCATTGGGGCGAGTCTCTCGCAGATAGGTCAAGGCGCTCTCACGGATTAAACCGTCGTCCGACGCGATCAATCGCATCAAGTAGTCTCGACGAGAGGCGACGAACCAATTTCGTAACAACATGGAAGATTCACCGCGAACGCTTCCCGATTGAATCAGTTGTTGTATCGAGCCACCGACATCCTCGCTCGTTGAAAGCTGCGCGAGAATTGTTCGCCCCAATTCAATCCTCTGTGTTCGTTCACGCGTCCATCTCGGCAGACGCGCCGGCGCATCGTCGAGTGCGGTCGCCTGTTGCGTCTCCGAGTCGACACGAACGGTCTTGTTGATGAACGTTTCTTCCCCGATACGCACGGGCTGATCCTTGACGTCAAATTCCATCCCGCTCGTCGTGCGGCGAACGACCACCGAGGCACCCTCGGGACTGAAAACGGGAATGCCGGTTCGCAGGCTGCTCCCAATTCGGATCATGGTTTTTCGACCGACATCCATCAACGCGATCGCACCGTAACGTAAGTCGATCGCTCCGCCTCGGGTCATTTCGATGCGAGTGTCATCGGCGACCACCAATGTGCCGCCGCCGTCGAGTTCCGCTTCGGCACGACAGAGCGGAAGCGTTTCAAGTCGCAAACGTGATTCGGCCGAGGTGCTGACGAACGTCAGCTCTGTCCCGGTCGGAACGCTTTTCGGCTTCGAGGGTGATGCGAGCGACATAGCGTTGACGACGCGTGGTGAATCCGATTGCAACAGCAGGCCATCGATCTGGTTCCACTTTGCAAAGAGTGGTTTGGGTGTTCCCGAGTTGATGGGACGAGGAGTGGGGGGATCCGAAGTCGGCTCCGGCGTTGCGTCCACAATCATCGGTTCGGGCGCAGGACGCGCCATCGGGTCCGGCTCGCGAACGGATTCTGGTTCGGGTGTTGGGGCCGGCGCGGAGTTGTCGTCGAGGGGCGATGAGTCTTCAACTACCATCGACGGCCCCGGAGTGGAGTCCGAGTCCGGCGGAAGAGGTGTCACCGAAGGCGTGACGTCGGAGTCTTCGGCGATGGTTTTCGATTCCTCATCGATTGAGAAGCTCCGCCAGGAGACGAATAGCAACAAGACCGCCGCCACCGCGAGGGTAACGAGCACGATCGGGGCACGGGGCAATCGCGACGGGCGCGCATGTTGCTTTTGGCGTTGCCGGTGAGACTTCGCTTCAACCGCGCGAATCTCAATTCGCTCAACGGAGCTTCCCGGCTCGACCGCATCGATGGGAGGGGCTTCGGTGTGAGGAAGAACGGCATCGAGGGGATCCGGTTCCGTCGCAGGTCCTTTCAATGAACCTCCCATTTCGAGCAGGCGAGATCGAAGACCACTCGGCAACGGCGCTTCGCTTTCAGTTTGCCGCTCCATTTTCGATTTGATCGCCATCACGATCTCGAGCAACAGTCCTTCATCCTCGATGGCTTCGGTCGTGATGCGTCGCTCAGTCTGAACATCGGCGATCGTTCCATCGACGAAGGCCGCGACATCACCGAGCGGCACGGGCGCGCGTGTGGCAACTTCTTCGTTCAGCGCCTGTAGCGGTCGATCTTCAGGACTCACACTGTCCATGATTTTGCGCACCGTGCGCTCGAGTGCTTCGCGGTTAGCGGCTGATTCACGCAGCCGTTTCCCGATGACTTCCAGCAATCGGTCTCGATTGATCGGTTCAATTGGTTTCATCGTTGATCCACTGCCGGAGTTTGCTTTCGGCCCGCCGAAGCGTGGTGCCGATGGAACCGATCGGAATGTCAAACCGAGTACTGATCTCGGCGTACGTTTGTTCCTCCCGATAAAATGCGACGATCAATTCGCGTTGTCGTTCCGGTAAACGGTCGACCAAGGCTAACAATTTTTCTTTTTCTTCTCTTCCGATCAGAAGCGATTGCGGGTCGCCGCGAAACTGAGTCGGCTCAGCGTCTTCGAACGAACCCGCTTGGGCATGCGAGCCGCGGACGACTCGAGCGATCATTCGTCGCGCGATACGAGTCGCGATCACTGCCAAGTAGGTCGACAGACTGCTTTGACTGCGAAAGGCTCGCAGTGCTGCCGCGTCACGAGCCACCAACGACGCGAACACTTCGGCGGTCACATCATCGATTGTCGACCAATCACCACCCCGCCCGAACGCGTCCGCCACGTCCCACACGCGCCGCCGGACCAAGCCGGCATATCGATCCACAAAGGACGCCCAAGCTTCCCCGTCGCCACCAAGCAACCGTTCGATCAGCGCGCATTCGTTGACGACCTCTGGCGCGGGGTCGCCAGAGTTGGCACTCTTTGTCGTTTCGGCACGTCTCGTTGCGATGGATGGACGCTCGCAGAATGGAGCCGATGCATTCCCTCAGATGGACATCATCGGCGGAGGCTCGCATTTCGGTAGGCCCGTGCTTTGATGGATTCGAAGGACGAATCAAACCGCGGCCGCCGTCTCATCTGTAAGCGACCCGCGTGCATTCTACCAGCCGCTCTAGAACAACGTTCCAGCGGCGTCACCACTCTCATCGCCATCGTCATCATCTGAATTGTCGCGCATCCGAACCGTGTCCAGTTCGACATCAATGAACAACTCGTCAGACGAATCAGCCAGGATCAAATCCGCTTCGCCGTCGCGGGCTCGGATCTCATCGGCGCCGAGCCCACCGCGGAGCAGGTCTTCGCCCTCGCCGCCGATCACGACGTCTTCACCCGCATCCCCGCTGACGGCGTCATTGCCGGCGCCGCCGTTGACCAAGTCGTCGCCGACGCCACCGCTCACGCGATCGCGACCGTTGCCACCAAAGACGTTGTCGTTGCCACGACCACCGGCGATGCGATCGTTTCCGAAGTTCACTTCGGCGATTTCGCGGGCCAAGTCGGTCAACTCAAGACTGGCGAGTTCCTCGTTCCATTGATCCACGCCGTCACCAAAGATCCAGTCATCTCCCCCACCGCCACGGAGTACATCACCGCCGGCTCCACCGATGATCAGGTCGGGTCCGCGGCCGCCCGAAATGCGGTCACGACCGGCGCTTCCGAGAAGGATGTTGCGTCCCACGCCGCCACGAATTTGGTCATTCCCTTCACCGCCGTTGATGAAGGTCGGACCGCTGCCGGCGGCCAAGCGATCGTTGCCGTCTCCGCCCGCGATCCGAGTCGGTTTGCGAACGCTGCGGAACACACGCACTGTGTCATCGCCTTCACCGGCGCCGATGTTGACCGTCTCGACGGCATCGGCAGGGAAATCGGCCGTCCGGCCATCGATCGAAACGCGGAGCCGTTCGCGAGTCTGGGCGACCCAGATCCGGTTGTCGTCGGCGTCGCCTTGAATGTTCAGGGCCCCGTCATCGGTCAAATTAACGCCGGCGGCCAGCACGCGGCGGTTTTCGAGCGTTTCGGCGCGAAGTCGTCGAGGGGAGTGTTTCGAGGAGTGTGTTCGAGAAGTCACAGCAGCATCCCTTAAAGCCTTTGGGGAAAAGCGAAGTCGAACATTCGGCTTCAACACGCGATTAGTGACGGAACACGGCCTGGCGCTTACAACGCCCGAGAAGAAAAACCTCGATTCATTAACGTTGCCGCTGCTCGGCGGCGTTAAAGCCTTTGGGAGACGACGTTTATCGTTGCCGGGTTTCAGTTCCCGGACGAATCGTCGTCGTGACGGCCGATCAGCGAAGGCAGCACGCTGAGGTTGACGAGTGTGCCGATGACCAGCGCCCAAGCCACCAACATGCCGAACGTGGCTGTGGGGATAAAGTCACTCGTCGAGAGCACACTGAATCCGACCACCAACGCTCCCGTCGCCAGCATGACCGGGGCGCCGATATTTCCCGCTGCGGACCACGCGGCCTCGCTCTTGGATCGACCGCGATCGAGCCGGCCACGATATGCCATTAACAGGTGAACGGAACCATCGATCGAGAGGCCGACAGAAACCGCCGCGATCATCGCCGCACCGACATTGATGGTGCCCCCGGCCAGGGAAACGACGGCCAGGACAAGAAACGCAGGCAGGAGGTTCGGCATCAGCGACGCCGTCGCAAGCGACAGCCGCCCCGTCGCCATCCACATCAATAGCCAGATCAAGATCGCCGATCCAGCAAAGCAACGCCACTGATCAGAGACCAGTTGATCGACGAGCCGGGTCATGATCACGTAGTAGCCGGTCACGATCACAGGATCTTGATCTTGAGTCGACGATTCCGCGTCCGCTTCCCAGCGGGCAAGATGCTCTCTCGCGACGCGACCGACGCCCTCGATCAGCGCTCGCTTTTGTTCCGCTGGTAAATCTTCCTCGCTTCGCAACATCACGCGTAGTTTACGGCGATCGGGTCTCTCCGGCTCTGGTTCGCTGATCAGTGCGTCGATGAATGCCGGTAGCCTCAAACGCATCGCGGCAATCCGAAGCGGCGCGGTCATCAACTTGCCGGCTGTCGACCGGCCTAAAACCTCCGTCGCGTCGGCGATGCTGATCGCCTTACTCAAACCATCGTCGCCACATTGGCGGATCAAGTCGGCTTCGAGTTCTTGGACCTTGGCAAATGAGTCGTTGGTGACGGTTGCGGGAACATCCAACACCAAGTCCCAGACGCCGGCACCGCCAAGATTCTCTTCGACGTTGCCATAATCAGTCGCGATGGAACTCTGTCCGCGAAAGTTCTTGAGAAAACTCGTCTCGGTCTCGCCTCGCACGACCAACGTGACAGCGACGACCAACAACACCAAGGAAGTCGTGATGGTGATACCGCGGATGCCGACAAACCAGCGAGCCAATCGCAGACACGATCGCCGTAATACCCGCGTGATCGATCGCCGGATCGGCAGAACACGCTGAGCCAAGCCGATCTCGGGCAGCGTTAGACAAAGCGGCGAAAACAACGCGAGCGCCACGAAGACGCCCATGGCTGACGACGCGATCATCCAACCGAACTGACGCACGGGAAGGATTTCCGAAAAAGACAACGCGGCGAAACCAGCGGCATCGGTCGCACAGGTCCAAAAAATCGGCGCCGCCATCTGACCAAGCACCGTCGTCGAAGCGGCATGTCGCGAGAAACCGCGGGCGCGGCGACTGTGATAGCGAACACCCAGGTGCAAGACCGCCGTGACCGCAATCACCGTCACGATGGCCGTCAAGATGGACGCAATCAGTGACAGAGAAACCCCCAGCGCATACATCAGCGCCTTAGAAACGACGACGGACCAACCGATCGAGATCGCAAGCAGGAGCACCAGCCTGATATCGAAAAGCGAAAACGCGACGACTAATGAAAGGAGGACCACCGTGAGCCAAGCCAACCGAGCGCCGTCCTGCCGTACCAACGCAAAGGCTTCTTCGACCAAGACGGGCTCACCGACGAGAGAGACATTGCTCACACCGGGCTGGTCGCGCCATGACTCGGCGACGCGTTTCAGCTCCCGAACTGTCGCGGCGCTGCCCGAATCGTCGACCATCGCGACCACGGCGCCGTGGGTGTAGTCCGCTGAGTGGGTGTAGCCCGAAAAAATATCGCTCAACCCGCGGCCGACCGGGTCATCGGGGCGCATCAGTTTTGGGATCGGATTCTTTGACGCGTTGTTCCCGAACGACAGCAGCGATTCCGGATTCATGCCCTCCGCGGCACTGTTCAAGATCGACGGCGAGAGCGTTGCGGTGACGCCCTCGATCTTCCGCACTCGCTCCGTCAAAAGCTCACTTCGCGCGAGGCCCTGATCGCTGGCCAAGTCTTCGTCGCGGTACATGAGGACGAGGACATCATTGCGTCCGAACCAACGCTTGAACGAGCGATACTCTCGCAGCGTTGGATCCTGCTCGCCGAAGAGCGACACGACGCTCTGTTCGGTTTGAAGCCGCTGAGAGATCGGGTACGCGATCGCGAGAACGATCAGGCCGGCAAAAAAGAGCGTGACTCGCCACCGGATGACAGATTCAATCATCTTTCCGGGGCGGCTCCGATCATTGTCGACGTAGGTGGTTCTATCATGTAGGGAGACGCGCTAGCTCACCGTCCGATGCGTCACGCGGAATTGTAGAGAATCTCGTTGATTGATCGATCACCCCTCCGAATGATCACACTCGCCGTCGCGGTCACCGTTGCGATCCGGGTCGGCATCCTCGTCGTGAGTCCTTCCGCGTTTCGAGACGACCCGGACGCCTATCGCGCGATCGCACTCACCGTCGCCGAGCATCGTATCGTCGGACTCCAAAACTCCGAAGGTCTACCGCGTGCGACCGCTTTTCGGCCGCCTCTGTATCCTCTGCTTCTGTCTAGTGTTTGTACCCGCGGCGAGCTGCCAGGGTTTCGCGTCGGTCTAATTCATGTCGTGATTGCAGCCCTCACGACGTTGCTGATTTTCGATAGCACGCTGAGGCTGGCGACCTATTCGGGCGTTCATTTTGGCCGCATTCGCCGTTCTGGCCTCGCCGCCGTCGCCTCGCTCATCGTTGCAGTGGACCCGATCTTGCTCCGTCAATCCAGTGAAGTGATGACGGAGACGTTCGCGACCCTTCTGTCCGCCGCTGTTTTTTGGGGCTGGATTCGCCTTGTCGTGGCCAGCGACTCGCGACGAATGTGGCCTCGAGCCGCGGTGTTGGGATTGCTGCTTGGTCTGGCGTACCTTTGCCGACCACCCTTTTTGGCTTGGGCGGTGCTGATCTGCATGGCGATTCTGGCGGCTGGGTTTCGGGGCGCCCTATGGAGCCGCAAGAAATCATGGATTGCCGCGTCGCTTACGGCGGGCATGTGTGCGCTTGCCGTTGTCGCTTGGACCATGCGAAATTCAACCGTGATGGGGCACCCGATCTGGGCGACCAGTCACGGCGGCTACACGTTGCTGCTTGCGAACAACGACTTGTTCTACGATCACCTGGAAACATCGCCGTTCGGAAACGTCTGGGATGCCGACGGCTTCCTGAATGCCTACGAGCACCGCTACGACGGTGATCCACGCGACGCATCGTTCTGGCGACAAGCTTGGGACCAACCCCCTCGCGTTCCAGAATCGGCGAACGCTAGTGAACCAGTCACCGAACACTCGGATGACAAGCTCTGTGCCGAAGCCGCGTTGGCGACGATCCGTCGGCGTCCCGCAACTTTCGTTTGGTCCTGTGTGGTCCGTGCGATCCGTTTGTGGAGCCCACTGCCGCATATGACACAAAATCGTTCGATCGTCGCAATCATTTTGGTTTCGGGCTTTTATGTCGTTCTTTACGCGGCGGTCTGTGTCGGCGCGTGGAGGCATCGAGGGGCGGTGTTTTCGAAACCCTGGTGGTCGATGTGGTTGTTGATCTTCACGCTTACCGCGGTCCACTCGATTTATTGGAGCAACCTGCGCATGCGCGCACCCGCGATTCCCGCGCTCGCGATGATCGCCATCATGGCGGCAGGGACATCCAACAAGGAACCAGCAAAAGCTTGAGTCACTCGAAAGAGCAATGAATTCACGTACGCTTGCAATCGGCGACATCCACGGATGTTTTCGTTCGCTCGATGCACTCGAGCGTGCCGTGGGTATGTCGCCGCACGACCGCGTTATCACGCTCGGTGACTACGTCGATCGTGGGCCGGATTCAAAGCGGGTCCTTCAGTGGTTGCTACGCCGGAAGGAATCTGGTGACCTGGTTCCGATTCGTGGCAACCACGAACTCATGTTGTTGTCGGCGATGCATTCGCAACCACACCTCGAACAATGGCTTGCTTCCGGCGGTGACGCCGTGCTCGAATCTTACGACGTGGGTCACCCGAGCGAACTTCCGCCGGAGCATGTCTTGTTTCTTGAACGTCGTCTGCGCTCGAATTTCCGCACCGAGACACACTTCTTTGTTCATGCCAATGCTTACGCGGACATTCCGATCGCCGAACAACCCGACTACATGCTTTACTGGGAATCGTTCGGCGATCCGACACCGCACGAATCCGGAAAGATCATGGTGTGCGGGCACACGCCCCAGCGATCTGGCGTGCCAAAAAGCGTGGGGCACGCGATCTGTCTCGACACTTGGGCCTGCGGCAAAGGCTGGCTCACCTGCCTCGATGTTGATGCGGGGTACTGCTGGCAAGCCAACGAACGCGGTGAGACACGCACCTTTTGGCTCGATCAAGGACCCGAGGCATCGTGATGACACACTGGTCCGTCAACCATGGAGATCTCCTCGACTGCGAAGCGGACGGGCTGATCTGTTCCGCGAATCCAAACCTCAATCTCTCCGGCGGTGTCGGTGGTGCGTTCGCGTTGCGATTCGGTGAGGCAATGCAGAAGTACTTACACACTCACCTTCGCGAACACGGGCTTACGTTTATCGAACCCGGCAACGCTGTTTTGGCTCCGTCGTGTGGGTCGCCCTTTCGCATGGTCGCACACGCGGTTTCGATCGATGGCTTCTACGAAACCAATGCCGAGACGATCGCGGAAACCTACCTGAGCGCCTTGAGACAACTAGCCGAATCGGGCTGTCAAACAGTTGCCTCCGCATGCCTCGGTTGTGGCTACGGACGAGTCACGTCAACGGAATTCTGCGACGCAATCCGCCGGCTGGTTCAACACGACACCGGCGTAAGCAACGTCACCTTTGGAACGACTGACGAATCGCTCGCGGAGGCGGTGCGGCAAATGCTTCGCGAGGTTCTGTAGAGGCCGCTAGTCCTCCGTTCCAATTGAACGTAAGGGTGACACCGGACGGCTCGCGCCGTTCCGCCAATGATTTTTACCGGTAGGGCGCAAACCGGCTGCGTCTTTGCGTTGAAACCAAGTGCGCTGAGATCAAGCCGATGACGCGTCGGTACTCGTGTTTCGCGCAAGAAGGAAAACGCGGAGTAGCCAACGCGTAGATACGCAATGATTGAGGTGTGAGGCTCAGCGTCTTTGCGTTGGAACCCAACCGTGCTGCGATCAAGCCGATGATGCGTCGGTACTTGTGTCGCACGCAAGTAATAAAACGCGGAGTCGCCAAGGCGCAGAGACGCAAGGCCCTGCGGCGCCTCGACCCAAAATCTAAATTGGAACGTAGCACTAGTGATCACTCGTCGCGATCGATTCGACGTGGCCCAGCATGATGCTGCGAAGTTCTTCGACAACCTCAGCATGCTCCGTTGCGACATTGGTTTGCTCGCCGACGTCCGTTTTCAAATGAGCCAGAAAGAGTTTTTCAAGAGCCGGGGGATTCTTTCGTCGGTCACTCGTGTCGCGGACGTTTCCGAGTAATTTCCAGTCGCCGCGATGGACTGCCCACTGAGCATTTTTGCCTCGACCCAAAATCCAGAAAAAGTGTTCGTGTGGGCTCTTCGCATCCGGGGCCGTGAGCAAGTTCACAATGCTCTTACCGTCGTAGGTTCGCTTTGGGAGCGTGACGTCGCAGAGTTCCGCGATGGTTGGAAACCAATCACAACCGGTGGCCATCTCGTCAATAACAGCACCCTGCTGCACGATCCCCGGCATCGATGCGATTGACGGGACTCGAATGCCGCCTTCGAACAACGAACCCTTTGCGCCCCGGTACGGCCCCGCGTTGCCACCACCCCAGAACGCCCGTTCTTCGGTTGAGTGTCCATGATCGGATTGCAAGACGATCAGTGTGTTTTCACGTAATCCAAGCCGGTCGAGTGTCCCGACGAGCTCACCGACCTTTTCATCCACGGTCGAAACAAATTCAGCGTATTGTCGTCGTGGTGAGGGAAGCTCCTTGTAATGCTCACGCCATTTGGCGGTGCCCTGCATCGGATAGTGCGGCGCGTTGATCGCCCAGTACAAAAAGAATGGTTTCGATTGATGCGTTTCGATGAACTTTCGACCCTCGTCGACCATCATTTCGAGAAAGAACTCGCCATCACGAAAGATCTCCACGCCGTCGCGCCAAAGGTCATGGCGGTTGGGACCGTTCCAATAGAAAAAGTGCGAGTAGTTGTCGATGCATCCGCCCATGTGCCCAAACGAACTGTCAAAGCCCTGGCCGTTGGGCATCGTCTCGGGCGTGTAACCCAAATGCCATTTTCCGACATGACCCGTGACATAACCAGCGGACCGAAGCAACTCCGCAAGGGTTATCTCGCTCGCGGGCATCCCCGCGACACCTTCTTTTGACGACACGTTTCCTGGGACACCGGCGCGGGCAGGGAATCGACCCGTCATCAGTCCGGCGCGCGAAGCAGAGCAAATCGCCGACGGCGAATACATCTGCGTGAATCGCACACCCTCTGCCGCGAGCTTGTCGATGTTCGGAGTGTGTAAGTCTGTCGAGCCGTAGCAATTCGCATCCAGGCTCCCCTGGTCGTCGGTGTAGATAATGACGACGTTGGGTCGCGCCGCATCCGAGAGTGGCGCGAGAATGGTAAGAAGGCTGATCAGACCGAAAGTGCGATGAAACATACTGCGTTGGCTGGATACCGTGGTGCGCGAACAAGGGCTCGTGCGTATCGTAGTCGAATCACCGTGCCGAAACCGAAACCATCGGCCTACAACTCATCGTCACCGTTCATCACGGCATCTTTGATCGCTTGAACCAAGCGTGACCGACCGAGTCTTGCCAAGTCATGCGGGCCGACTCGAATTCCAAGTTGATGGGCGAGGCAGATTGCCAAGTCAACATCGCGCACTCCGTTGTATTGATTCGTCAAACCGCGGTCGGTGAAGATCGTCTCATCGAGAGATTCAAAACCAGATTCGTAGGTATCCGCCAGCCGTTCGATCCACGCATCCGGTATTGATCGGTTGCGGCAATGTTCGACACTCCAGATGTCATCGCCGGTGCACTCAGTGAGCAAGGCGAGAATTCGATGTCGAGCGAGCATCATTCGGAGAGGAGTTGGTCGATCTGAGCGGCCACGATGAAATCGTTCTCGCTCAAGCCTTTGATCGCGTGCGTCGTCAAGACGACCTTCAAATGCCGATACCCTGTGAGGTGCAAATCAGGGTGATGCTGCTGCGTCTCCGAAACCTCAGCGATCTGCTCGATCAGTGCGACTGCTTTCACAAAATTCCCGCAGTTGAATTTGCGGCTGATCGACAACGATTGATCGTCGAGCGTCCATTGCGGTGTAGCCAAGCAGTAGTCGGCTGCTTCGCCGGGGGTGAGTTGTGGCACGCCGCCTTCGCAGGGAACGCACTTTGCTTGGGTCAGCGATTCAGGAGTGGGTGTCGCCATCGTCTCTCTCCGTGTCAGGGCTTCACGTTCCGCTCATTTTGGCAGGTGAGACGCTAAAAGTGAAAGAGCCTACATCCGAGGTCGGCATCCGACGCGTCCCCAAGTCGCCACGACTTGGGGGATTTGCGGTTCTCGAAATGGGCGAATTCGATCCGAACGATGATTTTCTTTCGCGGATTTGGAAGCAAATCAAGCGAGGGAGTCGCTCTGGCGGTGCAAACCGATCCGCGTTTAGACTCCGGGACTCACAAGTTTTTGAGCCGCTATTCCGCGGGACAGCGGCGTGCCGTGATTGACGAGGGATCGTGATCATGTCCACCGGAGATAAAACCCCGAAGTCGGGTTTCTGCAAGCGGCAAGAAGAAAGGGAGCGGTTCTCCGTGCATCGAAGCGAAATCGAATTTGATCATGATGCGCCTCGGTTCCTGATCAGCCGGATGAGTGCGATCGGAGACACGATCCTGACGCTACCCGTTGCCTGTGCCTTACGCGATCATTTTCCCAACGCGTACATCGCTTGGGCAGTCGAGGAAAAGTCGGCGCCGGTGGTGGTGAACCATAGCGCTGTGGATGACGTGATCGTGCTCAAGCGGGGTTGGTTCACTTCGCCACGTGGGCTCACCGAAACGAGACGGCGGTTGCGGCGAGTCGGGTGTGATGTCGCAATCGATTGCCAAGGCATGACCAAGTCAGCGCTGGCGTGTTACCTTTCCGGCGCCGAGCACCGCATCGGCTACGCCGGTAAACACGCTCGCGAATTCAGTCGTCTGCTCGTGAACCTTCGCGTGCAACCCATTTTTGATCATCTCACCGACCGGTCGTTAGAATTGCTGGCTCCGCTCGGTTGCGATTCTCCATCCGTTCGCTGGGATTTGCCGATCGCCGATGCCGCTCGCTCTTGGGCGTCACGCTACCGCGCGACGATCCCTGAACGCCGTCTCGCCGTTCTGAATCCCGGTGCGACGTGGCACAGCAAGCAGTGGTTGCCGGAGCGCTTCGGTGCCACCGCGCGCTATCTCGCCGACCAATACGGCTATCGAAGCGTGGCTGTCTGGGGAACGGCACACGATCGCGATATGGCGGCTGAAATCGTTGCCACCAGTGGCGGCGCGGCGCTGCTCGCGCCCGAAACCGACTTGCAGCACCTTGCGGCAATGATCGAGACCGGTGATTTGTTCATCAGCAATGACACCGGTCCGTTGCACATGGCGGTTGCTGTCGGCGCGCGGACGATTGGACTCTACGGGGCGACGCGACCAGGTGATTGCGGTCCATACGGACAAACCGCTATTCAAAAAGCCTACGAAAGTGGCAGTGCAAGGCAACGGCGTAGTGCTCCCAACACGGCAATGCGAGCGATCGAAGTCCAGGACGTTTGTGACGCGATCGACCTGATCGAAAAACCTCAGCAACTACTCGCCGCGTGATGTCCGATAGAGTCTCTTCGGACCAACAAACCACGTTGCTTTCGCTGCGTGATTTGGTCGAGTCCTTCGTGGCGGAGCGAGACTGGCATAAGTTCCACAATCCCAAAAGCC
The DNA here is from genome assembly GCA_039821165.1 of Planctomycetota bacterium. GTDB lineage: Bacteria > Planctomycetota > Planctomycetia > Pirellulales > Pirellulaceae > Stieleria. The sequence goes on along the minus strand of JBCBOT010000114.1, from coordinate 6,077 downwards.
TTTCGATGTCCTTGGCAATCGAAGCCGGCGAATTGATGGAGCACTTTCAGTGGCTGACGCTCGAGCAAGCCGGTGAACTCAAACACGACCCGGACAAAAAGCACGCCGCTGGTGAGGAACTCGCCGATTGTTTGGCCTACGTGCTCGCGATTGCGAACGCGATGGACATTGATCTCAGTCAAGCACTCGCCGCGAAAATGGTGCGCAACGCAGAGAAGTATCCTGCGGACGGCGATTGGCAGCCCTAGCGGACTCTTGAGCATCGGGCCTGGTGGGAACGGCCCGTCCGGCAGCGATTGAATTCGGTGTGAAGGATATCGGAGCAGCGATCGGGCGAGCCGTATAAGCTTGTGCGGCAGCCAGCTTCACCCACCACACCCTGCCCCGCGTCTCGCCAATGAGTAACGAACCTCCGGCCACTCCGCGCCGCACAAGCATCGATGTCTATCGCGGCATGATCATGTTTCTGATGCTCGCGGAGATCATGCATCTCTTCGAGCTCGCGGAGGACTTTCCCGGTGTCGGCTGGCTTCAATGGCTGAGGTTCCATACCACCCATGTCGAGTGGACCGGTTGTTCGCTGCACGATTTGATTCAACCAGGATTTACATTTCTCGTCGGCGTTGCGATGCCGTTTTCGATTGCCAGTCGACTCAAACGTGAACACTCCAGAATTGGGCTGCTCGTACATGCGGCGTGGCGAGCCTTCGCGCTGTGCGCACTCGGCATCGTACTTCGGTCACTGGATTCTGATCGAACGTACTTTACATTCGAAGACACGCTGACGCAGATCGGATTGGGTTACTTCTTTGTCTTTCTGCTCGCACTTGGTCCGCGTTGGGGACAGTACGTTTCAGCGTTCGGAATCTTGTTGCTATTTTGGGCTGCATTCGCACTTTCCGACCCGCCACCTCCGGACTTCGATTACGCGGCGGTCGGAGTTCCCGAGGATTGGGAGCATCACGCGGAGGGTTTTGAGTCACGATGGAACATGAACAGCAATCTGTCCTGGAAGACGGATGTTTGGTTTCTGAACCTGTTCCCACGCGAAGAGCCGTTCGAATTCAATTGGGGTGGTTATTGCACGCTCTCGTTCGTTCCAACGGCCGTCACCATGTTGTTCGGCTTGATAGTCGGTGGTTGGCTACGCGACATCGAAGCGCCAAGAGCACTCCTGCGAAATCTATTGATCGCTTCGATATTCGGTTTGGCATCGGGATGGGGCCTCGCCGAAGCGGGGCTGTGTCCGCTGGTCAAGAAGATTTGGACACCGTCTTTCACATTGTTCAGCGGTGGATGCTGCACGGCTTGGTTGTTGATCCTGGTGATCCTCTGCGACGTAAAACGCTGGACACGCTGGGCGTTCCCATTTGTGGTGATCGGCGCCAATTCAATTTTGATTTACGTAATGAGTTGGACGATCGCTGAGCCGATTCGTGAGTTGTTGCTCCGCCACTTCGGTCAAACGCCGTTTGCCATGTTTGGTGACGCTTTCGTCAAGCCCCTGACCGGAGTGGTGACGCTGGTGATACTTTTTTACATGCTGCTTTGGCTCTTTCGACGACGTGCGTTCGTGAAAATTTAGCGAAACAACAGACGTTTTCGGCCTGGACTCAGCGATGTCGACACCAAACGATAAAGCGTTACGAACGACCGCCGGTGTTGAACGTGCGATCAACCATGGCCGAGAGAATTGAAGAAGGTCTGGAAAGGATGAACACAGAACCGGGCGAACCCGATTTGTCGGCGGATGGTTGGCAACAGCGTTATGAGAATGAGCAAACGGGTTGGGATCGCGGTGAACCCAATCCAGCCTTGCTTCATTGGCTCGAGTCTGGTGCGTTGACTTCGGGCCGAGTTCTGGTTCCAGGTTGTGGTCGCGGTCATGAAGTCGTTGAGCTTGCTCGGCGCGATTTCGAGGTCACCGCCATCGACTTTGCGCGAACTGCGACACAGATATTGACCCAGCGGCTCCTCGGGCAAGGACTCGTCGCGGACGTCCTTCGCGAGAGCGTGCTTCACTTTGCAGCGGAAACTCCATTCGATGCCATCTATGAGCAAACCTGCCTGTGTGCGCTCGCTCCCAAGCACTGGCCTGCCTATGAACGGAGGCTTCACGCCAGCCTTAAACCTGGCGGAACTCTGTTTGCGTTGTGGATGCAAAGCAGTACGACCGGCGGGCCACCGTTTCACTGCGGATTAGATGCAATGAAAGATCTTTTTGCAGAGGATCATTGGCGATGGGCCGAAGAGCGATTCTCGGTGGATCACCCTTCGGGTATGACAGAGATCGGGTCCGTTCTCACGAAGGCGTGAGTAGGGAATTGATCGCGTTATCGCGTTCTTTCGCTTGCGAAACTGAAGTGGAGTCCGATGAAGACCCTTCGAATCACCGGCATGCATTGCCAATCATGTGTTTCCAAGGTGGAAACCGCGTTGAAGGCTGTTGAGGGCGTGGAACGCGTCTCGGTGACATTGGAGCCGCCCCAAGCAATTGTCTCGGGTAAGGTTTTGAACGGGGAGCCACTCGCACATGCGGTCAGCGAGGCGGGAGACTACTTTGCCGAATTCACCTCGATCGCCATTCCGCAGAAACCAAGCGAAGCCTCTCAGCCATCGAGGGTGACAACCTATTATCCCCTGGCGCTGGTACTCACGTTTGTTGTTGCTGGCGCGGCAATCCTCCAGTTCCGTGGCGATGGCTGGGATTGGTCGCTGTTTATGAGCGACTTCATGGGCGGATTCTTTCTCGTATTCGGCTTTTTCAAGCTGTTGGATGTCAGTGGTTTTGCAAACGCGTATCGCAGCTATGACTTAATCGCGGCCAAATGGAGGCTCTATGGATGGGTGTATCCCTTCGTTGAGGTCGCTCTCGGCGTCGCGTACTTGCTGCGATTTCAACTCTTTTGGACGAATGTCTTCACCTTTCTGTTGATGTTGATCGGAACAATGGGAGTCATCCAAGCTCTGGTCAGCAAGCAAAAGATTCGTTGTGCGTGTCTCGGGACGGTTTTCAATTTACCGATGTCAACGGTCACGATCGTCGAAGATGCGGGGATGGCTGTGATGGCGCTGTGGATGATCCTTCAAGGATGAGTTGCCTTTCGTTTGCGGCCGATGTGGAGCCTGGAAAACGCGAGCGCGGCTTCGAGTGATCGATTGGTGTTTGCGGCGTCGGCGAAGCAGTGTCAGAATAGAACAGAGATTGGGTATCCCTCGTGCACACGGCTTCCAAAAGAGGAATAGTTGGATGACTCACTTGAACACCGCCTCCCGTCATTTGCTTCGAGACGGACTCAGAGCGTCTTTCGTATTCGTCGTTTTCGTTGTATCAGGGCACGCCTTCGGCCAGACTCCCATTGTCACGGGAAGTTCCTCGAATGCGGCTTCGGATTCGCCGCTGGTGCCCGTCAAGATGACGCTGCTAAAGTTGCGGATCGTCGAAGACAAACTGGTGTATCCCGGAAAGATCTTCGTTCCCAATCCAGGCGAGGTTCCTGAAAAGGTGACGGTTGCGGAGCCTCAAACCTACACCGTTCAAGTTCCTTATGTGGTCACGGTCAATGGACAACCCGTCACCCGGATGAGAAGCGAAACGCGAACGCGCATGGTGTCAACGGTAAAAGTAAAGGGCGGAAAGTATGAACCCAAGGAGATAGCCCTGGATGCCGACGCCGTTTTCCTGTCACTCGACGGCGAGGAAGTCGATCGAAAACAAGTCCTTGAGAGGACGTCCACGTCCGAGTTGGTGGTGCCGGTGATTTTCAGGGGACAACCCATTCCTGATCTTTGGAAGGGCCTCTTGAAAAAGAACACGCTGATTCTTGAAACGGCCACGCCCATTCAAGTGGAGGTCGGGCCCTGACTAGCGTTCGTAGGACGTGAAGGCATTCGAGCCACCATCCATGATCGCGACTTTTCCGTCGCGGCGGTTGGTTTGAAAGATAACCTCGTGGAGTTTGGAACGCGGCATTGTTTCATTCATGGGGACGAGCCGAGTGGTGCCGAGAACATGAACGATCCGCGATTGACGAAGCACTTTCATGATGTCGGAGATGTCGCCCCACTCAACGACACATGACTTGTCGTCGCGATTGGAATAGCGAAAAAGGAGGTCGTCCTGATCGCGGTAGAACTCTCCATACCGAATACCCGAGTTCACGGAATCCAGGTCACCAGCTGCCAGTGCCGAGCAGAGGTCAGCAACCGGGACGTATTCCTCTTTTCGGTGCAGCGCAACCAACGTCGTGACCGCAGCAACGAACGGGAGCAGAATGACAATCGTGCGCGACGAAAACTTCATCACGAAAGCCTAACGATTCATCACTTCCGTTTCAGCGCACCACAGCACTCACACCGGGGGACAGAGCACTTATCTGAGCGCCGCACTCACACCGCACCGGGGGACAGAGCACTTCCACACAAACGACATCGCACCGGTGACAGAGCACTTCCACAGAGACAAAGAGCACTCACACCGGGGGACAGAGCACTTATCCGAGCACCGAGCACTCACACCGCAACGCGCGAGCATACCAGGGAGCACACCGGGACAGAGCACTTCCACATCGCAATAGGGACAGAGGGTACCCCGGGGGACAGAGCACTTATCCGGGCACCGCACCGACAGCACATCGTACCGGGGACAGAGCACTTCCACATCGCAATAAAGACGCAGAAGAGGAGCGGATCTTGACGGGGCAGGATTCCCTTTTGCTAGCGCATGAAAGAAGAAACAGAGCCCGTGCAGACGCCCGTCGGGCACTCCTAGAGGACGCAAACGCCGGAATGCTGTTTCCGGCAATCGTTGTTCGCAATCGACGCTGTCGATGTCCTACCCCGATCGTGCCCAGCACAGATCGCTTAGCTGCCCATCAGTTGGCGACTGCACTGTCGCATGTTAAAGCGACTCTTAGTGCGGTGGCTCCGCATAGTCTCAACTCGATCCGCTTTTCCAGCAATGTGGCAGAAACAGTCGCTAAACTGCGTGACCAGAGATTGCCAATTCGATGGAGTAAGCCCGAGCCGATGCAGAATTGAAGGCGTGCTTCTTGGCGTCGCAATTTTCTTTCCGATAGCGAGTTGACGCACAGTCCAATCAAGCAGCTCAAAGTAATGGCTGGTGCTTATCGGAAGAAATCCTTTGTCGCTGCAGCGAAGCCCAGTTTCGCTCTGAGACACGGGCGTAAACGGATTGGTGTCGTCGAGCGTGAGCTTGGCGAGAAAGGCATCGCGTCGTTCTCCGGCTGAACGAGTCTCGACTTCGGAAGCGATCCGACACTGGATTGATGTGTGGTCGCTTTGTTCAAGCGTGTCGGCGATCCCGGCACGGATCGGGTTCAGTTCGACATAGGCTGCACAGGCGACAAGTGATTCTTCATCGATCAGTCGTATCGCTCGATAGCGATCCTGCCAAAAACGACCGCTTTCGTCGTCTTCTTTGTTAGCTCGTTGCGCGACGCGTTGATTGAGCAATCGCATCCACCAAGAAATCGAACTCAGACGCGATCGAATCTCGGCAACCTTCTCGGGACAGTTGCGGATCGAATCGAGTTCGGAAATCGAGGGCTCGCCAGGCTTTCCATTGATCTTTCGCCGAGGACAGATCTTTAGCCATCTGCGAGCGATTTCGGTGTCGTCCCACGAAGAGACGATATCGGGTCGGGTCCGCAAAATGAGATGGTAGTGATTTGAGAGAATCGAGTAGCAAAGTAGGTCGATTCCAAAGTGGGCCGCGAAATGCTTAAGCAGGCCCTCGATCCACGCCTTGCGGTGATCGAAGTTTTTCCCGCTGATCGGATCATCACCGAATAGAAAGCACCTACGTACAGTGCGGTTGATGACGTGGGCGATGGTGACCTCATTCGGATCAATCACCTCGCTGCGAGCAAGTCGGACCATAAGACCGTCTCCGGGAAAAGCCGGCCGGTGGCACTTGCTCAACGAAACGGCAGCCAAAAACGAGTGTCCCTCACTCACTTACAAAAAACACGACGCACGCAATAGTGTTCGGCCCGCCATTTGCTGGGTGCAACGTTCGGTTCGTTTTGCAAGCTTCGAATGCTAGCAGATGCGGT
>JBCBOT010000113.1:0-21902 GCA_039821165.1 Planctomycetota bacterium | reverse complement strand
GCGCAGCAACTGTGGCCAAAATAGCGTTGGAAATCCCAGACCAAGTCTCGCCACATCGAAAGATCGATGCCGAGTCGCGCGACGATGCCTTGCAAGTGAGCCGGGATTCTCTTGCCCGAACCGGTCTCCCGCTGTTTCGACGTCCAGTGGAGCAACTTCAGATAGTCATTCAGTGAAAGATCGAGGAAGCCCTTGTTGCTTGCCCGAACGCCCCGCTTGTGAACCTCCGGCTCGTCGGCGCTCTTTCGCATTCGCAGCGGCGCAAGCCAGCCATCCCGACGGATGCGTTTGCCGGTCGGGTTTCGTCGTTTCGCTCGGCGTTCTTCGCGAAGTTCGTCGACGGTGTTGTTGCGAATCTTCTGAGCAGCCTTTTCGGTGGGCACGGGGACCAAGTCAAAGGCAGCCGAGTCCATTTGCACGCCCTTTTCCCCTTTGATTCGATCGTAGGCCGAGGTGTGAATGGACTGTTCTGGAGTCTCGGTCATCGCGGCACGAATCGGATTGAGGTCGACGTACATCGCGCAGGCCAAGAGACCCGCTTCGTCGGTGATCCGTTGTGCCTTGAATCGCCCTTCCCAAAAACGACCGGTGCATTCGTCCTGTTTGTTGGCCATTCGCGCGATGGGCTCGCTTAATGAACGCATAAACCAGGAGATATCCGACAAACGCTCCCTGATCTCAGCAATTCGATCTTTGTTTTGGACGAGCGTTTTGACGTCATGTTCGGTCGGCTCCCCCAAGTGTTCTTCGATCCGTCGCCCCGGGAAAACGCGGAGCCAGCGGATCGCGACCTCTTCGTCGGTCCACTGAGCGACGACATCGTGTCGACTGCGCAGGATGACATGAATGTGATTGGACATGATCGCGTAGGTGAGCACATCGATGCCGAATACGGAGGCGAGAGCCTCCATCCGGCGCCGGATCCACTCCCGTCGAAAGCCGTAGTCTTTTCCTGAGACCTGATCGACACCGGCCAGAAACGCCCGACGTACACACCGCTGGACGCAGTGCACGATCGCCACCTCCTCGGCCCCAAACTGTTCATTCCGCAGCGGTCTACCCATGTCGAAATCCTCCAACCAGAGAATACGCAATCCGAACCGTCCTGGCAATAAGGTGGGTGGCACCAATAGAGGGTAGAGCGCGAACGCCGCTGCGATTTGGGCGCAGCGGCGTTACCAAGGCATCAAGACGAGTGACCGCTATTCGGTTTCTGTGACCACGGCGTTCGATTGTGCGAGCAGCCACTTGTAGAGCTCGGGTCGCGTGTACATCTCCGTCCACGCATCATGATGATCCCGTTCGGGGGCAGTCAGCAGGTAACGATGCTCCATGTAGTCCGTTTCCGAAGCATCGGGGTTGCTGAGTCGAACAAACGTATCGTCGGTTCGTTTTTCGAGCGCCTCGATGGCTTCGAGCGAGTTCTCGAATGAGGAGTCACCGGTGTTGTGAGCGATCCAGATCGCAGGACGCGTCAGCGCATCGAAATCCTCGACGTCACTGATGTTGCCCGCGATAGGTGCGATGGCGGCGAAAGTGTTGGGTAACTTCGAAGCCAGGCCCCATGTTCCGTGGCCACCGCGACTCAAGCCTGTGAGATAGATGCGACTTGAATCGCCATTGAAGTTCTCAATCACCGACTCCAGAATCTCTTGAACGGTCTCAGGGTGATCGCTGTATTGTCCACGTTGAATGTGTGGCATGACCACGATGAACGAATCCAGGATCAATTGGTTCCGTTCGATGTCCATGTCTTCTTCGTCGCGAATGAGACGTGCCAGTCCCCAGTGGTTCACGTTTTCGATCGGGCCGCCGACTCCCCAGGCACCCGTGAGAGCAACGAGGATCGGGTACCGCTCTTCTTGTTGCGTGTGCGATGTCGGTAGATAGAGCGAATAGCCATCGAGCTCGCCGCCATCGACTTCGATCGTCGTTATCTTGCCGGGCCCCGGCTCGCTCGCCCGCTTCTTGGTGGCTGCGGCATAGCTGGCTGACGTTTTGCGACTCAGGCCGCTTCCACTTCCACCGAGACCGCTACCACCGAGCGATCGACCCGATTTTTCTTCCTTCGCGTCAATGATCTCGAAATCGAGGTCGCCGGATTCACTCGCGATGCGAACAAGCGCGGTGCCTTCATTGAAGACGCGTTCACTCCACTGTGTTTTCGTGTCTTGGTCCCCTTCGATTGCGATAAAGTCCTCAAGTTCTCGCGATGAGTGGGCGTGCACTTTCGCGGCGACATCGGAGTGCATTTGAAGCGAAAGCCGGCCGAGCGACGCGCCAAAGCTGCAGTCTTCGTTGGGGCTTTTTGTTAACAGCACGCGGACGTCGCCGTCGAGCGCGAATGCTCGGATCGGGCCGAGCACGTCTTCGACGGCGATGTCGCCGCCCGAAGTTTGCACGTAGACTTCGCCAGGGTTTTCGCCAACGTAAGCGTTTCCGCCAGACATTTTGAGCGTGGATTTTTCTTTCGAATTAGCGAGGTACACGTCACTGTTGATCGCCAGCACCTCGGCTCCACCGTCGCAACCCGCACGTAGATCAATGCAGCCTCCGGTTCCCTGGAGATTGACTCGACCGCCGATTTTGTCGACGTGGATTTTGCCCGACTTCGCAACGGCATGCACATCGCCATTGAATTGGCCGATCACAAGATTGCCCTCGGCGGACTCGACATGTGGAACGAAGTCTTTCGGCAATGAGACTCGGACCAAAACGCGTTGGAGCGGCTTCGGGGTTTCATCGAGTTCATCGGTCCGCTTCAGCGCGATGGCGAACGCTTCGTCGGTGTCCTCAAGTTTGAGGGCATGTTGAGCCAGGATCTGTTCGGCTTTTCCGCGACTGGGCGCCACCACCCGACGCATCATGGTGATCGAGACCTCGTCGGTCGTCTCGTTTGGACGTAGCACAACGTCGCCGAAGTCAATTGTGAGCGTCAGTTTTCCGTCCGAGGAAACCTTGAAGGCTTGCTGCCACTTCTGATCGTATGTGGACGATGTATCCGTGTCCCAATCGCCTTCCAATTCTTTCCACATCACCACCGGACTCTCCATCACCTCAACGTCGGACGCCGGTTCGGTCAAGAGCGAGGCGAACTGAAAGTCAGCTCTGGACGTGGGACTCTCAACGCGTTCATTTCCCTGGACGATCGAACCAGATTCATCGTCTGCCGGTGACAAAGACCGTTCGTCGGGAGCTTGGGCGATCGGCCCGGGTTGCGTCATTCGGCGAAGCCCACCGAAATCGAACGACCAGGCGGCCAATCCACACGCGATCAAGCCGATCGCCGCCAACGCAAGAGGGTTCCCATGCGACGTCGTCGTTGGGCTTGGAGCGGGCTGTGAATTCGAGAGCATCCATTCGCGCGACGGCTTTCTCGCTGTCGTGGGGCTTTGCAGAAACGCAAGCTCCCGTTCGAGAATTTCAGCGACTTCGTCCGCCGATTGAAAGCGCTCGTCAGGCTCTTTGGACATCATGCGGGCGATCAGTTCGCACAGCCACTCTTCGATCTTGGGGTTGATATCACGAATCGCGCGGGGCTGGGCCTGACAAACTCGGTTGATCACTCCGAAGAGTGTTTCGGCGCGAAAGGGAGGCCTGGCGGTGCAAGCCGCGTAAAGGAGACTGCCGAGGCTGAAGAGATCGGATCGATGATCGAGGGGATCACCTTTGGCTTGCTCAGGCGACATGTACTGGGGCGTGCCCGTGATGGTGCCACTCTGGGTCATCGAGCCTTCGTCGGCGACGCGAGCCAAACCAAAGTCCATGACCATGGCGCGGTCGATGGTGTTCTCCAGCATGACGTTGGCCGGTTTGACATCGCGGTGCACAATGCCCTGTTTATGTGCCGCCGCCAATCCGCTCGCGACTTGGAGGCCGATGCGCGAGACTTCGCATGTTTCGAGAGCTCCGTTCTTGCTAATTCGCTCCAGCAGCGAAACGCCGGGCACGTATTGCATGACGATGTAAGGCAGCCCGCAGTGTTCGTCGACCGCGTAGATTGGGACGATGTTTTCGTGAATCACGGCCGCCACCGCGCGGCCTTCACGTTCAAATCGTTTGCGTGCGGCACCTTTCGAGGAAAAGACGGGCGAGAGGACCTTGATGGCAACGAAGCGGTTCAAGCTGGGTTCGAGGGCTTTGAAAACGATCCCTGTACTTCCTTGGCCGATCAACCCACAGATTTCGTAGTTGCCCAAGCGACCAAGCATTCTCGGGTCATCGGTTGGACCCAGCATCTCGACGATCCGATCCATCCGGTCATCATGGCTGGGCTCGTTGGATTCGCCTTCGTTGTCGCTCTCGGCGATCGATGCGCCCTGTTGCCGAAGTTGATGCCAGATGGTTTCGCCCCCGGCGATGGTTTCGAGTCGGCGCTGAAGCTCGGGGCACTCATTGAGCTGTTCCCGGATGCGAGCCTCCGTTTGTTCATCCAACTCTTCATGTAAGTAGTCGATGAGCAGTTGGTCATCGAACAGGATCTCTTGATTGGGCTTTGGCATAGGTTCTCTTTGGAGGTGAACTGGGTTACTCGGCTCCCAACTTCAAATCGATCCCCTCGTCGAGTTCAGCGATTTTCGCACGGATCCGTGCGACGACGCGACACTTCGCGGTGTAAACGCTTCCGACCGGGACGCCGAGTTCTTGCGATACCTGTTCCGCTTTCTTGCCTTCGACGGCGGTCTTGCGAAACGACAACCAGGTGATTTCCTGAACTTCGGATTTCACCTGCTGCGAAGCCCAATCAAACAGTGCCCGCTGATAGTCCATTTCAAAGGACGCTTCCGGCGTTGAGTCCGCTGGAATCTCGGCGAGCATGCGAGCCACCTGCGAGTCGCCGGAGGCGGCCGCCTTTTTGGCCCGAAGGTCGATCACATCGACCGCAACGTTTCTTGCGACACGAAAAAGCCACCCGCGGAAACGCCCCTTTCCTTCATCGGGATCCCAGTCGGAGATCTTGTTGATGACGGCGAGCAGCACATCCTGGATGACGTCTTCGCAGTCCGCTTCCTGCAGCCCCTTGCTGAAGCAAAACTTGAGCAACGCTTTCTCGTAGACCGCTAAGAATTCGGTCCACGCATCATCGCTTCTCTCGCTCAGCTGTAACAGCAAGCTTGCGCGCGTTTGCGGTATTTCCTGCATCCGACCTTTCCGTTCGATTGAGTTCCATCATACCTCTCGCGAACGTCGGTTTTCTTACACGGCCCGCGGAAAAAACTCTCAGTTCCCTCGGACCCTTACGGGGCAGTGCTTAGACCAGCATGCGGTCGATTTCCTCTTTCGATCGCCCTTGCTCTTTCAATTGGAACGCTTGGGTGACGGGACCGTTTACGAGCACGATGAGGCCCCAAACGAACAATGCCATTGCCGTCGGCATGCAGTAACATCCGAAAAAGGTCAGGAACCCGGAGCCGAGTGCCACGAATGCGAGGACGCGGCTGTCGTAGCGTTGCACTCGGATGCCGGCGAGGATGTGCAGCACAGCCACGACCAACAGCACCGCCGCGAACGTGGCGTACATGATTTGCATCATCGGTTGCAGATTCGGCGGCATCGGCTGATTGCCCTGCTGCTGCGCGAGGATCGTGGGAAAGATCATCGCAAACACGCCAAGACCGATCGCCATGACGGCTTCCAAACCGCCCTGGACCATCATGCAAATGCCCAGTGGGCCGAGTTGATTGATCAAACCGCGCCCGCCGGACGGACCGCCTTGGGGAGTCTGCGTCTCGACGGCGTATGGATTGACGGGCGAGCTGAAGGGGTTGGCTGGATCTTGGGACATGCGTCGTTTTAGAAGTCGGGTCGAGAGTGTCCGTTGTCTTTAATCTTCTTGAGAGCCGCAAGCATTTCCTTCAGCTTATCGGGTTCCGACTTGATGAGGTTGTTGCGTTCGCCTGGATCGTTTGAGAGGTCGTAAAGTTCGTACTTGCCGGGACCTTTTTCAAAGGTGAGACGCTTGATCGGTTTGTCATTCGCGTATTCGAGAACCTTCCAGTTGCCGATTCGCAGCGCCAGCGTTGGACCCTTGTTGGGTTGCTGCAGCAAGTGATCGCGGCCCTCGGCATCGGACTTTCCGAGCAAGGCGGGCAGCACGTTGAAACTGTCGTGGCAACCTCCCTTGGGAAGTTCCGTTCCGGTAAGCGATGCCATACTGGCAGCGAGGTCGACGGTGCAAACGATCTTGTCGCTGACGCCTGGTTTGATCGTGCCCGGCCAATAGGTGATGAACGGTGTGCGTGTTCCGCCTTCGTAGATGCTGTACTTCCCACCGCGGTAGATGCCCGCAGGCTGATGCTTGCCAAGTTTTTCGATCGCGCCGTCTTGGTAACCGTCGTCCAGCACGGGCCCGTTGTCACTGCAGAAAACGATCAATGTGTTGTCGCTCAGGTTGAGTCGGTCGAGCGTTTTCGTCAGTTCGCCGACGCACCAGTCGAGCTGAACAATCGCGTCGCCTCGAAAGCCGAGTTTCGTCTTTCCCTGGAAGCGTTCGTGCGGCATCCGTGGAACGTGCAAGTCGTGGGAGGAGAAGAACAGGAAGAACGGTTCCTTTTGGTGCTTCTCAATCCACTCGACCGACTTCTCCACCCAAGCGTCCGCGAGGTCTTCGTCGCGCCAGCGGGCGGCGTGGCCTCCGGTGTAGTACCCGATGCGTCCGATGCCGTTGTGCACCGTGTGATTGTGACCGTGGCTCCAGTCCATCTTCAGTGTCTTACGGACTTCCGGGTCGGAGCCGACGGGGTGATCCGGGCTCGGTCGCTTTTTGCCGACCCACAACGGATCCGCGGGATCCAAATTAACAACGCGATGGTTCTCGACGTAGACGCTGGGGACTCGGTCATTCGTGGTGGGCAGGAGATAGCAGTAGTCGAATCCGATTTCGAGCGGCCCCGGTTTCAGTTCGCCGTTCCAATCCGGCGCGTCGCCTTGACCCAAACCGAGATGCCACTTTCCGATCACGGCGGTCGAGTAGCCCGCCTTTTTCATGACCGATGGAAGCGTTGCGGTGCCCGGCTTGATCAGCGCGGTTGCATTGGGAGGCGCGATTCCCGCGCCCGGTTGGCGAAAGGCGTACATGCCGGTGAGCAGAGAGAATCTTGTCGGCGTGCACGTCGACGCACTGCAGTAACCTTGCGTGAATCGCAATCCGCCTTCGGCGAGACGATCGATGTGTGGCGTTTCCAATTCGGTCGCGCCATAACACCCAACATCACCGTAGCCCAAGTCATCGGCCATGATGACGATCACGTTGGGTTTGTCCGCAGCCCGGACGCTGCTGACAAAGCAGACGGCAAGGATCGCGAACACGGAACCGAGCAAGGCGCGGTTGGGTTGTGTTATTCGGTGGATAAAGGAGGTTCGTTGGACCATGGAATCGCTCCGCCTTGGCGTTGAATGAGTCTTCACGGAGCGTCTCGGCGTGACGCTCGCCAGAGCAAAGCCTAGTCGACCGATGCGACCGGGGCTATCACGCGGCCAAGGTCGCTTGAGCAGCTATGATGAACATGTGGCCTTGGAATTAATTCGCCCGCGTCTCTTTGATCGCAAGCCAATGTCGAATGCCCCGAATCCATTCGCCGACCGCGAGAACTTTGCCCCACCGCCTCGAACGACTCGCAGTCCGATGGCCATTGTGGGTGTCATTCTCGGTGTGATGTTCCTTGCCTTCGTGTGCCTCGCAGCGGTGGTGGGAACGGGCGTCTACAAGCACGCTCGGCCGACTCCCGTTGCTTCGTTGCCGCCTCGCAACACGGACTTGCAGGAGGAATTCGCGGATTACAAAGCGTCCGTCGAATCCGCATTTGAGAGTGGGCCATCGATTGACAGTCTCGAAATCGAAAACACGCTTCTTGCCGCGATCGACAGGGCACGTCGCGGCGAAACGGTTTCAGTCAACGTGCCGATGTTTATCGAAGCCGTCATGCGGAGTCCGTACGCCGAAGGCATGGACTTTGGTGATCAACTTGTCTTGCGGAACACGTTGTCGATCTACCCGCCGGAGATGTACGCATCGGACCACGAAGCCATCCTCGCGGTCCGGGCCGATCCCGAGAATGACAAACTTGCAACAGCCGATGTGTTGCTTTATTCGACGGATGATCCAGCAACCTCGTTACGCATTTACCTTGTTCGAACGGGGCGCGGATGGGAGCACTACGATGTGCTCGATCTTGAAAACGGACTTCGGACCTCCGATGAGTATGCTTCGTATTTTGCGTCCGATGATGATTCGGGAATGCTGGATTCCGCCGAAGTAATCGAGATGGTTGAAGAAGCCACGAGCGAGTACTACGACGGCGATGCCGACAAAGCGTTCACGATCCTACGTCGCGCGGAGAATCAAGAAGTCGAAGCGGCTTCGAGGCTCAGCGCCAAACTGCAAGTCGCATACGGGTGGATGAACCTTGATGAATACGGCGAAGCGGAGCGTGTTCTCTTGTCGATCGAAGATCCTGACGCCTGCTGGGGGATTTGGCCGACTCTCGCGATTTGCCGCACCTACATGGACGACTACGAGCAAGCGTAGGTGTACGCGAACAAAGCCGCAGCGCAATCGGGTTTGCATCACCCCAACGTTCAGTCCATTCTGTCGACGTGTTACGAGTCGACGGATGGCAACGAAAAAGCGATTGCGGCACTGGGCAACGCGTTGCGACTTTTGCCCGCGGACGATCACTTTTTCTACCGCCTCGCAGACCTTGCGAGGGCCGAAGACTTTCCGACGTTGCTCGAGTGTGTCCGCGCGAATGAATCGACATTGGACACTCGATGGTTGAACCTGGCGCTGCGTTGTGAGCGGTCTCCTGAGTGGGGCGAACATCTCCTGGCCTACCTCGAATCAAACGAGGTTCCCAACGGCATCGGCGAATTGGTTTGGGCAAACGTGGAGGAGGGTAAGGGCAACTTGGACGCAGCGGCCCAGTGGAGTCTCAAGGCACTACGCGCGGCACAGTCCGACGAGATTCGCAACACCGCGCGAAGCGAGCACCTCGAACAACGGTTCTACGGCAACAAGGTCGCAGAGCTCTTTGCGGAGAGTCAAGACGCTCACAATTCAGCTGTGTGTCTTTTGTTTGAGGCTGAGAACGGATACGAAGCAGACTATGGCCTTGCGGCGAGGGCTGTTGAATCGGAAGAGCGACTCGCGAACTTTCCGGTCCGATTTGCGCTCGCCGGATACCTGTACTGGTTGGCCGGCGAGGAAGAGAAATCTGTCGGACTGTTGGAATTGTTCCGCAACAGTAGGACTGCGCAAAACGAAGAGGAGTGGATTGTTGAACTGGTGGATTCGACGTTGGCGGACCTCTGGTTGGAATTGGGCGAAGCCAAGAAGTTCGTGGAGGCATGGCATGTGGATCAGCCGATGATGGTGCGTGCGCTCGAGCACTGTCGCGGTGACATCTGGCATCCGAGTGTCGACGCATTTCTTGCCGAAGTACCACGCAATCCGTTGCACAACCTAATATCGGACATTGTGCTCGCCGAACGTGGGATTCAGGGATCGCAAGCCGATGCGTTTGCCTATGGCGATTACAACCAGTCGCGGCGTGAAGCAGTGACTCGCTACATCAAGTCGATTCATGACGCACGCTCGATCATCAATGACGAGCGCGAGATGCCCCAGTCATTGGCCACTTCCCTCGCGGGTTTTGCCGTTGCCGGAGGTTTGCCTTGCGAAGAGATTCAGCTTCATGAGGAATTGCAGCCAGGTTTGTTGCTCTCGGCTTTGGGAACGGCATCTCAACTTGCGGACGCGGATCAAATAGAGGCTTGGTCCAAGCAGATCGATACCGTGTGCGATGAATCGCTTTCGCCTCTCGATATTCGCTGTTGGAGGATCGTTGGCAACTTTCACCAGAATCGTGGCGATTTTGAGCGGGCGATCGCGGCCTTCGAGCGATGCGAGAAAGGATTGAATTCGGAGGGGATGGTTGCCTATGGGCGCGCGACAGCTGAATCACTCGTCGCATGCCACCTCGGATTGGGTCAGCCCGAACGGGCAGCCGCGGCAATGCAGCGTTTCAGCCAGCGATTCAATGAAGACATGCCGGCTGCTTGTGAGCAGTGTCTCTATGAGGGTGACACGGACGGGCTGGTTGCCGCTTTGAAGGAGCTCGATGAAGAACGCGCGCTTCGCTGGCTGCGTCGTCCAAACGTGCAGGCGAGACTGGCGGCGATTTCGAACTGGGGCAAGGTGACCACCGAGTTCCCCGCATTTTCACCGATGGAACGAACGGTGCAGGAATGCGCGACGGTGGTGGCGCCGGTCAGTCGCTCGATTGATGGCGCCACGATTCAAAACGTCGTCGACGAAACGCTTGAGACAAAGTGTCAGGTGGAGTTGCTGGGGACCATCGACGGTGAGACCGGCTGGCTCGTGACGTCGGACTCCGGTGACGAGTTGTTAATCGCGACGAGCCAAGTTCGGTACGAAACGGTCCCGCTGCCGACCAGGGTGGCTTCGCAATTGGCGTCCGATGTCAGAGCGATCGATGTCTGCGTGCTCGATGAAAACCCGAGGTCTGTCGAGAGACTGTTCGCCGTGGTTCAGCGTTTTACCGATGCGGAGACGATCATCGTCAAGTCGTATCCGTATCTCTGGCATGGAGAGGATCTTGCAGGGCAGTTGGCGTGGCGAAATCGAATTCCTCTCAACCATCGAACGATGAGGCGGACGCTTTACGTGGCCACGGACGAGTCTGGTGCTGCCGAATCGGACTATGAGGAGGTCACGCCGGTTGAGGTTGAGCAAGACGGGGCCACCGAGCCCGAAACCGCAGAGGACTGGGCAAAGTTGGTGGAGCCGTCGGGCTTGCCTTTGCCGGTCGAGTTCGATTCGCCTGTGCGATATTGGCCTGAAACGCTTTCAGGGATCGTGACGGGGGTTCGTGCGGAGGACGAATTGCTGATTGTGACGCCGTCGGCCGATAGCAAGTTGCATCCGTTGATTCGGGCGGGTTCGACAATCAGCCTGCCACTTTGGAGGGTGCGGGTCGCCGGCGAACGCGACACTCTGGCGACCGAGGCTCTGGAGGGGCAGGACGTAGCGGAGGATTGAGCCCCGATTTTTGTGGAATTTCTGTTGGGGGGCGAATCCCAGCGAAAAAACACGCGAACCCGTTGGCCGCGGTCTTGTCCCAAGTCGTTGTGTGTAGGGGACTTGAGGGTGCGGATTGGCTCGCTAGCACAATTCGGGCCAGTTGCGCCGGTTGGCCTTTGCGAAAAATGCCGGATCTGGTACTCTCCAGGGTTGAGCTAGGACAGCCGTTCGTTTTTGTGTCGATTGCCCTTCCGTCCGTGCGCCCCAGGAATTGCGCAGCCTGTCTCGCCGCATGGAAACCTCAGTCCAGATTGTTTTGGCAACCGTTCCGATCGCAACGCTCACCCGACCGACTGCACGCGATACCACGCGGAAGCAGCGTCCGATTTCCGGGCGATTTGAATTCGTCGGTCGAGCCGAGCATCCCTTAACCGATCGACCACGAATGAGTTCGCGTTTGTCCCCGTTCGCGTGTGTTCACGACCCAGTTCTTTCCAGCGACTTCGATCGATAGCTTGCCCCTTCGGCGGGAACTCTTGAGTGAGGCGGCGGCCCACTCTCGATCGTTCTTCCGCAGGCGCGGGTGTCACCAGTCCAGCAGGAGCTTTCTCTACCGATGGCAGTTACGTCTCAACGTCGTCTTCAGCCCACCACCGTCCGAACCTTTGGAACCGATCAAGGTCAATTTGAGCTTCCGGATCTCACCGCTCTGCAAACAGAGTCCTACAAGCAATTCCTTCAGGAAGACGCCGACTCAGCAGCCCGAGCCGATGAGGGACTCGAGAGCGTTCTTCGCGAGATTTTCCCGATCTCCAGTTACGACGGGAATATCACGCTGGAATACCTGCATTACGAACTAGGGAAGCCGCGTTACACGAGTCAAGAGTGTCGTCAGCTCCGCCTGACCTACGGGCTGCCCCTCCGTATTTGGTTGCGTCTCAATCGGGAAGAGCCGCATGAGGAAGAGGTCTACCTCGGCGACATGCCGATCATGATGGGCGGCGGCGAGTTCATCATCAACGGTGCAGAGCGCGTCGTTGTTAGCCAGTTGCACCGATCGCCGGGTGTCGACTTTGTTTGGGACACGGACACGACGACCGATCGTAAGTTGCCCTCGTGCCGGGTGATTCCCGAGCGCGGCAGCTGGGTGGAGTTCAATGTCACCAAGAAAGATTCGCTGACGGTTCGAATCGACCAGAGCGGTAAGTTCGCTGCGACGACCTTGTTGCGAGCGATGGATCCCAAGCTCTCGACCGATGCGGAGATTCTGCAGGCTTTCTATCCGACACGGACCGAAAAGCTGTCGAGCGTCAAAAGCGCACCGAAAATCGAAGGCAAGATCGCCGTCGACGATGTCGTCTACCCGAGTGGTAGCGAGCGAGCCGGTGAAATCATCATCGAGGCGGCCCATCGAATCACCAAAGAGATCGCGGAGACGATCTGCACCGCTGGCGTGAAGAGCATCCAGTGCATGGACGCTCCGCGGGTTCCCGTGATCTTCAATACGCTGATGGAAGACAACACCGCCAGCCACGAAGAGGCCCTGCTCCGTATCTACCAACGCCTCCGCCCAGGTAACCCGCCGCAATTGGAGAAGGCGCGGGTGTTGTTCGATGAAAAGTTCTACGACGACAACCGCTACCGCCTTGGTCGTGTCGGTCGATTCCGCCTCAACCGTAAGCTCGGTTTGGGTGTCAGCGAATCGATCATGACCTTGCGTCCGGACGACATGATCGAGTCGATTCGCTACCTGATCGAGTTGTTCGATCCGGAAAGCGACGCCGAGATCGATGATATCGACCACCTCGGAAACCGCCGCCTCCGAACGATCGACGAACTGGCGTGCGAAGAACTCCGCAAAGGGTTTTTAAAGCTGCGCCGGACGGTCCAGGAGCGGATGAGTGTCAAAGACGCGCAGGACATGACTCCTCGCTCATTGATCAACCCGAAGAGTGTTTCGGCGGCGATCGATTTCTTCTTCGGCCGTGGCGAGCTTTCTCAGGTCGTTGACCAAACCAACCCGCTGAGTCAGTTGACGCACGAGCGTCGTCTTTCGGCACTTGGTCCCGGTGGTCTGAACCGGAAACGTGCCGGCTTTGAAGTTCGTGACGTGCATATTTCGCACTACGGTCGGATTTGCCCGATCGAGACGCCGGAAGGTACGAATATCGGTTTGATCAGTTCGCTCGCGATTTACGCGGGTGTTGATGACTATGGGTTCCTCATCACGCCGTACCGCTGCGTGAAGGAAGGTAAGGTTACCGACGATGTCGTTTGGTTGCGTGCGGACGAGGAAAACGAAGCCTACGTTGCACCGGCTGACACCGAAGTCAAAGGCGGCGAACTCGTTCCCGGGCCGAACCTGATCGCGCGGGTGAAGTCGGACTTCCAAATCGTCCAGCCGAAGCAGGTCAACTACATGGATGTTGCACCGAGCCAGATGGTCGGTGTCTCAGCCGGTTTGATCCCGTTCCTCGAGCATGACGATGCGAACCGCGCGCTCATGGGTTCGAACATGCAGCGTCAGGCCGTTCCGCTGTTGGTGGCGGAGCCTCCGATCGTCGGGACCGGTATGGAGCGTGAGGTCGCCCGAAACAGCGCGATGGTCTTGCGAGCGAAGCGTGCCGGCACCGTGACGTATGTCGACTCCAGTCGCATCGAAATCGGCAGCGACCGCTACGAGCTCAAGAAATATCAGGGGCTGAACGAGCGCACCTGTCAGAATCAGAAACCACTGATCAAACTCGGTGACGAAGTCGAGCAGGACCAGATCATCGCCGATGGCGCCGCAACCCGCGACGGTGAACTCGCACTGGGACGCAACGTTCTCGTCGGTTTCATGTCGTTCGACGGCTTTAACTACGAAGACGCGATCATCATTAGCGAAGAGTTGGTTCGGAACGACACGTATACTTCGATCCACATCGAAGACTTCGACGTCGAAATCCGTGAGACCAAACTGGGGCGTGAAGAGTTCACCCGCGACATTCCCAATGTCAGCGAAAAGGCACTCCGCAACCTCGATGAGAACGGCATTGTTCAGGTCGGTACCTACGTCAAGCCTGGCGACATCCTCGTCGGCAAGGTCAGCCCGAAAAGCAAGACCGAGTTGACGCCGGAAGAGAAGCTGCTGCACGCGATCTTCGGTCGAGCCGGCGAAGACGTCAAAAATGACTCGCTCGAAGTCCCCTCGGGAATCGAAGGTATCGTCATCGATACCCACAAGTTCTCGCGTCGCATGAGTTTGTCGGACGATGAGCGAAAGGCATTCGAGAAAGAGCTGAAGGAAGTCGAAGCGGAAGGGAATCTCGAAATCGCATCGACGTTCGAAGGGCTCGTTCGCGAGTTGGAAGAAGCCGGTGGTACCAAGTTAAAGGATTCGACCGGGACTCCACTTGCTGACGGTCAGGATCCCAAGTTCGTGGCCGAGCGGGCGACCGCCTTCCGTCTCGATCACGTGCTCGATCAGGTCAAGGGAGACGACAAGAAGGAAGCCGTCGAGACCGCCTTCCGGGAGAACTGGGGCCGCGTCGAAATGGCAATCGATCGACGCGATCGACAGCTCAACAGCATGAAGCGCGGCGACGAACTCCGCAGCGGCGTTCTGCAAATGGCCAAGGTCTATATCGCCACCAAACGCGTCATCAGCGTCGGCGATAAAATGGCCGGCCGACACGGAAATAAAGGTGTGATTGCCAAGATTTTGCCGATCGCGGACATGCCTTTCTTGCCCGACGGAACACCCCTGCAAATCCTGCTCAACCCACTCGGCGTCCCCAGCCGAATGAACGTGGGGCAGATCCTCGAAACGCACCTCGGCTGGGCCGGAGCGAAACTCGGTTTCCAGGCCATCACGCCGGTCTTCAACGGAGCCAGCGAAGGCGAGATCAACGATGTGCTCGACGAAGCCGGGTTGCCTCGTCACGGGAAGGTTGGCCTGATCGATGGTCGTACCGGCGAGCCGATGGAGCAGGAAACAACCGTCGGCTACATCTACATGCTCAAGCTGCACCACTTGGTTGATGACAAGGTTCACGCTCGAAGCACCGGACCTTACTCGTTGATCACTCAGCAACCGCTCGGCGGGAAAGCTCGTTTCGGCGGCCAGCGTTTCGGAGAAATGGAAGTCTGGGCGCTCGAAGCCTACGGCGCTGCGTACATCCTCCAAGAACTGCTCACCGTCAAAAGCGACGACGTCGAAGGTCGAACGAAGATCTACGAGTCGATGGTCAAGGGCGAGAACACGCTCGAAGCCGGAACACCCGCCAGTTTTGACGTACTGACTAACGAGATCCGAGGATTGGCTCTCAACATGCAGCTCGAGAAACGACCGATCTAGGCCGAGTGCCGGACGTTCGTCGTCCGCCCGTCGCATTTGCGACAGCCGTCACACGGCACCGCCACTTGCAAGTCGCGATCCGCCACGCTCGCGACTGATTTCAATACAAAGCTACCGCTTAACCGCCCACCGCGCAAAGGCTTTCCATTATGTCGATTGGCGAAACCAGCAACTACGATCGTATCAATGATTACGCGTCGGTCCGCATCTCGTTGGCGCGACCGCAGGACATCAAGAGTTGGTCGTTTGGTGAAGTCAAAAAACCCGAAACGATCAACTACCGGACCTACCGTCCTGAAAAGGATGGCTTGTTCTGTGAGCGGATCTTTGGACCCGAAAAAGACTGGGAGTGCGCCTGCGGCAAGTACCGCGGGATGAAGTACAAGGGGATGATCTGTGACCGCTGTGGGGTCAAGGTCACGCACAGCCGTGTCCGTCGGAAACGAATGGGGCACATCGACCTCGCTGCGCCCGTTGTGCACATCTGGTTCTTCAAGGCGATGCCGTCTCGTCTCGGCAACCTGTTGAACATGAAGACCAGCTCGCTTGAGAAGGTGATCTACTTCCAAGACTACGTGGTCGTCGACCCGGGGCAAACGGACCTGGAACATCAGGCACTCTTGACTGAGGAAGAGTTCCGCGCCGCGCGTCAACAGTACGGTCCCGGTTCGTTCGAAGCGGATATGGGTGCCGAAGCGGTTCGCAAGCTGCTCAACCAACTCGATTTGGTTCAGCTGTCCGAACAGCTCCGGATCGAGCTCGATGAGACCGGTAGCAAGCAGAAGAAGAAAGACCTGACCAACCGTCTGAAGATCGTTGAATCGATCCGCGACAGCGACAACCGTCCCGAGTGGATGGTTCTGGACGTGATTCCGGTGATCCCGCCCGACCTCCGTCCTCTGGTGTTGTTGGATAGCGGTAACTTTGCGACCAGCGATTTGAACGACCTGTACCGCCGGATCATCAACCGTAACAACCGACTGAGAAAGCTGGTCGACCTCAATGCTCCCGAGGTCATCATTCGCAACGAGAAGCGAATGCTCCAACAGTCGGTGGATGCTCTGTTTGACAACAACCGTTGCAAGCGACCGGTCCTCGGCTCATCGAACCGTCCGCTCAAATCGCTGACGGACATGATCAAGGGAAAGCAGGGTCGTTTCCGCGAAAACCTGCTCGGCAAACGGGTCGATTACTCCGCCCGCTCGGTAATCGTTGTCGGTCCACGTCTGAAGCTGCATCAATGCGGTCTGCCGAAGAAGATCGCACTCGAACTTTACCAGCCGTTCATCATCCGACGTTTGAAAGAACTGGGCCACGCCGACACGATCAAGTCGGCCAAGAAGATGCTCGAGCGAAAGGACGAAGAGGTTTGGGATATTCTCGAGCAGGTCATCACCAATCACCCCGTGTTGCTGAACCGCGCCCCCACGCTTCACCGGATGGGGATCCAGGCATTCGAGCCCACGCTCGTCGAAGGTAACGCGATCAACCTGCACCCATTGGTGTGCAAGGGATTCAACGCCGACTTCGATGGCGACCAGATGGCAGTTCACTTGCCGCTTTCGATCGAAGCTCAGGTTGAAGCTCACACGTTGATGATGAGTACGAACAACGTCTTCGCACCATCCAACGGAAAACCGATCATGAGTCCGTCCCAGGACATCGTGATGGGTTGCTACTACATGACCTGCGAATTGCCCGGTCGTCGTGGCGAAGGCATGGTGTTCGCGAGCTATGACGAAGTTGAATTTGCGCTCGCGCAGGACATCGTCGACTTGCACGCCAAGATCAAGATGCGCTTGCCGCGTCACCAGCGATTGAAGACCGAAGAGGATACTTCGCAATATGGTGCGATCATCGAAACCACGCCGGGCCGCGTTCGCTTCAACGAAATGCTTCCCGACGGAATGGACTTCTACAACCGTGCGATGCGAAGCGGTGACCTCGCCGGTTGCATTAGCGATTGTTACCAACGGCTCGGACGTCGCGCGACGATCCATTTGCTCGACGACATGATGCAAATGGGTTTCCGCGAATCGACCCGCAGTGGACTTTCCTTCGGTACCGATGACTTGGTGACGCCGGACTCCAAGACCAGCTTCATCAAGGATGCCGAAAAGCAGGTCATGAAGCTGAAGAAGGATTACGATCGCGGTTTGATGGCCGATGACGAGCGTTACAACATGGTGCTCGACGTTTGGTCCAAGACACGCGATGACATCACGACCGACATGATGGCGGCGATGGAGTCCGATACGCGTCGTGGCGGTTGGTACATCAACCCCGTCTTCTTGATGAGTCACTCCGGTGCACGGGGTGGTATCGCTCAAATTCGGCAGCTCGCGGGTATGCGTGGTTTGATGGCGAAGCCGACCGGCGAAATCATCGAAACTCCGATCAAGGCGAGTTTCCGCGAAGGTCTCTCCGTCCTCGAATATTTCAGTTCGACGCACGGTGCCCGAAAGGGTCTGGCCGATACCGCACTGAAGACGGCGGACAGCGGCTACCTCACGCGTAAGCTCGCGGACGTCGCCCAAAACGTCGTGATCACGATGGACGACTGCGGCACGACGCAGGGGATCACCAAGGGAGTGATCTATCGCGGTGAAAAAGTCGAAGTCGGCTTGGCGGAATCGATCAACGGTCGAGTTAGTCGAAAGGCAATTGTCAATCCAGTCACCGACGAAGTCATCGTCGGCGAAAGCGAAATGATCACGCCGGAGATTGCTCGCAAGATCGAGCAGATGGGCGTCGAAAAACTGCAGGTGCGTTCTCCGATGACCTGTGACGCACCACTCGGTGTTTGTCGACGCTGTTACGGCATGGACATGTCCACCGGTGCGATGGTCGAAGAAGGGATGGCCGTCGGCATCATCGCTGCACAGTCGATTGGTGAGCCTGGTACTCAGTTGACGATGCGTACGTTCCACATCGGTGGCTCGGTCAGCAAGATCCAAACCGATTCGGACATCAAGAGTAAGAAGGCCGGTGAAGTTCGGCTGACTCGAATCCGTGCGGTCAAGAACTCGGAAGGCAAACAGGTGGTGCTCACCCGTAACGGCGAAGTCGCGTTGGTCGACAGCCGTGGTCGTGAGTTCGAGAGCTATCCGATCCCCAACGGTGCAACGTTGATGGTGGAGGATGGCGACAAGGTCGAGCCAGGAACCGTGCTTTGCGAGTGGAACCCGTACTCCGTGCCGATCCTCTCGGAGGTCTCCGGTAAGGTCCGCTTCGAGGATATCGTCGAAGGCGAAACCGTTCGAAGCGAAAAAGAAGCGTCGGGCAAAATGCGGATGGCAGTTGTCGAACACAAGGGCGACCTGCACCCGCAAATTGTTGTCGAAGACAATACCGGCAAAGCATTGAATGTTCAGTTCCTTCCCGAACGAGCAACGATCTCCGTATCCGACGGCCAGGACATCGTGCCTGGAACGGTCCTCGCCGAAATGCCGCGTGACAGCGGTGGTGTTTCCGACATCACCGGTGGTCTGCCGCGAGTCACCGAGATTTTCGAAGCTCGTAAGCCGAAGGACCCCGCGATCATCGCGGAGGTCGATGGTGAGGTCGAAATCTTGCCGGAAAAGAAACGTGGAAAGACGACCGTGGTTGTCCGCAGCGAGTCCGGTATTGAACGAGAACACTTGATCCCGACCGGAAAGCACTTCCTCGTGCACACCGGAGACTTTGTCAAAGCCGGTCAGTCGATCGTCGAAGGTCCGCTTGTTCCCCACGACATCCTTCGTGTCTCGGGTGAAGAAGCGGTTCAGCAGTACTTGCTCCACGAAATTCAGCAGGTTTATCAGACTCAGAAAGTGGAGATCAACGATAAGCACTGCGAAATCATCATCGCTCGAATGCTTCGAAAGGTGAAAGTCGAATCTGCTGGTGATACGAACTTGCTGCCCGGTTTGGTGATCGATCGATTCCAGTTCCGACATGCCAATCAGGAACTGACCAAGTGCATGAAGATCGCCGAACCTGGCGATAGCGATTACGCGGAAGGCACGATCATCCCGAAGGAGTTGTTCGAGGAAACCAACGCGCAGATTGAGGCGAGCGGCGGTACACCTGCCAAAGGCAAGAAGCCAAAGAAGGCGACCGCGAGCACGCAGTTGCTCGGGATCACGAAAGCGGCTGTTCAGTCGAACTCGTTTATCTCGGCGGCCTCTTTCCAGGAAACCACCAAAGTCCTCACCGAGGCGGCTCTGGCCGGTAAGGTCGACAAACTGGTTGGACTCAAGGAGAACGTGATCCTCGGTCACCTGATTCCCGCAGGGACGGGTTTCCGGATGTTCCAGGAGTCCGAGGTCAACTACCGACCTGAAGCACTTCAGGAGATGGCTGCCGGTGAGGGAGCGACACTCACGGATCAGTTTCCATTGCTTGACGCCGGCGACGAGGTGTTGGGACCTGGTGCACCCGTGGATGCTCAGGAGCCGCAACCGTCGCCGTCGATCGATGATGCCGCCCTTGGCGAGATGCTTAGCGGTCAGCCGCCAGTCGATGGCGGTTCCGAAGAGCCTCCCGCCGGAAACGGGGATAGCGAAGCGATTTTGGGTGAATAAACTCGCCTCTCCGAGTTGCTATTGAAAAAGCCGCCTCGGCGGCTTTCGGGGGGAGAACTCGGTGAACGTTTCGGCGAAATCGAGTTCTCATGAAGCCCAACCGTCAGTTAGTCATGACCGTTCTGAAGATTGTCGTTCCGGCGGCAATCATCGGGTTTCTTGTTTATCGGATAAAGCCTGAGGAGTGGCGCGAGCTCTCCGAGCATCCGAAGAACTACTGGCTGCTGGCCTCGGCACTGGGGGTCGCCATCGCGGCTATCAGTCTCTCCTTTGCACGTTGGTGCTTGCTTGTCCGTTGTCAGGGCATCCGGCTGACGATGCTTGAGGCGCACCGCCTGGGCGCGATCTGTTTCCTTTTGAATTTCGTCTCGGCCGGAAGCGTCGGTGGCGATGTTTTCAAAGCCGTCTTTCTCGCCAAACGGCGACCCGGCAAACGCGTCGAAGCGGTCGCATCGGTATTGGTCGATCGAGGAGTCGGCCTTTACGGACTCGTGTTGCTCGCTTCAGCCGCCTTTCTATTTCATGGCGGCGTGTCCCCTGACGAGGAGATGGCCAAACTCAAATTCGGCACCGCCTTGCTCGCGGTGTCCGGCACGTTCGTGCTGTCCGTGTTGGTGTTCGGTGGCAGTTTTGTGGATCGATTAGTGCAGTGGGGAGGTCGGCTTCCGTTGATCGGAGGTCTGGTGCTGAAGATCGGACCGCCGCTGCGGATGTTCCACCATCATCCGTTCGCATTCGGTGCATCGATTTTGATGAGTGTCGGCGTGCACGGCTTGTTAACAGTCAGCATGTATTTGATCGCACGCGGGCTCTACCCGAGCATTCCCGCACTATCTGAGCATCTGGTGATTGTCCCGCTGGCCATGTTGGCATCGGCGGCACCGATCACACCGGCAGGCATCGGTGTACTCGAGTTGGCAATGAACTGGCTCTATAAGTTGATTCCTGCGACACCGACCGCCGCGTCCGGAACGTTGATCGCACTGGTATTCGAGTTAGTCAAGGTCACTGTGGCGATCATCGGCACGATCTTCTATTGGACCGCGAGCGAAGAGGTTCGCGAAAGTCTTGGGGCGGCCGGCCACGAAGACGCTGATGAGGCTCTGCCGGCCCCAGCGAATACCGCAAGCGAAACGACCGCGGTTTGAATGGCCGGCGAGATTCACGCTCTGGGTCTTGGCGGGCTTTCGTAGATCAAAGCGCAGCGGAAGTGAGATCGGGTCGGCCGAGTTTCATTCGTGCTTCCGATCCAAAATGGACCGTCCCTGCAAGCTGAGGTCACGAACGGAGGGTGCGCGCTGTTCCGCCCCGATTACACCACCCAGACCCGGTGGCTTAGCGACGCTGCGCCCCGCAGCTCACAAAAGCGTGACCGCGTTCTTGGGTGATGTTTCGGAGTACCCTTCGGAAAAAGCACCCCACAATTTTTGGAGGGAGTATTATCGCACACCAGGAATAGGGGCTCACCGCGGCGGTGAGTCGGGACTTATTTGGATGGGCGACAAATGGACCGGAAAGAGAAGCTTCAAAAACTGCGAACGATGCTCCAGCAGGTGGCTCCGGATCAGGCACTGGAATCACCGAGTCTGATCTTGGAATCGACCGATGCGTCGGACCAGGAACTTGATTTGGTCCAACGTGGCATGTCGGGGCTGATGAATGAAGAGGAGATTAGCGCGGACCAGGAATTCGCTTTGGAGGCGATTGTCCTCAAACGCAATCGACCGGTGATCAATATTCTCGGCGATTCGTTTACCGATCCACCTTCGCCGTGGGAGCATTTGAGTCGACCCGAAAACAAACAGAGTTTGACTAACGCCATTCCCTCCATTGGCCGTATCGAGCTTCCGGGGCACGCGAGTATCCCTTTCGGCGGCACCGGCTTTGTTGTCGGCAGCAACTTGATCATGACCAATCGTCATGTCGCCAAGCTTTTCGCGAGTGGGAGCGGCCGACG
>JBCBOT010000112.1:0-22130 GCA_039821165.1 Planctomycetota bacterium | reverse complement strand
CTTGGCGTAATCCGTCGGTGTCGGCTTCACTGTAGTCAAACACCGTCCTGCATCCCCGTCACCTTCAAACCCAATCTCACGGAAACGAACCAACGCCCACACCCAGTACGATTCGCCGCATTAGTTGGCCGTGGTCACGATGAGCTTGAAAACCTTCCTGAATGGTCTGCCGGTCTTTGGCAGAACCTTCGGTGCAACGAATAAGCCTCGTGACATTCGCATGGACCCTTGAGACTTGCTTTTTTAGCAAGACACCCCGAATAGTCGACTGAATCCGAAGCTGCGTGTTGCAAACGTTCTTTCCGAGGACGGAAGCTGCGCCATGAACTAATCAAAAAAGATGCCCTTCCGGTCCTTGCCATCTCGTGGGCACATAGTCGGAAGGTCTTTACGACACCGCCGCTAACGCGATGATGTCCAGAATCGGGTTTGATTGTATAATTGGAGCGAGGCCCGCACCACAACGAAGGTGTGCCCGAAGGGCCTTAGCGCAAAAACCATGTTGTACGACCGGCGAGCCTGCCAGTCATGTCGAAATTGAGATAGCCATGACAACCGAAATACCGAGTGATTTAGTGCCATTTGTGCAAAGAATGGTTTCTGAAAAGAGGTTTCTAAATGAATCGGACGTTCTGGCCGAAGGCCTACGTTTGTTGCAAGCTCGGGAGACGTTGCGAACTGAAGTCAAGAAAGGATTTGACCAGCTTGATGCGGGGCAAGGAATCCCAGCCGAAGATGTATTTCAACGAGCGGAAGAGCGGATTCGAGAAATTGAAAACGGAAATGTTTGATGGCGAAAGTCATTTACGCACCGGAGGCGGATGACGATATCTTTGGCATCGTCGAGTTCATTGCACGTGACAAGCCGGAAGCTGCGCGCAACTGGATGCTGAAAATTCGCGAAACGTGCGATACCATTGCGACGCAACCGAAGTTAGGTGAAGAACGGCCTGGGTTCGGTGTACCTGGATGCCGGTCTTTTAGCGTCGGCAGTTACGCGATTTTCTTTCGCGCGATAGAAGGTGGGATCGAAGTTGCACGGGTGATTCACGGAAGTCGCGACATGCGAAACATCTAGGTCGCCCAACGTTAGCGGCTTGGGCGGCACCGCGAGGATCCAAATCACTAGTTGTTGCCCTGTTTAGAGTTTAACTGACAGTGACTCGCTTTCACCAGTGTGCGGTGACTCAGGCTCAGCCCGGGTGACCATGTGAACGGCTCTGAGCGCCTGAGCGCCTGGGCGCTGCGCCCAAGCGGTGTTGCACGTCATCGATGTGTGCGGTCAGTGCCCACTATGCTCCTGGGGCAAGGCCAGCAGGCGTCGAAGCCGCTAACGTCGCAAAGGGCATGGATGCCCGTTGCAACAGAAGGTGTTTGCGACACCGCCCCGCGAAAAAACGTTCTATCGGGGAAAGGCATGCAAGCCGTCCGCGCCGCCGCATCAATCATCCGCGATTCCAAACCCTTCAGTCCAATGGTCTTTGTCGAGCGGGTATTCGTTGACCGCGAATCCCGCTGTGTGGTCACGGAAGCCGGGTTGATCTGACAGTCGTGCAATTGCAGCATCGGCGGCACTGCGAGAACGGTACACGCCAATTAGTTTGGCGTCGTCGCCGTACTCATCGTCAGCGCGAATGTGGTGGAGTACGAAAACGGAATTCATAGTTGACTGAGGTCGCCCAACGATAGCGGCTTGGGCGGCACCGCGAGGATCCAAATCACTAGTTGTTGCCCTTTAGAGGTTAACTGAAAGTGACTCGCTTTCACCAGTGTGCGGTGACCCAGGCTCAGCCCGGGTGACCATGTAAACAGCTCGAAGCGCCTGGCCCCTGCGGGTTGCACCTGCTGAAGT
This sequence comes from Planctomycetota bacterium, assembly GCA_039821165.1. Lineage (GTDB taxonomy): Bacteria > Planctomycetota > Planctomycetia > Pirellulales > Pirellulaceae > Stieleria. The sequence continues at coordinate 20,278 of JBCBOT010000112.1, read as the reverse complement.
GGTGCCCGAAGTCGACCATCTGCGCGGGCAGTGCTGTTTCTCGGGCAAGGTGAGCAGACATTGAAGCCGCTAGCGTCGCGAGGGGCACTCTCCTGGATCGCCCGTGGCAGGAAATGGCGATCCACTTTGTCTTTGCCCTGGCGACGTCGCGGCAACGCAGACTGCAGAGTTCGCTGAAACGCTGTGCGGGCCCGTACATCAGTCCGATCATGAGTTTGATTCGGAGTGAATGCGCCCTGTGGAGCAGCCCCGAATCTTTTGGCGACCGGCAACGATGACATTGCGGCGTTTGGACGCGAGGGTTCTGTGTTTCAGGGCCTCTCCCACGCATTCGTGCTTAGCGAGCCACTTCGTCCCATTTGATCACACGAATGGAACCATCGGGCTTCAGGTACTCATAGGCACCCATCTCGAAGCCTTTGAAACTCGGGCGGGCGTGGCCTTCGATGTCATTCGCGATCCACTGACTGAGGTCGAGCCCCGCGTTGATCGCTGGTGATCCGGATGCCAAACGAAGGTCTCCTTGGGCGACATCGACAAACCCTGGGTCTTTACTCAATTCATCGATACCGGGCGCCGTGTTTCGGTACGGGGTCGTTTGGCCATGCACCACGTTGTGGCTGTGTTCAAAGTCTCCGGAGGAGTCGGCGTTGTAGAGCGCGTACCGGTTGGATTGAACAATCGAATTGCGAAGAAGCAGGTCCCCACGATTGCGAATGACTCCATAGTCCGTTCCGCCGGCGACGGTCGCATGGAAGACGTTGAGTCGACTGCCGTCGCGGTTCAGATAGATCCCTGCGGTCGTTCGATGAATCGTCGTGTTGGTGACCCTGCCAGACTCGGCCAAGACGCCGATTCCGTATTTGCAGCGTGCAATGCGGGATCGAGACACGTTGCAACGATCGCCTTTCGCATAGACCGCCCAGCCATTCGGAATATCCGTGAACGAGCATCCGACCAATTCCGTTCCGCCGCTGTACTGATAGTGGCCGTAGGTTTGTAGATCCTTGAAGTGAGTGTTCTGCACGGTCGAGTCAACACGAAGCGTGAGTAAGCCGCGGCCCGCGTTGTTCACCGAACAATCGGATATCGATGCGGGGACTGTGTCGGTGGTTGTTCCGACCAGGCCGAACGCATAGCCGGAGGTATTGTGGACCTGGACTGAACTCAATCGGATCGCTTCGGGGAGTTCGACGAGCGCCCGCGCGTAGATTCCGTTTTTTCCGCCTTCAAATCGGGAGTCGGTGATCGCGCCTTGGGTGCTGAGGAACGCAATCACTCCGTACTCCGATGCCTGGATCTTGCTCGAATCGATCACCAGACCGCCGGAGTACAGGTAGGCTCCGATTCCGTTTCCGGTCAGTTCGATCTCCGACATCGACAGCTCGTTCCGGAAGCACACGATCCCGTAAACGTTTCCGGTAATGGTCAGGCCCAGTTCCGGTGTGATCGTCAACGGCTGATCGCGGACGGCGAGACCGTACCGGTTGTTGGTGAAGCGGAGGTTGGCGGGCGTTGTGGGGGAGAGCGTCGTTCCCACGAGGACCAAACCGTACCAGGTGTTGCCGGAGAATTCGCAGTCACGAATCGCGGGGATTTCTCCATCGGGGTCATTGATGTGAACGCCATTCTGGTTGCTGCTGGAGACACCTTGCTCGAGCACGATGCCGTCACAATCTCGGATATCGATTCCGGTTCCGGTGCAGTTTTCAACGGCGAAGTTTGCGAGGCGGAGCGAGCGCGAACCGTACGCGTAGAATCCACGCTGGCCTCCGGGGATTCGCAAACCGTTCGCGGTGCAGTCGCCGTAAAACTCAAGGATGGGGATCTCGCAGGTCGCGTCGGTCGTCACATCCTGGATCGACCAGTTCATCGAGTTGGCGATGACACCGTATCGAGATTCGCGAATGAGGTTATTGTCATCGCCCCGATAGCTCCACTGACCGCCTTGAACTCGGACGCCTGCATACGTGTGCTTTTCAATCACATTGTCACGCAGGATCGGCGCGGATTGGCCGAGGTTGAAGAGGTACAGTCCGTAGAGTGAGTTCCTTGTTTTGCACTCGCTGAACTGCAACCCCGTGTTGTCGGCGTACACTGCGAAGTAGCAAGCTTCGGGACTGGACGCGTTGCCTTCAAACTCGCAACGAATGACATCCGAGTCGGCGCAATCCGTCAGAGCGATTCCGTAGAGGCTGTTCTCGAGTTCGCACTCCAGAACTTCGACCTGACGTCCGAACGCCCGAATCGCGCGTCGATTTCCCGACAAGTCCTGTCCGCGAACGAACAATCCGTTGCCACCCAAACGAGTACCGCTTCCGCCCGTATCCTGGCCGCCGTCATCGTCGCGGTCGCTGTCGTCGTTTCCGGTGCTGCTTCCTTGAGAGCCGTCTTCACCATTAGCGCCGTCATGATCCGACTCGTCGTCCGCCCTTTCATCACGGCTACTTTCTTCGTCCCCGGAACCGTTGCTGACTTCTTGAATCTGAGCAGATGGCCGCGTCGAGTAGATCGCGTATTCGTTTGAATCAAACTCTAGGGTATCTGCCTGAGTCAACGAGAGTCTTGGGTTCGAGGAGGCCTGGTACAGTCCGACCAAGCAGTTTTCGACGGCCACGTCATTGAAGTCGTAGTCGCCTTCAAATGCGACCACGCCAAACCGGACGTTCCTGACATCCACGTTGCGAAGTTGAGCCGCCGAACCGTCTTGGTGCGCGAGAGCGACACCGACGTAACCTCCGTCGAAAATGCTGTCAGTCAGAGAGAGGTTCGAACCATCGCATTCGCAAGCGTACCAAACCGTATCAACGAAACGGCAATCCGCAATCTGGGCACCCGCAACGTCGTCTCCACGTACTGCCTCGTAGCAGCCCTCGAACTGACAATTCTGGACTTGCAGCGCAGTCCGTCGTCCGTAGATGCCGCGGTCGTAATAGTCACTGCGGGAACGGACGGATGGCCCACGAAAAACCGAGTTTCCAATCTTCGCCACAGGGACATCGATCGGAAGACAACCGAAAAGGAGCCCGTCGAAGCGACATTGATTCACGCTCAGCGAGGTGCAGTCCGTCGCATAAACCCCGTAGCCTTGACCCGAGAAAACGCTGTTCGTCACCTCAAGCTGGTTTCCTCCGTAGTCTCGGATCGAGTACCGCACCTCTGCAAATTCACAGTCATCGATGGACACGACGCCTATCGAACTTGAGATCCCGATGCCGTAACTGGTGCGCCCTGGGTACGCTTCGAACCGCAGGCCTTGAAAGCGCACGCCACGCGCTCTTTCGACACGAATGCCCCACCGGTTGCTTGGCGAGCGTATCACGACGTCGCCGCGATCGCCGGTAAAGGTACCTTGGGTGTCGCCGACGATAGAAAGTATCCCACTGCTGGATTTCCGAGCAGCGTTGAAGTAGCCGGAGTCGTCATACGTTCCGGCACCGATGTAGACGGTATCGCCTTGCCCGGCGACGGTGGCCACTTTCGTCAACGACCGGAACGCATATGAGCGGCTGGTCCCGGAGTTTCGATCGTCGCCTGATCTTCGAACGTAGTAGTTCGTTGCGAGAACGTCGTGGGAACCGAATAACGCCAGAAGAAGCACGCAAAACCAACGCCGACGGATCGATGGAAGACACATCTTGTCACTCAACGTAGCGAAAGAACGGATTGACTAGAGTTCGAGTTCCGCGAGATCCGGCGCATCAAACGCTTGATCCAAACCCGGTAGTTCCGGGCCGCCGAATTCGCCTGAAGGACCGATTCCTCCGAAGTCGTCCTGGAGGGGAGCCGCTTGTCGCGTAAAAGCGTCTCGGAAGTCTGTGTCCTGGAGATCGAGCGTGCCCGGCGTTTTCACTTTTTGACTGCGACGCTGGCGTTGAGGAGGCGCCGTCGCGGCGGCCTCTTGACCGGGCTGGTCGAGCAACGAAATGGTCCACTCGCCGTCGCGCCCACGGAGGGTGACACTTCGCTCATTGAACGAAACGAGTTCGATCTCATCGTGTGCTTGGCCTGAAGCAAGCGTTACCATTTTGTCATCAAACTTCAACAAGGCTCGCTGGGGCTTCGAGGGCTGTCCAAGAATACCGATCAGGCGAATCGTCACCTGTGGTCGTACCACCGTCGCTGCCGCTTTCTCCTCGGCGGGCTTGGCAGGTTGGCCAAAGAACGATCCGTTGGCGTCACTCGTGAAGTCGGCGAGGAGTCTTTCCAGGGTGCTGGTTTGATCGGCTTCGGCGGGGGCCTTTGGCGACGTCACCGGCGTGGTGTTCGTGATGGGTGAAGCCTGTGCGATCGTCGGCCGATTCAGCTCTCTGGCTGTTTCGTTCGGTGAACAGCCAACAACAAGGAGGAGCACGAGTCCGCCGAGGAGGTGTTTGGTGGTGATCACTGAAGTGCGTGGACGATGGAGGTTGAGTGGTGGACACCTGACGCGGGTCGTTTCGAAAACGTGTGTCAGAATCCTCTCGTCGGATCGGACGATTTTCGATTTGTCGGTGGACCCTCGAAAACGGCATGCTGATTCGGTGAGAGTTCGCCGACGTTGTCCCTTGATTTGATTGCCGAACTCGAAACCTTGTCCTAGCGTTCGCGGAGGTCGAAGGCAGGCCGTTTGCGTCGACGATCATCCACCCGTGTCGAAGGTTCAACGTGCAAGCCGAACGCATTCTCGTCTACATCGCCCATCCGACGGTCTTGGAGGTGACAGCGTTCCGCATCGAGTTGATGGGGATGACAGCCAACGCTGTGCGGTCCGGCAAAGAGTTTTCGAAGTCGTTGAGTGACTCACTTCCCGACGCGGTCATCCTCGACCTCGACTTGGAAGTCGGCGAAGGCATGACCTGGATCGAAACACTCGCGTCGGATGAGTGCACAAGTCATGTACCGATCATGTGCATTTCAAGCCGCGGCGATTTGACCGAAGCGGAGGCGGCCTACAAGGCGGGCGCGCGAAGTTTCCTCATCGCGCCATACGATCCCGTGGTGCTGGATTCCAAGTTGCGGACCATGCTCGACGAAGCCGCCGCAGCCCAAGTCGCCGCCGAGGACTTTTAGCGATGGCGACCATGAAAATCCGTCGCCTTGGAGACATTCTTGTCGGCCGAGGCGTCATCACCGAACAACAGCTTCACACCGCGTTGGCGGACCAAAAGCAGACACGGTTGCCGCTCGGTAGTTTCCTTTTGGCGCGAGGCTTGGTTTCGCGCGAGCAGTTGGGGCAAGCACTCTCGGAGCAATACGAGACTCCGTTCTTTGATTGCGACGGGTTAGAAACACACGCTCAACTCCTTCGGCTATTACCCGAGGCCTTCGCGAGAAGTCGCAAGCTGGCTCCGGTCGAGCTGCACGACAAAGTGCTGCGGGTCGGTATGGTGCAACCGAGTGACATGGAAGCGATTTGCGAAATCGAACTGATGACCGGCTACCAGGTCGAACCGGTGGTTTGCTTGGGAGACGGCATCGATCGCCTTCTCGAGGCCGCGTTCGACGATCGAATCAAGGCCAAGCAAACCGCAGTTGACATTCGTTTTCAGGAACTCGATCAAAACGTCGGCGCGGAAGACGATTCCTACATGGAAGAGGACAGTGAGTCGCCGGTCATCAAGCTCGTCGATGCGATCCTGATGGGGGCCGTTCGCGCTGGGGCGAGTGATATTCACCTCGAACCCGACTCGCCACAGATGCGGGTGCGGTATCGGATTGACGGACAACTGCACCAAATCATGTCTGTACCCGGGGATTCAGAAGAAGCGTTGGTCGGTCGCGTGAAAGTGTTGGCCGATCTCGACACGGCCGAAAAGCGTCGGCCGCAAGACGGTAACCTCACGATCCAAGCGGATGAGGCGCGTGCGAGTTTTCGTGTCAGTTGCATCCCCTGTATTCGTGGCGAGAAGGTTGTGATGCGGGTGTTGGATGAGTCCAGCAAAACGTTCGATTTCGATGCGTTGGGCATGCCCGATCAGCAGGTCACGCTCGTCAAGACGTTACTCGATCGGCCACACGGAATGATCGTCATGACGGGGCCGACCGGTTCGGGGAAAACGACGACGATGTATTCAATGTTGTGCAGTATGGACGCCGCCACGAAGAATATTTCGACCATCGAGGATCCGGTCGAATTTCGACTGCCCGGCATCAACCAGGTCCAGGCCAACGGCGAATTCGGGATGGGATTTGCAAACGGTTTGAAATACCTGATGCGCCAGGATCCCGATGTGATTCTGGTAGGTGAGATTCGTGATCATGAAACCGCGACCACCTCTGTTCAGGCTGCGCTCACGGGGCACTTGCTAATCAGCACGCTGCACACCAACGATGCCATCGGAACCATCGCGCGTCTCGCCGACTTGGGACTCGACCACTTCAAGATCGCCGGTGCTTTGGTTGCGTCGATCGCGCAGCGACTCCTTCGTCGACTCTGCGATCGATGCAAACGCGAATGTCCGGTCAACATGGGGATCGTCGAGAAGATGTTCCCGGGCAGGGAAATTCCCGCCGAACTCGACCTTTCGGGATCGTTCTTTCAGCCGGGCGGATGCGACGAATGCGGAGGAACCGGCTACGCCGGACGTGTGCCGATTTACGAAATCATGTCGGTCACACCCAAGATGGAGTCCGCCATTGAATCCGGTTTGCCAGCGAGCAAACTCCGGCAAATCGCAACGGAGGACGGCATGGTTGAGCTTGCGATCGGTGGATTGCAGCAGGCCAAGCTCGGGGTGACATCGGTCGAAGAAGTCTACTTCAAACTCTCGGGGTGATCGATGTCTCAAACGCTCGTTCGCGGAAAGGCGAAAGCGGACTCCGGGTCCAAAGGCTTGCTTGAATCGCTTCACTCGATCAAGTTCGGCAGCGACCCGTCGTCCAAGTTCAAACGCAAGGACCTGATCCTTTTCCTACGCAACGTTACCACTCTGGTGCACAACGGCGTTTCGTTGCTTCACGCGTTGGAGACCGTTTCACGTGATGACTCGTTGAAACGATACCGCGGAATCGTGGGTGCGATTGCTCGCGATATTAAAAGCGGAAAGTCACTGTCGGATGGGATGAAAGCGTTTCCCCTGGCGTTCAATGAGAATTTGATCAATCAAGTCCGGATCGGTGAGCGAGCGGGCGCCCTCGATAAGGCGTTGGCGCGAATCACGCTTCAAATTGAGCAATCGTCAGGACAGTACACGCTGCTGATCAAGAAACTGACGTACCCCGCGATTCTACTCGTAGCGGGCGTCGCGTCGGTCTCGTTCATGCTCGTCTCGGTCATTCCGACGTTTGAGGAGTTGTACGCGGATTCGGGAGCGACGCTTCCCGGGATCACGCAATTTCTCATCGATCTCAGTCAGGTGATGCGGTCCAACGGAATCCTCATCGCGGGGGCGCTTGGCGGTATCGTCTTTGGCTGTGCCGCGCTCCTCAAAAACCCGATCACGCGGTTGTGGATCGATCGACACTGTTTGCAGCTGCCCTTGGTGGGAGGCCTTTTTCGCAATCTCGCGATCCTTCAGTTCACGGATGTGATGGCCAATCTGATGGAGAGTGGTTTCACGCTCGTAGACGCTCTTCCGCCGGCGACGCGGGCGATCGGAAACCGATATGTCCGTCACCGAATTCAAGGCCTCTACTCGGCAGTGCGTCGCGGCGAACGTTTTAGTCAATCATTACATCGCGAAGGGGATCTGTTTCCGCCGGTTGTGAACCAGTTGGTGATTGTCGGGGAACAAACCGGGCGACTGGCCGAGGTGACGCGTCAAATCAGAGACCACATGAAAAAGGAAGTCGAGGGCAAGACATCGGCGATGGTGGGTGCCCTTGAACCGCTCTTAACCGCCGTGCTCGCTTTTGCCGTGGGCGGCATCCTCTTGGCTGTCTATTTGCCAATGTTTGATTTAATTGGGCAAGCGCAATGAGTGTGACAAGAAACAGGCTTGGTCGCCGGCGCGGGCTGAGTCTCTTGGAGTTGCTGGCCGTCGTCACGATTCTCGGCGTCATCGCCGCCGTGGTGGTGCCGAGACTGGGGGGCGGCGCTCGAGAGTCCAAGCGTCAAAGTTGCCATGTGCAGGTCGGCATCATCGAAATTCAAGCGGCCATGTGGCGTCGTGAACGTGGCAGCTGGCCGCAAACAGACCTTGCGGATGTCGGCGCTGACGAGAACTTCTTTCCGGAGGGAATTCCGACCTGTCCCGTGGATGGTACCCCCTACGCCATCGATGCCGAGACCGGTCGGGTGACGGGTCACGGACATTGAACCGGAAAACTTGCGCGATGGAACGTTCGCGCCCTAGCGTTTATGAACTCGCGTGAAACTGGGTCCGCGAGCAAACGTGAATAACTTGCCACGAGGCACTCAAATGAAACGCATCCGCCACAACAGACGTTCTGGATTCTCTTTGCTCGAATTGCTCGCCGTCGTCACGATCCTCGGAGTGATCGCGGCCGTTGTCATCCCACGCATTAGCTCGTCAAAGGCGTCTGCCCAGGCCGAAGTGAACCGCCAGAATATTGCGGAAATCAATTCTGCCGTCGAGCGTTGGTTCTTTGAGAAAGGATCGTTCCCAGCGACGGACCTTTCCGACATCGGTGCGGACGTGAATTACTTTCCTGAAGGTCTTCCGGTGAATCCGGTTACGGGTGGTGCCTACGTGCTCGACGCGACAACCCACCGGGTTGTCCGATAGGCAATTGGTGGACCGTTGAGCGGACGACGTCAAAGATCGAGTAGGACGCAGCGGCGCGGGCTGAGCTTGCTTGAGTTGTTGGTCGTGGTCACGCTGCTGGGTGTTTTTTCATCCGTTGTGTTGATCCGTTACGGGCGGGACATCTTCGGCGATGTTGGAGCTAAGGCCGAAACGCAGATCTTGGCTCAGGGAATTCTCCACGCTCAACGGGCGGCAATTCGTACGGGTGACAAGCACGGTGTGATCATTCTTGGATCCACCGGTTCGGTCACGGGTTGGAACGTCGTGAGACGGTTTCCTGATGGAACGGACGTCTTAGTAGACGGGCCACATCAAATCGCGGAGGACGTCTCGGTCACCACCAACTCAAACGAGATGTGGTTCGACTTTGAGGGCGCGGGGACCAACCTGTTTACGGCTCGATTGACCGGGCCAAATCGTGTCTTCCAACTTGAGATCGAGCCCTTCTCACGCATGATTCAAAAGCGAGATACGAGGCGATGAAAGCGCGGGCACGACTGGCTCAAACGATGCTGGAATTGGTGGCTGCCACCACCATCATGGGAATCGCACTCGTGCCCGCCTTGCGATTGACGCGAGATCGGATCGAGCGAACGGAAGAGCTCGAGCGGGCTGAAATGCGCGTTTCGGTCTGTGTCAGCAAGCTTGAGGAGGAAATGGCACGAACGGTTGCGAACTGGGATTTGACCGATCGTTCAGGCTCGATTGCGACTCCCGGACACACCGGCATTCGGTTCGTGGTGACCAAGTCCGATTCCTTGGCCGATGGCGGAATACCCGACTCTCTGGCCGTTGTCGACGTCACGGTCTGGCACGACGACGACGGGGGATCCGATATCGATGTGGATGAACACGCGATTCGGTTAGCGACCAAAGTAGCGAGGTTGACGAGTTATGAGTCCGCAGCAAACGACTAGTCGAGCCGTGTCTCGCCGAAGCGGCATTAGCTTGCTAGAGCTGGTCATCGCGGGCAGTCTGCTCGCGACTGTCATGGCGAGTCTTTCCTTGGTGATGCGGACGTCTCGTCAATCATGGGAAACGATTGACACCGAGTATTGGAGGCTGCACCGAATGCAGGCGGTATCGCGGCATGTGATACGTCAGGCACGCGAGGCCACCTCGGTCGCGACGATCTCGCCAGCGGGAACACTGCTCACGATTGAATCGCCTAGTGGAACGGCGAGTTGGGAATGGCGATCTACTTATGGAGACGACGCCAACGTTGTCCTCTACCGGGCGCCAACGGGGGCGGAGTCGGTTCTCGCGCGCGACATCGACTCCTTGCAATTCGTTGGATACGGTGCGGACGGTTTCACGGCAGAGTCGGATGCGTCAAGAGTACATGTTGTCCAGGTACGTGTTGCCGTCACGCTGCCGCGCGCGGTTGCCACACAGCGTTCCATCACATCGAAGGTTTGGTTGCGGGCATGGTGATGGCATCGACTCGAACGGGAGGTAGAAAACGCTGCGGCGTTGCGCTTTTGCTCGCGATTTTCGTGATGGCTCTCGCGACCGCGCTGGTCGTTGCGACTTTGGAGGCGGAGCGAATGCGATACATGTCGCTGCGGAACACCATGCAGTGGGAGTCGGCACGTTACGCGGCGGAGGCGGGTTTGAACGAAGCCTTCGCGCGGCTCGCGACAGACATTGATTGGCGTGACGGAATCGCAACGACCGAGTTCCCGGAGGGAAGTGGGATGACGTATACGGTCGCCGTTTCTGAAGGCGCCGACGGAGAGGTGGAAGTCTCGTCGATCGGCCGAGCGGGCGGCTTCTCTCGGCGTCTCAATTCAACGGTTAAACAAGGCGGCTAGTTTCGATGAATGCCCTTTCCAGTACGGATGATCTGCTGTTCGCTTCCGGCGGCCAGCCCGCCGTCGACCGGCGTCGGCGAAGTACCAGCGTACGTCGAGACCGGCGCAAGCGCACCACAATGGCTATCGGTTTGGAGGTTTCTGCGAGTGGACTCTCGCTGTCCTTTGTCGTGGGGGAAGGTGACGAACGAAAACTGACGACACGACGAGTTGAGTTTCCGGAAGGCAGTGGACCACAGCGGGGTGATTTCACCGACGGTACGCTCGATCAAATCTTGCAGGACTTAGCCCACGAACACAATCTGAACGGCCAAACCGTCTCGGTGTCACTCGGCGGAGACCAGTGTGTGACACGATTCGTCGCCGGTGATAACGATGACGTGGAAACCGAGTTGGAGGAACTGACGGCTCGGACAGCACGCTATGTGGGGATGGGACTTGGGGAAAAGGTCTCATGCCAAACATCGAAGAGCCTGGACGCGAGACGGAAACGGGTCTGGGTGACGGTGGCACGCAAAGACTTTGTCGACGCGGTGGCGAAGGCCGTTCGCAACGCGGGGATGCGTGTCTCGCGGATAGAGCACACCATGGTGGTGCTCTCTCGACTCCTCAATCTTCTCGCCAAAGACGAACAGAGTCCTGTTTTGATGATCGTGGACGAGCCAGGGCGGATCGATCTCGGGATCTCATTCCGTGGCAAGCTCATGCTCGACTATCGTCCGGCGATGCCCGACATCTCCGAGTCGCGCGGCTCCATCGTCCAACGTCACCTCAAGTGTTTGCGGCGATACATCCAGGCTCAGTTGCCCGAGGTTGCCGACGAGTTGGAGCAAGTCTATCTCACGGGACTCGGCGAATACTGCGACTCGTTGTGTAAGAGTCTGGACGAACAGCCGGATCTCACTGCGTGTCGCTTTCCGTTAGAACAAATCTATGGCGAGTTAGAAGTCGATGGTGATGTCTCCGAAGATCCCGGCGTGCTTGCATCGGTAAGCCTTGCGACGTACAGCTTTTTTCTCGAATCGGACAAGTCCGTCAATGATTTGGCGTCGACACTCCACACTGCGGGGCGAGTCCCATGGCTTCGACTGGCCGCGACCACGTGGCCGCTCTCGCTCGCTTGTTCCATTGCACTGGCGCTTTTCGCCTGCGGGGCCCTCACACGCCGATCCGCCGAACAGGCGAGTGCCCGGATTGAGGCGATGTCCCTCAGGCGTTTGGAAGCCAACGCAACACGTCTCGAGATTCAGCGTCAGAAAGAGAGCGAAGAACACCTTGCGGCGCTTCTTCGAAAACTACCAAAGACGGGTTGGGCTCAGACGGTTTGGAAAACAGGCAAGAATCTTCCCGATCGAATGTGGCTTGAGTCAATCGAGTTCAATCATCGAAACAATGTTCGCATCGTGGGATCAGGATATGCGGATCAGGCCGTCTTCGAGTTTATCGACCGTTTGAGGGCGAGCGGTCTTTTCGCGCGCGTGGCGCTGAACGGCACCGACTCCATTCGTGGCAACGATGGAACGACATTTCAGTTTGAAATCTCCGCGAGATTGCGCGAGGCTGCAGAGGAAACCACCCTTCAGGTGGCACGGGACGTGAAGGAGAATTCAAATGGTTAGTGATGCAATTGCGAGGTTTCTCGAGCACCCGAAACGGACACTCATCGTTTGGTGCGGGGCATTGCTGCTAGGGCTGCTCTTCGTTCCGGCCGCCTGGGATGAGTTGACATCGGCTCGCAAAGAACTGAGTCAATCCGATGAGGAACTGGCAAATATCGTTCGCACGGTTGAACTTGCCGAAGCCTACCGCGCACGCATGACATCGTCGGGTTCGGAAGCGTCGATGGGGGGCCAGTTGATCGATGCGGATGCTGCCGAATCGATGCGTCTCAAGGTGACTCGACTCGCCAAGCAAGCGAGGTGTGGTATCCGTCGTCTCGCGCTGAGCGATGTTTTGAAACGGCCATGGGACTTGGAGGGAGACCCGTTCAGAGGGGCCGGGTTGACGGGTGACTCTCGGTTTGTGCTCGAAACACGCAACCTAACCCTCACAGTCGACGGGACCCTTCCACAACTCGCAGCACTGCACGTCGCGCTCGAGGAGTTGGGCCCGTTCGTTGTCCCATCCGAGATGAGGCTTCGAAACTCAGGGGTTAACGGACAACTGAGCATGGAACTCGATCTTTCGCTGTTCGACTTGACCGAGAAATTCGATTGAGCCGCTAAGTGGACTCCCCATGAAGGTGCGGGGTCTGCCGTTGCTGTGGCTGAAGATAACCAGGGAGGGTTAGAGTTGAGCCGACGTCTGTTTCATCATCGGTTGTCGATGGGTGGGTTCGTTCTCGGAACGCTCATCGTGGCTTGGACGTTCACGACCGCTCCGGCCGTAAGCGCGCAAGAGCAACTCGTCCCGCAGCGTGGCATCACAGGCGTGATGCGAGAGAAGCTCGCGGAGCGATACAGCTTGGACCTTCGCGACGCCACACTGCTCGATGCGCTCTTCGCGATTCGGGACGCCACGAGTCTGAACATCGTCGTGGGCAACGAGGTGACAGGGTCTGTCAATGCTTCGTTTTCAGAAACTCCCGTGCATGACATCCTCGACTCGCTGTTGACAGCACGAGGATATGGCTATCGAGTGGTTGGAAACAGTCTCGTCATCGTTCCACTGGAAAGCTTGGGCGACCAGTTACCTCTCTTCGAGACCGAAGTCATTGGTCTCGGATACTCAACGCCACGTGATTTGTTGACCAGTGTCGAATCGATGTTGTCGCCGGAGGGGCATGTCCATGGCGTCGACTCGAGCAACTCGCTGGTAATCATTGACTATCCTGATCGGATCGCCCGTGCGAAAGCACACATCGAGGCGTTGGATCGTGCGGCGAAGGAGTACGAGCAATCACGACGAGTTCGAACGAATCCCGAGAGTGGTTTCTCGGGAGCGGGTGGTGCGGACGTTGCTGAACCGATTGTTGTTCGAATCTTTCGCCCTCAATACGTCAACAGTGTGACGCTTGCTGATGCGATTGCACCGCTTCTGTCTCAGAGCGGTCGAGCAGCCGCTGTCGAACTCGAAGACAAACTGGTCGTTACGGATAGTCAGGAGGCAATCGATCGTATCGCGCTTGCGATGGCCGAATTGGATGTCCCACGACCGCAGGTGCGTATTTGGGCGTTGATTTACGATTGCAGCATCGACGACCTCAGCCGCTTGGGGACCAATTGGCGTTCGGGGGTCAACGGTTCCGGCATCGACGCCGCGAGTGGCGACCCGTCTCAGTCCATCGTGCTGGATACCGTCACGTCCGCGTTGCCCACGGGGGCCAACGGCTTGTTGACGTTTTCCAGCCTGAACAGCAACACGTCACTTCGTTCGGTTGTTCAGGCGCTCAATACATCGGGTGACTCGCGGTTGTTGGCTGACCCGAATGTGTTTGTGATGAACCACGAGGCGGCTCAGATCGAGATCGTCACCGAAGTCCCCTACCAGCAATTGACGCAGGGTTTGGAGGGCGGCACGATCGGCACCACCGAGTTCCGCGAAGCGGGGGTGACTCTGAATGTGACTCCGCACATCGCCCAGGATGGGACGATCGCCATGGTAGTGAACCCGCGATTCAGCTTGTTGACCGGCTTCAGTGAGCCTGACAACGCGCCGATTATCGATCGCCGCGAGACCACCACGACCGTCCGCTTGATGGATCATCAGACGATCGTCCTCGGCGGCTTGCGACAACGGACTCGGATCGCGGATCGCAGCGAAATTCCGTTGCTCGGTAAGTTACCTTACGTCGGTCGGTTGTTCCGCTTTCGTTCGTTCTCGAGTCGAGAAAGTGAACTGTTGGTGTTCATCACTCCCCAAATCGTTCACGGACATAGCGACATGTCATTACGCGAGAATTGCATGGGCGATTTCCTGCAACGGGAGATTGACGGAACGCCCACGTCGCCGGTGCCCTTCGGGATTGAGGCACTTCGCGCGGAGCACAGAGCGCGAGTGCGAGCGATCGATCTACGCGAAGGTGACGTTTCCTGCCGTTCATGCACCGACGGCAACTGCCAAGTTCATGGAACCGTGTTAGACGACGCGAACGGCGCCCCGGCGATTTCCGAAGTTGAAACGACGAGTTGGATTCAATCGAGGCCGATCGAAGAACTCCGTCCGATCAACATGGGCTTGTCGATTCAACCCGAACTCCCGCGGTAGGTCGCGTGAGCTACAATCACGGGCCTGGTGAGATGGGACAGGCGGGATTGTGGGTCGATGAGCATGCGTTCGAGACGGAGCGAGACGAAAGAAGCATTCACGCAGCTCTCACTGGATTCAGTTCTTCCACGCTCGGTTGCCGAGGAAGGCACACCCACAACGCCTTCACTTTTGCATTCGTACAGTGAAGAAGAGGTTCCCAAGAGTATCGGCCGGTACAAGATCAAAGGACTGGTCGGTGAAGGGGGATATGGGCGGGTCTTCCGTGCCTACGACGACCAACTGAGGCGTCCGGTGGCGATCAAGGTGCCGTTTCGCCATCGAATTCTATCCACCGCCCATGCCGAGCGTTATCGCGAAGAAGCTCGAACACTTGCGAGGCTAAATCATCCTTCGATCGTTGCAATCCATGACGTGATTGAAAGTGACGACGGATTGCCATGCATCGTCTCCGCCTACATCGACGGAGCCTCGCTCAGCGAGTTGATGCAGAGCGTTGACCTCGTGCTGCGACGCGGCCTTGAGATTCTGGTCGAAATCGGTGGTGCCCTCGGCTTCGTTCACTCCCAAGCCATCATTCATCGCGATATCAAACCGGGCAACATCTTGGTGTCGCAGGAGGGCAAGGCGTTCCTGGCGGATTTTGGACTGGCGCTCAGCGACGAAATGGTCAATCCTGCACAAGGGCGAGTTGGGACACCCTCGTACATGAGCCCCGAGCAAGCTCGCGGCGAGACTCATCTCGTGGATGGGCGTAGCGACTTGTTTTCGTTGGGCGTCATTCTGTATCAGATGTTGACCGGGTGCCGCCCGTTTGACGGGAGTGATCATCGTTCGATCGTTCATTCTCTGGTCCATCTCGACCCGATTCCGCCGCGACAGATCAACGAGGGTGTGCCTCGGGAATTGGAACGTATCTGTCTCAAAACACTCTGCAAGCGAGCCTCCGAACGATACGCGTCGGCTGCGGAATTCGTCCATGACTTGAAACACTTTCTTGCGACGTGCACCGGGACCGATGAAGCTCCGATTCTCGCGGCGGAGAACGCGTCCACATCCGAAATCCGTGACGTCATCGTTCCGCGGGGTTTGCGATCCTATGAGCGTCGTGACTCGGAGTTTTTTCATCGCTTAATGCCAGGACCACACGACCGACACTGGGTTCCCGAGAGCCTGCGGTTTTGGGAGCGAAAACTCGTCGGTGGCAACGAGGACTCAGAGGCACCGCCGCGCGTCGCGATACTCTACGGGCCGTCGGGATGTGGGAAGTCCTCGTTCGTAAAAGCAGGGTTGCTGCCACTACTCGGCGACGCGGCAAAAACGGTTTTCGTGGAAGCGACTAGCGATGGCACCGAGCGAAATCTGCTGCGCGCCCTGCGGAAGCGATGTGCCGGTACTCGCGTTGATCAGTCACTTGTCGAGACACTTGCGGAGATCCGCCGTCGCGGATCAGAACGCGTGCTGTTGATCATCGATCAATTTGAACAGTGGTTGCACGGGCGCGATTGTGAAAAAGAGAGCGATATGGCGGCGGCGCTACGTCATTGCGACGGGCGGTCGATTCAGTGCCTGTTGCTCGTGCGTGATGATTTTTGGCTCGCGCTCAGTCGGTTCATGTCCGTTTTGGAGATCCCTATTCGACAAAACCACAACGCCGCCCTCGTGGATCTGTTTGGCGTCGAACACGCGCGGCGTGTCTTGATCGAATTGGGGGTCGCTTACGATCGGATTTCGCCTCGTTCTGCTGAGAGGAGTAAGAGTCAGACGCAATTCCTGGACAACGCGGTCGAGGGACTCAGCGAGGATGGAAAGGTATTTCCGGTTCGGCTCGCGCTGTTCGTCGAGATCCTCAAGAACCAGCCCTGGGAAGTCTCAACACTCCAGCGAATTGGTGGCGTCGAGGGGATCGGTTTCCAATTTCTCGAAGAGTCATTTTCGGCCGATCACGCACCAGCTGCTCAACGGTTCCACGAACAGGCGGTACGCAACATCCTGATGCGTTTACTTCCTGAACCCGGGATCGACATCAAGGGCAAGATGCAGCCCGAATCTGAACTGCGCCGCATCTCTGGATACCAAGACCAACCGCACCTGTTCGAAGAGATCATGCGAATTCTCGATAGCGAGTTGCGGTTGATCACGCCTACCGAAGTTTCAAGTGGCTCCGAGAGTCAATCGGGAGAAGGGGACAACTTTTTTCAGTTGACGCACGACTACCTCGTGCCCGCCGTCGAACGCTGGATCACATTTCGGCAGCGAGAAACACGCCGAGGAAGAGCCGAGTTGCGTTTGGCGGAGTACGCCTCGATGCAGTCGAGCCGAGGTGGCAGGAAGTTTCATCTTCCATTGTTCGATTGGCTCTCTATCCGCTTGCTCTCGTCGTCGCACAAGTGGACTGAGCGAGAAAAGGAAATGATGGCGTCCGCGACCGCGCGGCATTTGCGGCGAATCGTGGCCGTGTTGGGATTCGCGATCGCAAGCGTGTTTCTGGGTTGGTGGATGATTCAACGCAACCAAGCAATCGCGCTCGTGGAGCAGTTGCAGACCGTTCGCGATGAAGAGATTGGGCCACTTCTTGAACGTATTGATCGCAAGGCTTTTCACGTGCGGATGCCGCTCTCGAGGCGACTCGACGATTCCGCACCGGGTAGTCGGGAGCAAACACTCAATCGACTTGGGTTGATGGCATCTGACAGAAATCAGCGTGCAAAGGTTCTGGAGTCAGTCAACCAGATGACGATTCCACTGCTGGCACAGGTAGCGGATCGTTTAGGGGGTTTATCCGAATCGGAACGCAATGACTTGCGTGAGCGGCTTGAGGATGGTCGGGGAGAGCAACTGCGTGTCGCTCTGGTGCTGTGTCGTCATTGCGGCAATGTTGGAGACCAATGCACGTTTCCGTCGCACCAGGCTCACGCGATTGTGGACGCGTTGTTGCACCAGGCGGCGGTTGCACCGCAAGAAACCGAAACGCTGGCGAAGTCCTTTGCGTCGGCGACCGAGACGCTTGTCCCGCCACTGTTGACTCGAGCACTCTCGCCGGAAGACTCGACCGAACGCGCTTGGGCGACAACGTTTGTCGTCCGATTTCTCGAAGACAAACCTTCGGAGTTGTTGGAGGTACTGCTCTCATGCTCGTTCTCGCAGCATGAGATCATCTTGGCGAACCTTGAAAAGGCACTTCCCCAGCTCAAGGAGGAGTTGAGAAGACGCGCTTTTGATGAAATCGACGAGAGCCTTGCAGAATCTGGGCTGGACCTTCGATCGAGACAACAGGCTGTCGCGGCGGCCTTGCTGAGTCGTAGTGGACGGACGGATTCGATCGTTTCACTCTTTCGAACGAGCCATCAACCGCATACACGCGGTTATCTCATTAACCGCCTGCCAAAACTGGGAGGTGACTTGGAGTCGATCCTTCGCGAGCTTGCGAAGCAACGCGAAGTGTCGATTCGGCGGGCACTCTTGATGACTCTCTCCGGTTTTGATTCGACCGCTTTCTCGGAAGCGGATCGCGCGGAGACGTTGAGGCTTGTAAAAGACGCGTTCACCAACGACCCCGATGTCGGAATCCACTCCGTCGCGCAGCGATTGCTCCGTCAATGGGGACAACAAAAGTGGATCGAGAAGGAGGTTGAACGGCAATCCACACTCGAGCCTGACCCGCGAAAGTCTTGGTACGTCAATGCCGAGGGTATTACCTTCGGTATTTTCGATGCGCGGGACGTTGCCGAAATCGGGCGCGTTTTTGCGATCGCCACCCATGAAGTCACGGTCGAACAATTTCTAAGATTCCGTCCGGAGCACTACTATTACAAGCAACGTTCGCCGATGCCCGACTGTGCGATGGGGATGACGAATTGGTTCGATTGCATTGACTACTGCCGATGGCTCAATGGCGTTTGCCGTCCGGATGTCAACGACGGTTATCCGCAACTGTTGGACAACGAAGATCCCGGGGGATCGATCGATGGCGTCTTGTCAGCAGGCGCTTATCGATTGCCGACCTCGGCAGAGTGGATGTACGCCTGCGCCGCGATGACCGAGTCGCGTCGTTACTACGGTATGAGCGACGAACTCGCCGACGACTACTTTTGGCACGAAGAAACGGCAACCGATGCGCAAGGTGACTTGCGATACTATCCCGCGGCCACGAAGCTCCCAAACGACTTTGGGATGTTCTCGATGTATGACGGTGTCCGCGAATGGTGTCATGATCAACGAGACAATCGTCGGATGGTGATGGGGTTTTCGAGTGCGTCAAAGCGAGAAACACCGCATTCGGAGGTCGGTGTTCCGATCAAATCCCGCCCGTCTGATCTGCCCCAATCGGTCAACGGCTACTACGGACTCCGCGTCGCTCGAACCATCGTCAGCAAATGAACGGACCGTGAGGATTAGGCGACGGCGGAAACCAACGAACCCTCGCTTACACGCACCATCCGCCGTTCGTCGTGCATCCGTTGGTTTTCATTCTCCAACGATCGACTCGCTCGCTCACCCAGCGTTTGCGCTCAGAATGAATCGCCAAAAGCGATAGGTGCACCAGATGAGAAAAAATGGAGCTAGCCATCCAAATGCACAAGCCCAGCTCTGAGTACATCGATCTACCACGCCCAAGCAGGTAGTTGATCGCTGCGGTAGCGTACACAACGTTTAAACCGACCCATCCCATGATCGACAGCAACAAAGCCGAATGGGTAGAGCGTGGTACGCGTCTTACGCCAAGGGACAGATAGTGCTCCAAGCAGAGCACCAACGCGTAAGGAGATGTTGATCCGTAGGTGAAGAGTCCGATCACCGCAGGAATAGCAGGACGCGACAAGGCCGTTTCAGGCGGATCCTCGTTCGAAGTCTGCGATACTTCGTATGGATTGGGATAATTGCGATCCATCAAATCTGTGAGAGCAGCGGAGTGTGGGCAGAGCCGCTATTTCTCGGGTGTCAGGTCGAAGTCCCCGGTTAGATCGCGCCACACGCAGTGGATGTGATTGGCGGGGTTACCCGCGGCATCGGCTTGCGTGTTCACAAACTCGATGAGGAATCGCTTGCCACGGATGCGGTAGTAGTGACCGATTCCGGGCTTGGTCGCACCGGCCCACGCGAAGTGAACTTCGTCCCAGCCATCTTCTTCCAGCAACGCGCGGCGTTTGGCGGCGACGTCCTCCGCGACAGCATCGACATACGAAGACACGAGTTTTTCAAGCAGTGATTGTTGATCTTCGTCGAGCTCCGCGTATTTGATCCCAGCGAGATCTTCCGGAGTGACCTGGGCTTCGCCGGCGAATCGGATCTCTTTGAGAGCCTCTTCGGCGATGATGGCCTGCTTCTTTTGTTCCTCATCAAACGCGTTGACGAGATCGAATCCGAGTTGCTCTTCATCACGCAACAGTCGCGTGCCCTTTCCGAGCGGACCTTTGACGTCCGTCATGATCGTTGCCGGGTTGGCCGCAAAGAATTGCGGTGTGCTGTCGACAAGTTTGCCGTCCCGGAAGCTGAAGTTCATTGAGAGGTGATGTCCCTCAAAGCTCAAACCCCATGGCGCCTTATCACCCGGCTCGCCGAATACGG
>JBCBOT010000111.1:0-22167 GCA_039821165.1 Planctomycetota bacterium | reverse complement strand
CGATCACACCGAAGGGACGCTTGGCCGCCCCGGGGTGAGCTGAGTACGTCGCGTTGGTTGCTTGAGCTGCAAACTGCGGGATTTGGATCGCCGCACCGCATTCGAAGCATTCGCCGCTTTGACCGCTGTATCGATCCTCCACCAGGGTTTTCGCGTTACAGTGCGGACACGTATACAGGTGGGGCATGATCGTTGTGTTTCAAAAAAGTTGGTCGTTGCGAAATCCTGACAACGGACACGTTCACTCTATTCTAAGGAGCCGAGCATTGAGAGTGGTATTGCAGCGGGTCACCTCCGCGAGTGTTTCGGTGGACGGAAATGTCGTCGGCCAAATCGGGGCGGGGTTTCTCGCTCTGGTCGGGATCGGCCACGAAGATGACGAGTCCGTGGTCGACTGGATGGCAGAGAAAACGGCGGTGCTGCGCGTTTTCGAGGATGACGCCGGGAAAATGAACCGTTCCGTCATCGACGTGGGCGGTTCCGTCTTGGCCGTCAGCCAATTCACGCTCTACGGTGATTGCCGCAAAGGTCGGCGGCCCGCGTTCACCGATGCCGCAGCGCCCGATATCGCGCGATCGCTCTACGAACGGTATGCGGAGAAGTTGGCGGGGCAGGGGATCGGGGTCGAAAAAGGGGTGTTCGCTGCAGACATGAAAGTCAGCCTCGTCAACGACGGTCCCGTCACGATGCTCCTGGAGAAGTAGCCTCGACCGCAGGAGTTCTAAGTCTTAGGGCCGCAGCAAATCGACGGATGGATGAGCGGCGACTACGGATTGAAGGGTGGCAGTCTATCTCGCCCGACATTTCGGATGCCAAATCCGTCCTGCGTCTCATCTCGCGCACCGAACCAAGATGGTTGAGTCAAGTCGTAGCGAGCCCGCTCACGAAGTCGGTTCGCAATGTCGGTGTCGCAATAGGCGGTGTAAATCAGTCCGAACAG
Source organism: Planctomycetota bacterium (assembly GCA_039821165.1). Classification (GTDB taxonomy): domain Bacteria; phylum Planctomycetota; class Planctomycetia; order Pirellulales; family Pirellulaceae; genus Stieleria. The sequence continues at coordinate 21,227 of JBCBOT010000111.1, read as the reverse complement.
CATGGCGTAAACGAAGGCGTTGGCCATGGCATTGGGACCGAAAAATTTCAACGCGGTACCGAATGACTTCTTGGCACGAACGCGACCGACGCCAAACTCAAACGCCCATATTTCGTCCAGGATCAAATGGACAAGGAATCCGAGGACGACACTGATTGCCTTATAGGCACGGACGCCATTGCTGGAACACGGCATCACGAGATAGGCAATCAATCCGGCCGACGCCGCGGCTGGAAGGCTGTGCCACATTCCACGGTGAACCGTCAGACGTTTAAAGAATTCGAACATCCCGAAACGAACGACGACGTAAATCAGCATCGCCGCGAGTGCCATCGACTCATGCGACAAGCTCAGGTCGCGAAAGCGGTCGATCATCAAGATCGGAATCACGGTCGCGACGAACATGCTCATCTCTCGTAGCGGCACACCGTTGTCGCTGTCCAGGTCCGGAAGCATGCCGCTGACGGAACAAAGTCCGCCGGCCAGAATCGCGTTCTCGAGTGACATGCCTTGCGAGGTCATACCCCAATACCCATACGCGATGCCTGCAACAGTGCTGGCGCTGATATGAGTCTTGAAGTCGGCCACGAGAGGTCACAGGGTTGGGAGGTTCCAGTCCACGTGAGAGTTTCGTCAACGAGTGACATAGCAAACTCGATTCGGCAGCGTCCAGTGTTTCCCCGCGCGAAGTGTTTGCTGGCAAATGAATCTGCTATTCGAGCGATGCAAGTGTTCCGCTATAAGCGGCGAGCACGGTGTGTGTATCCGACCCGCGAGCTTTCGCGAGCGGCCGCCAAGATCGACTTCGGATTCGCGAAACACCTCAACACTTCAATCCATGGTTTTCGGATAGCAGCATTCTCGGATAGCAGATGGAGACCTACGACATCGTCATGCTGGTTGTCCTCGTTTCGGCGGGGATTTTTGGTGCCGTCAAAGGATTCGCCTGGCAGGTGGCCTCGATCGCATCCATCGTGGTCAGCTACGTCGTTGCATACCGCTATCGCGAGCCCTTGAGCCAGTCGATTGAGGCCCAAGAGCCTTGGAATCGATTCCTCGCGATGTTGATCCTGTTTGTTGGCACATCGCTGATCATCTGGGTTGCTTTCAATATGGTGCGAAAGACGATCGACCGGATGAAACTCCGTGAATTCGATCGTCAGATCGGAGCCCTTTTCGGGCTTCTCAAAGGCGGTTTGTACTGCACGCTGATTACGTTATTTGCTGTCACGCTGATGGGAGATACCGTTCGCCGAAGCATTGTTGCTAGCAAGAGTGGTCGATTTATCGCTCGGACGCTCGATCGTAGTGAATCCGTGATCCCGCCCGAAATCCATGAATTGATTCGGCCTTACTTGGACAAGCTGGACGCTGAATTTGCCGAGTCCGGTTCGGTCGCAGCGGGCTCTGCAGCAAATGGCGGGACCGGGAATTCGATGCCGGCGACCGATGGGATTCCGTATTGGCAGCAAACGCTTTCCAACGCCTGGGAGCAGTCGAGGCCGCGAGCCGGAGGGCCAATCGGCGCTGCTCCCACGGGGACGCCCGCCCAACCAGCGGGCTTTCAAAATACGCCTTCCAATGGCTTGTTTCAGGGCGGCTTCCAGGGTCCGTCGAGCGGCTTTCAAGGCCAGCCTTCTGCTGGATTTTCTAGCGGCAATGGCGTCCCGAATAACGCGGCGTTGCCAGGATCGGGGACAGCCGGTGGATTTGGCGGCACGAATCGCTGAATCGTCCAGAATACGGGCGTTTTTGCACTTCGAATACAACATAAGAGTGATTATCGGACGTTGGAGAACCGGTTCTCTGGGCCGGAAATCACGCGTTGATCTCAATCTCCCTGGGCTTTCACCGAGCCGTCCCAAGGCCGTTGGAAGTCACGCAACGGTCATCAATCTGAGCGGATCCGTGCTCGAATTTGGGACCGCGAGTTGAAGCTCAAAGCGTGCGTGGATGGTTGTCGACAACCAATCGCCGCGTCGACAACCGAGCTCGATCTGGGTGTCGACGACAAAGCAAAATCCGGTGTCGACAACCAATGGAATTGCTCGTGCTTGGGCAAACTCAAACGAGCGGCTCGGAGCTTCGCTAAACTCCAGACTCGATTTTCGCTGTATCAACGTATTCCGTCAGCATGATGAATCTGTGAACACGTTTAGACGGACACTCGCAGCGGGACTTTTGGTTGTCGTGCTGGCCTGGTTTGCTGGCATTATCGGGTTCCGCTATCCGAAGTTCGAAAAATACGAGCCGCTGGATCGTCCGGTCGAAGTCATTGGGGTCCTGGACGATTGGCTTTTGTTATCCGATTTGCGAGTCATTCAGATTCGAGGCTCCTCGGCCGCCAGGCTTCGGGAGTTGATCACCGAATCGCCGAATCGGATCGAGGTCCAAGGGACGGGCCCAATCGTAACGCTGTAAGCGCTGAAAAATGAAGGCGTTTGTGGAACACGCTGGAACCAGCCGATCCGGATCCCGCTGTTTCCTGAACCCGCTTATCAGTTTCATCGCCGGCTGTTTGCGTACGGCGAATTCGTGTCGCCGGACAGCCAATCCAACAGCATCCCATCGTCAGTTTTGGACACCAACCGATGATCACGCTGACGAGAATCGCCATTGGATGTTTCGTCCTCTTCTTGGGGCTCCCTCAAGCTCGAGTTGCGGCCGAAGATCAGCCCACCGATGGCGAAGTCGATGGCACCCTTGTGAAGCGCGCCGCAACTCTGTTGCTTGAAACGCACCTTCGGCAAGACTTCGATCCTCGACGAGTATCAGAGGTTTGGACGCAGCAATTCCTGCTTGCGCTCGACCCACATCGAATGCACTTTCTGGCATCCGACGAGACGGAATTCATAAGGCAGACGCATCAAGGGTTCGAGAAGGTCGAAAAGGCCGAAAAGGCCGAGGGCGACGTGGCGTTGGCCATGCGGATCGCCAAGCGTTTTCGCTCACGTTTTGACACGAACGCCTCTTACATCGACACGCTTCTCACCAAAACGCACGATTTCACTGTGGATGAGTTTGTGCGGACACGGCACGACGACTTCGCGTCGAACGAGAACGCCTGTAAGGAACGTTGGCGTCTAAGAATCAAGTACGAGTTGCTCATGGAAGCTCCAAGCAATCCCAATGGGAATCGCTCGCGCGAATTCTTGCGCGGACGATACTCTCGAATCAAAACGCACGTTCGCTCGCTCACGCCATCAAGAGTTCTCTCTCTCTACATCGATTCGCTGGCGAAAACGCTTGATCCCCATTCCGAGTACTACGCCGCGTCCTTCCTGACCCTATTCAACAAGGGTGTGCTATCGGAGTTCACAATCGCCTTGCCTTTTGTGTTTCGCGACGGTGATCTCTGGATTCGGTCGGTGCCACGTGAAATGGCGTTCGTGGATGAGTCTTTGCTTGGTTATCGCATTGTGGCGGTGAGGGTCCGCGGAAAGTCTCCCATTCATCTAACTGGGCTCTCAAAAGAAGCCGCGCTTCGCACGATCGTCTCTCCGGTCGCTGAGCTTGGCTGCGCGAACCAAGTGATCCTCGATCTAGACCATCCGAGAACTGGACAACGGAGAGTCGTGGTTTGCGATCGGTTTCGAAATTGATGGGCACCAAGTGTCCTGCTCATAAAGGATCCGCCCGCTCTTGTGGAGCGCTTTTTTTGCGTACCACTCCCCTGCCCTGGTAAGATTGGGTTCGCCTTCACGGATTCGTCGAGGCTCTTTTCTTTGCGGTGGGCCGTATGTTGGACGTTCAAGGACCGAGTTCAGAGGACGAAGAGGAACCCACGCTGGACCTCATTCTCCGGCGTGCTCCTTCGGTACTCGTCAGCATCATCTTGCACCTTCTCGTGTTAATCCTGTTGGCACTGCTGATACTGGCTCGCGACTCGCCGAAAGGACCACTTGTTCTGGAGATCGGTGAGGCTGACTCGGACACCGTCGCGATTGACTCCATTGTGATCGAGCCGACGGAGGTCGAGGTTCAACCAGAGACGGTTCAAGACTTCAAGACGGAGGTGAACTTGGACGTCAATCCTACCGAACGCGTTCAGCTGAAAGGTGATGAGTTTGAGGGGCTTTTCGCGTCGGTCGAAATGCAGGGCTACTCCGAAGGCTTTGCAAAGCGAATTCAAGATGCCCAAGCCAACGGTATCGAAATCTTGATTGTGTTCGACAGCACGGGCAGCATGGGTGGTGAGATTCAGAACGTCAAACGACGGATTCTCGAGATCAGTTCCTCCGTGCTTCGCAAGATTCCTCGTGCACAATTTTCGCTGGTGACCTATCGAGACCGAGGCGATGCTTATGTCGCCAGAGGGATAGAATTGCAAAACGATCCAAATCGCTTGGTCTATTTCATCAACGGTGTTTACGCTGGTGGTGGTGGTGATTCGCCCGAGGCTGTTCAAGCCGGAATGCGCGTCGCAATCGAAGAGAACCGCTTTCGATCGAAGGCACAAAAAGTGATGATCGTTTTCGGAGATGCCCCACCGCACGCCTATCACCTCCCAACCTGTCTTGAATACGCAAAGCGTTTTCACGGTTACGGCAAAGGGCAAGTTCACACCGTGACTTGTCGAGCTTCCGTTCCGATTCCTGAGTTCTACAGCATTGCTCGTGCCGGTGGCGGAGATGCGTTTGTGATGAATCAAGTCGACCGATTGATGGAAGAGATTTTGATTCTGGCATTCGGACCCAAGAACCGCGACGAGGTGTTGCGTTTCTTCGAAGTCGAGCCGGGGAAGCAGAATCGCCGTTCGGGCCGTCGGTAGTCAAGTCAACGTAACGACTGAGACTGTTGTGAGGCATGTGAGTTTGGGACGCCGGTGACGGTTTGACCTCATCCTCTTTGCGGTGCCGTGTGTGGAACCTAGCCGAATCTAGAGTTCTGCATACACACGGAGACGCAACACGCGACGTCGCATGGACACCGTTCGCACCTATAAACGAGCTTACTATCGGCTTCGGTACCCGTCGTCGATGCGGCCATCCATTCGGATTCAATCTGTCGACTATGAGGTCGCGGAACTATCTGAACGCGGAATGCGTGTTGTCATGCCTCGGGACGTCCGCCTTGAAAAGGGCACTCCGATCGAGGGCATCATCCGATTTTATGATCGGCAAACCTCGGAGATCAAAGGTTCCGTTTTACGACGCGACAAGGACGAGGTCGTTTTCAGCATCGATAGCGGTATCTCATACAAACGAATGCTGGACGAACAGATGGCCATCGTTCACAAATATCCTTCCTACTTTTCCAAGCCCGAATGAACGAGTCGCGGCGCGAGTACTTTCGGCTTCGCTATCCACCTGGCCGGCGACCAGTGGTTTGGATCGATGGCGAAGAATATGAACTCACCGAACTCTCCGAACGGGGAGCTCGAATCATTTGCCGCGAGTCCACGCTCCAGATCGATGATCTGGTAACGGGTGTCGTGCTCTTCCAAGATGGGGAGAACGTTCCCTTCGAGGGAACGCTGGCTCGGATTGAAAAGAACGAGTGGATCATCAAGATCCAAATCGGAATCTCTCCGGGCCGCGTGGTCCAGGAGCAACAGTTGATCGCACGCCTTGAGAATGCCTAGTTGTTCTCACCGCCGTTGTCGAGGAACACACCGATCTGGCGAAATTTCTCGTAACGGGACTCGAGCAATTGGTCTAGTTCAATCGATTCCAGTTCCGAAAGGCAGCGGGAAAGATAGGACTTCATTCGCGATGCCATCTGGTGATGGTCGCGATGCGCTCCTCCGAGCGGTTCTTGTAACACATCGTCCACCACGCCGAGGCGTTGCAGGTGGTCGCTCGTGAAACGCAGTGCTGAAGCGGCCTTCGGCGCGTGTTCGTGGCTCTTCCACAAAATTCCCGCGCAGCCTTCGGGACTGATCACGCTGTAATAAGCATGCTGCATCACGGCGATGCGGTCGCCGACACCGATTCCCAATGCGCCACCCGATCCACCTTCGCCGATGACGACGCAGATGATGGGTGTTCGCAACTGGCTCATCTTGAACATGCTTTCGGCGATAACCTGTGCTTGACCACGTTCCTCCGCACCGACACCGGGGTAGGCTCCCGGTGTATCGATGAAGCAAACCAGCGGCAGTTGATACTTTTCCGCCAATCGCATTTTGCTCATCGCTTTACGATAGCCTTCCGGATGGGCGCATCCAAAGTGACAGGCCGCGCGTTCCTTGAAGGTGCGTCCCTTCTGGTGTCCGATGACCATTACTTTGAAACGGTCGAGCTTGGCAAAACCCGTGAGGATGGCGCGATCGTCGCCGTAGTGTTTGTCCCCATGGAGTTCGACGAAATCGTCGAACGCAAGGTTCAAGTAGTCCTTCGTGTAAGGGCGATTCTTGTGCCGAGCAACCTGGACCGTTTGCCAGGGATCAAGCGATTCATAGACTTCGCGAAGTTGTCGCGTCAGTTCGATCCGCAGCGAACGTAATTCATCCTCCGCGTCGGCACTGCGTTCGGTTTGCCTTGCAATGGCATTGATTTGATTTTCAAGCTCTGCGATCTCGGCTTCGAAGTCGAGTCCGGGTCCGGCCATCAGTCTTCCTCTTTTTCCAATTCACTCGCCGACGGCTTACGCAGCATGTCATCGGCGCCCCGAATACCAGGGAGGTTGTCGAACACGCTTATTTCAGGCTTGCGAGGACGTTTGACGAACACCTCCATTCCACGCAGTTCCTTCAGGAAGTCCCACATGGATTGGGGGCGTGCCGCGGGGTTCTTCGCCATCATCCGCTTCGTTAAATCGGCAAAGTCCTTGCTGACGTTACTGTTGTGTGCGATCGGGCTCGGGATTGACGCGTTGAGGTGCTTGTTCAGCAAGTCGTTCGGCGTGTCACCGGTGTACGGCGGCTTTCCGGTCGCCATTTCGAAGAGGACACAACCGAAGGCGTAGACGTCAGTTCTCTCGTCACAGACCTTGCGCCGAATCTGCTCTGGTGCCATGTAGCTTCGTGTGCCGCGCGCCAGGCTGGCGCGGTGGAAGAGTTTGCCGAGTCCCTTTTTCTTCTTTTCGCTGATCGTAAAGTCGATCAATTTGGTTTCGCCGTCGCGGCTGACGAGGAAGTTATCCGGCTTGATATCCAAGTGCAGCCAGCCCCGCGTGTGCATGTAGTACAGACCCTCGCCCGCCTGCTCGACGATTTTTCGAAGCATGAACGCGAGTGAGTCGGGACCGCGCCGAAGCGCCTGTTTGATGTTCAGTTCGCTGAAAAGCTGAAGCACCAAGTAGGGTCGGTCGTTGGCGGTTTTGTAGTCGAGAATCTTGATGATCCGAGGACTATTCTGCAGATCCTGGCCGACGTTGTACTCATGCTTGAGCAGGCCGACCTCGTTTCGATCTTTCGCCAGTGAGAGCTTGAGAATCTTCAGCGCGTAGCGTTTCTGATCGTGCTCTTCGATCGCTTCCCAGACCTCTGCGCTACTCCCCGTTCGGATCAGACGAGTCAGTCGATACGGGCCATAGAAATCGCGGGTTTTGGTCATCGCGGCCAGTCAACCAGTGGGGGACTCGTGTCGTCGCAGGGCGGCAATCTGTACAGTGTTCCGTGCCCGATGCATCATAATTGACAGACGGGCGAACGCGAAAGCCTACCGAGAAACGCTCCGATGCCGTTCCAGAACTTGGAGGTACAGATCGCGGATTCGACGCGTCATCGTTTCGTGCCGAAATTGATCGGTGTATCTCGTCCGCCCCTCTGCCCCCAAGCGCCTACGCAATTCGCCGCTTTCCACAAGCTTTCCGAGTGCCTCCGCAAGGCCATCGGTGTCGCGTGCCGGAATCAAGAAGCCCGTTTCGCCGCTGTGGACGACTTCTCGGGCGCCATCAACGTCATAGCTAACGGCCGGTTTCCCCGCGATCAAAGCTTGAGGTAAGGCGCGTGCCAAGCCCTCTCGATAGGAGGTGTGCACCAGCGCGTCCATGGCACCGATCAGCCGCGGCACCTCGGTGGGGGCGACGAGCCCGGCAAACACGAAATGCTCTTTCATTCCGAGCGACTCGATCTGACTCGCGAGTCGCTCTCGCAAAATGCCATCGCCGACTAGCAGGAATCGGGCGTGAGGGAACCGCTTCGTCACCTGCTTCGCCGCCACGATCAAGTCCTCGTGGCCCTTGAGGTGAAAGAGCCGAGCGATCTTACCGATCACCACATCCTCTTCCCCAAAACCATAACGCTTACGAAGCTCTGCACGATGGGTGTCGGAACGAAGAAACGGCTCGACATCCATGCCACTGTAGATCGTCGTGAACTTGTCTCGGTCGGCGACGCCGGCGTCCGCCATCAAGTCCGTCATCGCGTCAGCAACACAGATCATGTGGTGGCATCGTTTGGCCGCCCAGCTCTCGCAACGTCGAAAGAACTCGCGCGCCAATGGGGATTGAAAGGCATGGAACGGCGCACCATGTACCGAATGAAGTACTGCCGGGACGCCCAGGGACCAGGCAACCCTTCGTCCCAGGAGTCCGCCCTTCGCGCTATGTGTGTGAACGACATCTGGCTGAAACGATTTGAGGGCCGTGCGGAGTTCTCCCGCGGCGCGCCAGTCCCGAATCGGATGGATGTTGCGGCGGAGGTTGGGAAGCAACTTAATTGCCAACTCCCCTGCCCTGCTCTGGCCGTACTCCAAGCCGGAACGTGTCAGTAGATCACCTTCGGGTCCAAGTGCCGGTCCCGTTATCAGCAAGACTTCGTCGCCATAGTGATCGACCAAGTCTTGGCAGTTGAAGAGCGTGTTTTCCTGAGCACCCCCGATGATCATTCGGGTGATGATATGAGCAACACGCAATTTGGAGCCATCCGTTTGCGTCACTGCGAATCCTAAAGATGTTCTTCGAAGAATTGAACGACATCCGCGACGACCCGTTCGATCCAATCCGGACGGTTCCAGTGTCCGTGTTTCGCGCCGGGGTGAACGATGATTTCGGTTGAGATCCCGAGTGATTTCATTCGCTCTCGCGTTTTCGCATTTCGGTTTGGATTGTCTTCGCTTCCACAGATGAAAAGCGTCGGCGGCATCGAGCGGTCGACCTTTTCGAGTGCGTCCGCCAAATGGTAAAGCTCCGCTTTTTCCTCAACACTTCCATCCATCCAGAGCACGGCGTTGGAGGGTGTCTTCTCCGAGTGTTTCAGCGACTTGATCGCCACCTGGCCCGTCGCGATTTCGAGGGGACCGGCGAGGACGACCGCCGCTTTCAATGTCGTGTCCGCATCCTGGTTGGCAGCGTGCTTCAGTTCGTTCTGTGAGGCACCGGAGGCCATCAGCCCGACGAGGTGTCCGCCTGCCGAACCGCCGACCGCACCGATTCGGGTCGGATCGATTCTCAAACGGTTCGCGTTCTCGCGAAGATACGCGGTTGCCGCATTGCAGTCGCGAATCGCGGCCGGGAAAGCAGCTTCACCGGCGAGTCGATACTCGATCGCGGCGCAGACGTAACCCTGTTCGGCTAGCCGCAAGGCCAAGGCGCGGAACTTGGTTTTGTCACCTTGCTTCCATCCGCCGCCGTGAACCACAAGGATCGCGGGGAGCTTGTCGCCCCTGTCCGCCGGAGTGAAGACGTCCATCAACAGCTCGCGCGTCCCGTCTTGCGCGTAGACGACGTTGAACTCGGATTGGAGCGTTGGTGGGAGGACCGTCGAAGTGGGTGACGAGGCGTTTCCCGTCGTCGGTCGGTTGGGCGAAACTCCATAGCGGTTCAAAGGCATCGCATAGAGCCCGCCGAACGTACTGACGAACAGCGTCCGCGAATCTGCACCGGCGATGATCGTGTTGATCGGGCGGTGTGGCGTCTTGATCGATGTGAGCGAAGCCCCGTCGGGTGAGAACACGTGGACGGCATCGGCGCCGGTGATGTAGAGATTGCCAGCGCGGTCGACGCACATTCCGTCACCTCGAAATCCGTCCGCTGTCTCCGGGAGTTGAGCGAGCTTTTCCGCCTGAGACGTTTCAGCGTCACCAATTTCGATTCGGTAAATCACGCCCGTGCTGAACGACGAGACGAAAAGCTCATTGCCGGACGGAGAAAGTGCGATGCCGTTGGGACGTTCCAAATCACCTACCAGGATCGAATGTTCGCCATTGGGTGAGACCCGTCGAACAATTCCCTTTGAGGTGATTGTCGTGTAAACGTTTCCGGCCGCGTCGACGGCGAGATCGTTCGGGCGTTCGTCTTTTTCAAACTGCGCGAGGGTCTCCACTCGATTCTGGTTCCAGATCGCGATTCGCGCGCCGCGATTGTCGGCCAGATAGAGTTGACCGAGTTGGTAGCAGGTTCCGGAGACGGCGAAATCAACCTCCAGCTGCTTCGGCGCCTTTTCCAACTTCTTCATGTCGAGTTGGAAGAATTTTTTTGCTTTCACATCGGGGACGAAAAGTCGGTTCGCGCCGTCCCACGCGGCGCCGTCCACCAATTGAAAGTCCGCACTCACCAGGGAGAGCTTCGCGCCCTCGTCAAAGAGAGGCCGTTGGGCCGTTGCCTGCATCGACGCAACGGCGAGCATCCAACATGAGGTGAGGACCAAAAGGAACGATAGCCGAGACATGAGGCTCTCCGAGCGGGAGGAGGTGGGGAAGTCCCCATCATACTCCCCTGCCCTGCTCCGCGAGAGCAACCGCTGAGAACGCAATCACAAGAGGCGTTCTCAACACTCGCTGCGATGCGACTGGCTCTTCGATCAGGTACCGAATTCCACACGGCGACGGCCGAGTTGGGATTGGAGCCGATTGACGATGGAGGTGTGCATCTGACTGACGCGTGACTCGGAGAGGTCGAGCGTCGCGCCGATCTCCTTCATCGTCAGTTCCTCGTAGTAATAGAGGATGATGATCAGCCGCTCGTTGCGGTTGAGCCCCTTGGTGACGAGCCGCATCAGATCGTTTTTCTGAACGCGTCGCGTCGGGTCTTCACCCTTCTTGTCTTCAAGGATGTCGATCTCGCGAACGTCCTTGTAGCTGTCAGTTTCGTACCACTTCTTGTTGAGTGAGACGACACCGACCGCGTTGGCGTCGGATTCCATCTTTTCGACTTCCGCGATCGCCATTTCCATGTGCTCGGCGAGTTCCTGGACAGTCGCGGGGCGACCGAACCTGGTTTCGAGCTGCTTCTTGGCGACTGCGAGTTTACTCGCCTTGCTCCGCACGAGACGTGGCACCCAGTCCATCGTTCTCAGCTCGTCGAGCATCGCGCCACGAATCCGTGGGACGCAATAGGTTTCGAACTTGACGCCACGCTCCATGTCGTAGGCATCGATCGCGTCCATCAATCCGAAAATGCCGGCGCTGATCAAGTCGTCTAACTCAACGCCGTCGGGAAGACGCTGCCAAATTCGATCGCCGTTGTAGCGGACCAAGGGCATGTACCGCTCGACCAATCGGTTGCGGAGCGGCTCGTATTCGTCCGCGTCCTTGGCGGTCAGCTTAAACTGTTTCCAGACTTCGAGAATTTCGTCGTCGGTTGAAACTGCGGATGGCATCCATTCCTCCGTGAGCTCAATTGCTCCGCCGACGCAGGTTCGCGTCTGAGCGGATCGTCCTGTCTTTTTCGGGGGTCTCACCCAAAACGATCGCGATCGATCCAAACGTCCATGTTCAAATCGTGTAGCGATCCGTTTCCGGTTCACCCAACTGCCGAATGCGACCTCTCAGAAATATTCTCAAGTCGATTTCTGAGATTCCGGCATCCAACCTTTTCTGTATCGGTTCGGTTTTGGTTTAGGTTGAGTCGAAATTGTTATGCCGCTTCGAATTGCTGAACTTCGATGCGTGTCGGCAAAAGTCGAGCGACAAGATGGTCCGTGGTGGCGATCGCAATATCATCCGGGACCTGTTGTCCGTTGGTGATGTAGCTGATCGGAAAGCCTCCGCCGGTCGTCAGTGCGGACAGTACGCCCGCGGTGTACGGCGTCTCATCCAGTTTGGTGACGATCGCCGCAGTCGGTTGAGCGGAGGCAAAGCCTTCGAGCGCGGACTGCACCACGGCTGCGGTGCTCGTCGCGCTGACGACGAGATGTGTTTCGTCCGGCCGGGCTGATCGCAGCAATTCCGCAAGCCCATCGATTTGACGCTCCCCTTTGGGGCTACGTCCGGTCGTGTCGATCAAAATCAGGTCGACATCACCGAGCCGGTCGAGGGCTTCGGGCATTTGGTCCGTCGTTTCGACAACGCTCATCGGAAGATCCATGATTTGAGCGTAAGCCCGCAATTGTTGGATCGCGGCGATTCGAAACGTATCAATGGTCAGCAAACCCACACGCCGGTTCGCTCGAACGCGGAAACCGGCGGCCAGCTTCGCGATCGTTGTTGTTTTGCCGACACCCGTCGGGCCGACCAGTGCAATGATGCGGCGGCCGCGAGTGGGAAGTTGTATCGGGCCGCTCAGCCGAATTTCGCGAGCGACGGTTTGTTTGAGTTGTTCCAGACGCGAAAGGTCCGAGTGTTCGCCGATCGATGAGATGAAGCCTGTTGTCGAACGTGTCCAACGCTGGACCGTCGTCGGATCGACACCCAACGCGAGCAGACTCTTTTCTTCCGTTGAGGAAGCAGCCGGCGCGAGAGCAGCACGCAGATTCAATTCGGACTCGTCGGCCGCCGCATCGGCACCAGGCTCACCGGCACTCGCGGTGACTTCGACATAGCTGCGTCCGAGCCATCCCATCCAACCATCGCGACACTGACGCGTCTTCAAAACCGACGCGTGCGGGCCAAGCGACTCCCGGATTTCCTCCAGGGCGGCTTGCAGGTTGGCGGCTCGAAAGACTTGAATCTGCATTCGTTCAGATGAACGTTGGTTAGGCGGCAACGGATGACGATTGATTCAGTGTTGCCGTCGCGTGAAACACTGGCTTGGTATCGCCGGTCAATTCAGCGGTCGACAAAACGTGAACTGCGAGGCTTCCACGTTCGGCAATCTGTTTCACGCGTCGTCGGTAAGACGGCGTGACGAGGATCACCGGCGGATGCCCCATCGACGTAAGGTTCTTAACGGCTTGTCGAAGGGCGTCGCAAGTGATCTCTGATGGATTTCGAGAGGAGCCGACGGAACGTTCTTCGGCCTGACTTTGCGGGATCTGTTCGAGGACCGATTGGTCGACGTTAACCGCGTGAAGTCGTCGATCGGAATCCCGCAAATTCGCACACAACGTTCGGGCAAGCCGGGACCGCACGTACTCGATCTGGAGGTCGGTGTCGGAAGTCGTTTCCGCGGCGTCGCTGAGCGCTTCAAGGATGACACCGAGTTGTCGAATCGGAATCGACTCTCGCAACAGTCCCTGAAGAACCTTTTGCACATCGGCAACCTTCATCACTGCGGGGACCAACTCGTCGACCATCGCAGGCGACTCGACGCGAAGCTCATCCAGCAAGTGTTTCGTCGCGTCCCTCGAAAGCAACTCATCCGCATGCGACCGGGTGACCCTTTCCAAATGGTCCGTCATCGCTGATGCCGGCGTCATGGTGGTGTAGCCAAAGATCAGTGCTTGTTCACGATGTTCAGGATCGATCCATGTCGAGCGAAGGCCGGTGTTCGGATCCAGCACCGTTTCCCCATGAAGTTTTCCCGTCGTTCGACCATCGTCAATCGCAAGCAGCTTTTCAAGTCGCAGTTGGCCTCGGGTGATGAAGTTGCCGAACAACCGAATCTCGTATTCGTGTTCACCCAAGGCGGCATCGTCGCGAACGCGCACCTTGGGAAGCACGATTCCGACTTCGGCGGCAATCAGATTTCGCAGCGTGGCGATTCGCTGCATCAGGTCTCCACCTCGATTCGGATCGGCCAACGGCAACAAACCTAAGCCGATTGCGACTTCTAAAGGATCCACCGCCAAGAAGTCCTCGACGCGTTTCTGGCTCTTTGGGGCACTCGTTTCCGCCACAAGTTTTCGCTCTTGCTCCTTCGATTGTTCCCTGCGTGAAACCGCCCCCGCAATCAACAAGGTGCCGGAGCCGAGTAAAACCAGCGGCAGAACGGGGAGTCCGCTGATCGTCAGCAATAGGAGGAACCCGCCCGCGATGATCAATGCGCGGGAATTGCCGAGGAGCTGAGAAACAAAGTTGTTCGGTAAGTCCGATGCACGCGTCCCTCGCGTCACCAACACGCCCGCCGAAAGAGCGATCAGTAGCGACGGGAGTTGGCTGACGAGACCGTCACCGATCGTGAGTTTGGAAAAGACCGACGCGGCTTCCCCGATGGACATGCCGGAGGAAAAGACACCGAGATAGAGTCCGCCGAGCAAGTTGATGGCCGTGATGGTCAAACCCGCAATCGCGTCACCGCGAACGAATTTTCCGGCCCCGTCCATTGCGGAGAAAAAATCTGCTTCGGCAAGCAACTCCTCACGCTTGCTCGATGCGGTGACGGCATCAATGCTTCCCGCGCCGAGGTCCGCGTCGATCGCCGCTTGTCGTCCCGGCATTCCGTCGAGCGCGAACCGTGCCGCGACTTCACTGATGCGGGTCGCACCTTTGGTAATCACCACGAATTGAACGACGACCAAGATCAGAAAGATGATCAGCCCGATTTCGAGTTGGTTGCCTCCGACGAATTCGCCGAACGTCTGGATCACTCCGCCTGCGGCGTCCTCGCCCATCGTGGGGGCGTTCTTCAGGATGAGCCGCGTCGACGCGATGTTGAGGACCAATCGCGACAACGTCGTGGCCAACAGAAGCGTCGGGAACACGCCGAACTCGAGAGGCGTTCGAACATGAACAGCCGTTAGCAAAATCACCACCGCGAGCGCGATGTTTCCCGACAGCAGGAGGTCCATCGCGGCGACCGGCAGCGGGATGAGAATCACCACCAAGCAAGCCATCAGGCCGACCGGCAGGAGCCAGGGTTGAATTCGATCTGTCGCCGCCACGCCGCATCCTTTCTGCGCGTCACCGAGGTCCGTGAAGCGCGGAGGTTACCGCATCGCGAGTTCGAAAGGCCAGATGATTCGGCACTTCCGCGACCGAAGCACGGCATGAAACCGCCGTGAAACCGGATCGTTCAGCTTGCAGGCAGATGGCGTAGCGAAAGCACGCCGTCGATTTGACGCAGTTTCTCGAGAGCCGCGTCAGCGACCTTGCAGTCCAGATCGATGATTGTGTAGGCCACTTCGCCCCGCGACTTGTTGAGAAGGTCTGCGATGTTCATGTTCGCTTCGGCGAGGATCGTCGAGATTTGCCCGACCATGTTGGGGACATTGGCGTTGGCAATCGTGATCCGGCAACCGCCTGTGCGAGGCATGACGGCTTCCGGGAAGTTCACCGAATTCCGGACGTTGCCGTCTTCGAGGTATTCCTTGACCTGATCGGCAACCATGATCGCGCAGTTTTCCTCGGCCTCTGCCGTCGAGGCGCCGAGGTGTGGAAAGGAGAGCACCTGGGGGTGTTTGAGAAGCGCGCCCGTCGGAAAGTCGATCACGTAGGCACTGAGTTTTTCGTCGTCAAGCGCTTTGAGCACCGCCTCATCGTCGCAGATTCCGCCTCGGGCGAGATTCACGATGATTCCACCTTCGGGCATCATTGCGATGCGTTCCTTGCTGACCAAGCCACGCGTCGCATCGAGCAACGGGACGTGGACGGTGATCGCATCGCACTGCGAAAACAGATGGTCGAGATTGATCGCTTGTTCGACATTGCGGGAAAGTTTCCATGCGCTCTCGACCGAGATCAGTGGGTCGTAGCCGATGACTTTCATTCGCAGCGCACTCGCGGCGTTGGCGACTTTGACGCCGATCGCGCCCAGGCCGATCACACCGAGGGTCTTCGACGGAAGTTCGGATCCGACAAAGTTCTTCTTGCCGGATTCGACGGCCTTGGAGATTTCTTCGTCCGTGCCTTCGAGTGTCGACGCAAACTTCATCGCGGGAAGAACATTTCGTGACGCCATGAGCAAACCCGCGATGGCAAGTTCTTTCACCGCGTTCGCGTTCGCGCCCGGGGCATTGAAGACCGGGACGCCTCGCTGAGTCATCTTGTCGACGGGGATATTGTTGACCCCGGCACCCGCTCGTCCGATCGCAACCACCGACTCCGGGATTTCCATGTCGTGCATCTTGAACGATCGGAGCAGGATCCCGTCGGGACTGCTCATTTCGGATGCGATCTCGTAGTCCTCGCGCGGAAGTCGAGAGAGGCCTTTCACGGAGATGTTGTTCAGCGTCAGGATCTTGTACATCGTGACGGATGCTCAATTCAAAGAGGAAACGAAGGAGGTTCTGGGGCTTTCAATCAATGGTGCTTTGCGAGGCTAGTGCTTCGTGGCAAAGTCTTTCATGAAATCGGCGAGGCTGCGCACGCCTTCGCTTGGCATGGCGTTGTAGATGCTCGCCCGAATGCCCCCGACGCTTCGGTGCCCTTTGAGGTTCACCAAGTTATGTTCGGCGGCTTGGCTGAGGAACTCGGCTTGCAACTCATCGCTCGGAAGCGTGAAGGTTGCATTCATGATCGATCGCGAATCCTTCTGAGCGTGTCCCGTGAAGAAGCCCCCAGAAGAATCGATCGCGTCATAGAGCATCGATGCTTTTTCTTGGTTCGCTTTTTCCATCGCGGCCAGTCCGCCGATGTCGTCGGTCAACCAATTGGCGACTTTGCCGAGTACATAGATCGCGAACGTCGGCGGTGTGTTCCACTCGGAGTCGGCCTGTGCGTGGTTGTTGTAATTCAAATAGCCGGGCAAGGAGTCCGAGCCGATTTCCAACAGGTCACGTCGAACAATCACCACGGTGACACCGGCGGGTCCGGCGTTCTTTTGAGCACACGCGTAGACCATGCCGTAACGATTGATGTCCAGTGGTCGCGAGAGGAAATCGCTGGAGGCGTCGCAGATCAAAGGAACACCGCTCGGGCACTCCGGCTCGGTCGGGAACTGCACGCCCTGAATCGTCTCGTTGCTGCAGTAGTACAAATACGCCGCATCGTCTGCGACGGAATAGGCACTCGCTGGCGGTGCATGGTCGAAGTTGGATTCACTCGCGTCATACGCGATCGTCACGTCGCCTTCTTTCTTAGCTTCCTTGATGGCCTTCTTGCCCCAAGAGCCCGTTTGCAGATAGGCCGCAGACTTGCCGGTGCCGCGAAGCAAGTTAGCGGGGATCATCGAGAACTGGAGCGCCGCGCCGCCCTGAAGAAATAGCACCGCATAGTCTTCGCTAATGCCCAGCAACGAACGGATCGAGTTTTCGGCGCCGTGCAGCAATTCGACAAACTGCTTGTCGCGGTGGCTCATCTCCAGCAGCGAGCTGCGGGCTCCCGGAAGACAAAGCAACTCGTCCCGAACTTCTTCGAGAACCGTCACCGGAAGGACGGCGGGACCTGCGGAAAAGTTGTACGCACGTTGGTCGTTGGCGGTAGCGGTCATCGATTGGATCGCACGAGGGAAGAATGGGGTGAAGCGACCGTGCTTGCCACGCAAAGACCACGCCGGCACGAACGCTCAATGGGGCCGCGATTCTATGACGAAGCGCAGTGGTGCGGAAGGAGCAGCGATTTCGACCCGTTGCGGGATCACCCCACGGTCATGCGGAAAATCCGAGTGCCGCGTCCTTTCGCGACCGGATTCAAAGAAATCCGCGAATCAGGCCACCTCGGTTTCGAGTTTCGGACCATCGCGGTCCCGCGACCGCTACTCGTCGAATCCGAATTCTCGCATCCATTCATCGACTTCATCCGCGTCGTTCACGCTCGGCTTTTTCCCACTGCCCTGCCCTGCCCCGTCAGTCGAGACGTCGCGTCGTTTTGGCGACGGAATCGCGAGGTGGACGAGTCCATCGGTCAAATCATCCATCCAGGGCTCGCTGTCGTAGTGCGTCGCTCCCCGACGACGGGCCGCAACCTGAACGCGATGATCTGAGGAGACCACCATCAAGCGTTTCGGCGTGTGATGCGATTGGATCAACTCCTCGAGCAAGTCATCCGCCGACAGGTAACCCACCGCAAATCGAATTTGGATCCCCTTGTATGTCTCTTCCGAGGACCGATTTCGAGGCGGATCATTGGCGTCAAAGACCACGCACGTTTTCGCTCGCACGTCCTCATCAAGGTGATTCGCAAGGTCTCGCAGCAGGCCTTGCCGGTGGCGATGAAGCCACCCCGCATCGGCACCGCGTCCCGGGTTGATCGGCGCCGCAACGTTGTAGCCATCGATGAGTAAAAGTAGCGACATGCCATCAGTGTATCGCTAACGCGTCGAACGAGAATCCTTACTCGGCTGAGGAGTCGTTCGTCGCGACATCGGCATACACGATCGCCGACAACCAGATGAGACAGAGAACCTGTCCGACCAGTGCTGCCATGGCGATCGCAACGGCACCCCGTTCATTCAGCAGCAGCCATGTGACCAGGACCACCGTGATCGCCGCGACCACACGGCATCCGATTGAAGCCATCGGTTTGCCGCGCCCTTTGACATAGCTGTCCAGCCCCTGGAGGATTCCTTTGATCGCCGCGACCGGCGCGAGCCACAACGCAAACTCGACGGCGGGTGCGAAGGAATCGCCGTACAAGATCTGAACCACGAAACCAATCAACAGCATGAACACGAGCGTGCAAACCGTTTGAATCGCGATCGACGAAGCCAAAATGCGATGCACGTCGGAGCGCGTCAGGCGTTTCTCCTCGTCGGCGCCGGCATTGAAAAGGAAAAGCCCCATCGTGTTTGGAATCACAGTCAGCGGGTAGACGGCTGGAACCATCGCCGCGTAGAAACCTTGATCTTCAAGGCTGACCAACCAGGTCACTAACAAAAGGTCTAAACGATCGAAAAAGTCGGTCGCAAACATGTTCAGCGCGTAAGGACGGCACTCACGCAGTAGCGAGCCGACCGATGGCTCACTTTCACCTGAAAGGGGCCGTCTCAGTCCGACAACACAAGCCGCCATCGAAATGATCGATGCAACAACAAAAAGCGAGCAGGCGATCGAAAGTGACATTCCAAAGAACAATTGCGTTCCGAGCAACAAGACCGGGAACGCGGCCGCAGCAATGATGCGTCGCGTGTTGTAGGTCCCAAACTCGCCCCGACCGCGATCGACCGCGGTCATGATCAGCATCACCTGTTGACCCATGATCGAGAGGGAGGCAAGGATCGCCAACGGAATCAGGAATTGCTTTTCCGGAGGCAACGCAAGAGACGAAAGGCCGACGGCAACCAGCGTGGTCAAGCCGCCAACGGTGAGCCCGAGTTTGAGCGCCGCGCGGCGAAGCTGTTCTTTCTCGATGGTCGACGCGGCCGCATGTCGGCAGATGACTTCCAGGCCGCCGAGCAATCCGACGTAGAGCAGCAATTGCGAGTAGAGGATCGCCGTGGCGTATTCGCCGCGGCCGATCGGCCCCAGCAGTCGCGCTAGCAGCACCCCCTGCGCGAGTTGCAACGCGACGATCAGAAATGCGACGCCGACGGTCGAAACAAACTGAAGTGCGAGACGACGTTTGGCACTATCCCCTTGCGGTGAAGTCTCACGTGCACCGGAGGATGCCACAAAGTCCGTTCGGTGCGACTCGTTGAACTCCGTTTCGGCAGACTCGGGCGACATGGTCGCGAGTATAATCGCCGCGTTCTCGGATCAATCCGGCACCTGCCGCACTTCGACGGTTTGACCCTGATTAAAGCGGTAGACCTGCCACCCCAACAGACCGAGGACTCCTACGACCAGCGCAATCGCACCCATCATCTTCCAGTCCGGCATTTCAAACGTCGGAAGGCTGATCGAGCGTTTTGCTTTTCGCTTGTACTGGCTGTGATCGATCGATCGCCTTGGAGGTTTCTTGTTCGGTGTCGGATTGACGTCGATCTCTTCCGCCGCGTCCTCCTCGAAGGCGGGGTCCGCCTGAATTTCACTGGGAGTGTCGTGAAGCGGTGGCTCGGAAGAGCGACGACCGATGTGGGTGTCGTCGTCGATCTCTTCGGTGGGTTCGATGCCGTACTCCCGTTCGAATTCGGCCGCGTCTTCGGCTTCCAAGAACTGTGCGACGTCAAAGCTTTTGAACGAGTCGGGGGTCGGAGGGACGCCGGCGAAAGCGGGGTCCTGTGGGGCGGCCGACATTTCCCCGGAATCCAGTTCGGACGCCGCTGCGGCCATCGCGGGTTCGTTGATCGCCACCGTGAAGGCGACCTTGCCGAAGTGAATCTCGTCGCCGTCGTGGAGAACCCGCCAGCGGTGCGGCTCGATTCGTTCACCGTTGACGTATGTTCCGCGCGTGCTCTTCAAGTCCAATGCGCCAAAGCCGTCGTCGTTGCGAAGCAACAGGCAGTGGCGTCGACTGACCGATCGACTTTTGGGTCGAATCTGGCAGTCCTTGTGGCGTCCGACGAGGTAATAACCCGGGTGGATCGGCGCAGCCGTGCCGTTCTTACTTCCCCGAGTGATCTTGAGTTCGACGGACATGAGAGGATTTTGAAGGGTGAAAGAGCGTGGCCTTCGACTGCAAGCTTACTGGCTGAACCGGATCGATGCGAGAGTTGACCGCGGTGGCTCTCAAGGAAGCCGTTTACTCGCGAATGACGATTACACGTTCGCTACCCGATTCGGTTTGTTTCACGTTGACGCTCTGTTTTTCTTCTTTCGTCACTTGGTAGAACGTGATGCCAAGGACGACAAGCAACGCCATAATCGACATCGCGAGGCCCACTCCGAGCAGAACATTCTGCCCCGCATCGGAGGAAAGCGAACTTGATTTTTTCGATTTGCTGGGTGTCGTTGATGGCCGCGGAGCCGCAAGAGGAGACACGGTGACAGGCGCGGTCGCCGGCGGCAACGACGAGATATCGATCGATGGAAGGTTTCCAAAATCGATTTCGCCCACTTCGGGCATTGAAGAGGGAGACGCGTCTCGCAGGGGCCCACTGTCATCGATTGAGCTGTAGCTCGAGGGGTCTTCGGAGACCGAGGTGCTCCCCGTCCCCAACGGGCGGTTTGCCAACTCAGAGGACGATTGATGAGTGCCCCTGATTCGATTGAGTTGAGTCAGCAATTCGGCCGCCGAGGCCGGGCGATCGGCGGGCCGCTTGGACATCATTCGCTGAATCAGGTGGTCGATCGCCGGCGGACAGTCTGCGCGATGTGACGAAACGGAGGGCACCGGAGCCGTTTGGTGTTTTGCGAGTCGCTGAGCGACCGTCGTCCCACTGAACGGTGGTTTTCCGCAAAGCAAAAAATACCAACTGCAACCAAGCGAATAGATGTCGGCCCGAGCATCGACGGATTGGCTGTTGATCGCCTGCTCCGGTGCGATAAA
>JBCBOT010000110.1:0-22226 GCA_039821165.1 Planctomycetota bacterium | reverse complement strand
GTTCTTGATGGTCGATGCGTTGGCGAGTGGGCTGGGGAGCAATCCCGTCGGGCTAGACCGTGGTCAACTCGGCCGGGAACGACTGTGTACTTGGCGGCGTGTCGGAAGACGGGTCTTTTTGGAGCAGCGTAACACGCGCTTTCGTGCGGACGGCGCACCGGCTGTTGAACAGCGCGCGGTACTCGACTCGTTCGCGCCCTCGATCTTATGGGGCGGTTCAGTCGTCGCCTCCGATGCGGCGAACACGACCGTGCTTATTGATATCACCGATTTGGTGGTGGCGGATCGACATGACGTCGTGCGCACCCTCGAGTCGAGTGACCAGGGCAATTACTCGATGCGTTCGGACCGCAGCGCGGTTCTGCCGGAACGTCTGAAAGCGTTTCCGGATAACGTCGAATTAGAGGCGGCGCTCACTTTCACGTCGGATAAACCGGGGCGTCAGGTTCAATCGGTCGCTGCAACCGGCGAAGCGTTCACCGTCCGACAGAGGATCAGCCTGATCCGGTTGCCCGATGCCGGCTATGAGGCGCGTGAGTTTCATCCACGCATTGGTTCGTTTTCGGTCGACTACGCAGACTACGCCGCACCGCTTGATCGGTCCATGCACCGCAGCCTAATGACACGGCATCGTTTGACCGAGTCGGAGCCGATCATCTATTACGTCGACCCGGCAGCGCCGGAACCGATTCGTTCGGCCCTCGTGGAAGGTGCATCTTGGTGGTCGGAGGCTTTTGCCGAAGCCGGATTCCCGAGTGGCTTCCAAGTTCGCGTTGCTCCGCCAGAGATGGACCCGCTTGATGTCCGATACAACTTTATCCAATGGGTCCACCGTCAAACGCGCGGATGGTCTTATGGCGCGAGTGTCGTCGACCCACGCACCGGTGAGATTCTCAAGGGGCATGTTTCGTTGGGGTCACTGCGGGTGCGACAGGACCGACTGTTGATCGATAACCTGACGCAAACCGCTTCAAAGACGAGTTGTGCGGTCGCGGATGCTGACTTTGGAACCGACGCGATGTTCTCAACGTTGAAGGTTGACGATGACTCAGGGATGGAGCGATCCAGTCAGGTCGCGCTCGCTCGCATTCGTCAGCTCTCGGCACACGAAGTCGGACACACGCTGGGCCTCGCGCACAACTTTGCCGCCAGCACCTATGGCGATCGTGCGTCCGTAATGGACTATCCGGCTCCCAGGATTCAGGTTACGGATGACAACCGACTCGATTTCTCCGACGCGTACGGTGTCGGCGTTGGGGATTGGGATCGATTCTGCATTCGAGCCATGTACGGCTCCTTCGACGATCAGTCGAGCGCGAACATCCAGAAACTGGTTGAGGAGTCGATCGAGAAAGGGTGGATTTACTTGAGCGATTCGGATGCCCGACCGGCAGCTGCTTCCGATCCGCGTGCCAACCTTTGGGACAATGGCGAAGATCCGATCGACGCGTTGGAACAGGCACTTAAGGTCCGGCAGGTTGGTTTGGCCGATTTCAGTGAGACCGTACTCTTGCCGGGCGAGACCTCTGGTGACCTGAATCGTTACTTCGCGCCGCTCTACTTCCATCATCGTTACCAAGTGGATGCCGCGGTGAAGTGCATTGGCGGTGTCGAGTACGCGTACAGTTCTGGCGGTGATCCGGACAATGAAACGGTCGATACTTCGGTGACTGAGCAGAAACGCGCAGTTGCCACGCTGATCAAGACGCTTGATCCGAGCACGCTCGCCGTCGAACCATCCGTCGCTCGAAAACTCATGCCCGCAGCCGGCTCCGCGTCGGCTTGGTCGATGGAAAAGATGCAGGGGCGTACGCCTCCAGTTTTCGACCCGCTATCGCTCGCCGAGACCGCTGCCAAAGTCACGCTGTCTGGAATGCTCAACCCACAGCGGCTCGGACGATTGACGGTTCAGCGCACTCGCGACGAATCACATCCTGGTGTGCCTCTGGTGCTCACGCCACTGAAGACACACGCGGAGGAGCTGCTGAAACCGCAACGTACCGCGAGTGAGACGTTCACCGCGCGTCGCGTTCTGGCGGTGGTTGTTTCGACAGCACTTGAAAGTGCGAGCGATCCCAACGCAAGGCAAGACGTTCGCGCCGCGCTACGAGAATGGCTGCGAGAGCTTTCGGACCTGATGAGAGTTCATGACAGATCCCACCCGAGTGATCACAGCGCCGAAAACGGTTTGATACGGCAACGAATACATCAGTTTCTCGATCGACCGGATCTCGACTATCCCGCCACCGTCGAACCGACACCTCCGCCGGGAAGCCCGATCGGGGTGGGGCGATGAAGACGGCGGTCCGCTTCCGTGCTGAGTCGACGTCATGCCCCAGAGAATCGCGGGATCGCTGAAACTTGGGTTGCTTCCGAACGCCATTTAACGTTTGAGTATCACGATCCCGCATCCTTCGCAGAAGGACGCGGAGAGTCGATAGCCAAATCCAGAACGCGGACGACCCAGCTTCGGGCCACCCGTGAGGAAGTTTTGCAATCCTTTGGAGTGAGAACGCCAGCGAATCGTTGAACTCGATGTCACATCGCCCTCTTCCATTGTTTCACCGCAACCCGGGCATTGGCGTTCTGCGACCAACTCGATTTCCGCTGGCGGGGCATAGGGAGAGGTGTCTGCTGCGGCGGTTTCATCGGGCATGGGATCTGCGAATCTTTGGAATCGGGCGAAGACAACATCCGAACAGGCCACTGAGCTAAACTACCATCCGGGAGCTTCAGGTGTGGGGCTTCAGGAGATCTTGGCGGCGAGTTCATCGAATGGCAATATTACGCGTAGCGTTTGCTCTAGCGCTTCTGGTGCAGGTGATTTACGCGGTCAGCGCTCAGGAGCCCTCCAAAGCCGAGGTGCTTGCTTCGATGAAACGCGCGGCGTCGTATTACGCCAACGAAGTCGCGAGTCACGGAGGCTACGTCTATTTCTATTCGTTGGACCTGAAACAGCGATGGGGAGAAGGCGTTGCGACGCGTGACCAGATCTGGGTCCAACCGCCAGGGACACCAACTGTTGGTTTAGCTCTTCTAGAGGCGTATGAAGCCACTGAGGACAAGCTCTTTCTCGACGCCGGGGTGGCGGCCGCACGAGCCTTGATTCACGGCCAACTGAAGTCGGGAGGCTGGACGAACTGTGTTGACTTCAATGCGAAGGGCACTCGCGTCGCCGATTATCGCAACGGCAAAGGACGAGGCAAAAACAATTCGTCGCTCGACGACGGGCAAACGCAGTCTGCGATTCGGCTGTTGATCCATGCGGACAGACTCACCAAATTCCAGGATCGTGAGATCCATGACGCCGCGTTGCTCGCGATCAAGTCGCTGTTGGCGGCTCAGTTCCCCAATGGTGGTTTTCCACAAGTCTGGACGGGGCCGGTTCAGTCTCAACCGATCATTGACGCGAACTATCCCGGCTACGACTGGCGCACCGAGGGGCGGATCAAGAACTACTGGGACATGTACACGCTGAATGACAACGTGTGCGGGTACGTCGCCGACACGCTCATCGAGGCACATTGGATTTACCGAAGCCCCATGCTGCTCGAGTCGATCAAGAAGCTCGGTGACTTTCTTGTTTTGGCACAAATGCCGAAGCCTCAGCGGGGATGGGCACAGCAGTACAACTACGACATGCAACCGATCTGGGCCCGCAAGTTTGAGCCGCCGGGAGTCTCGGGTGATGAAACGCAGGAGGTGATCGAGACTCTCATCAAGATTGCGTTGGTGACACGGGAATCCAAATACATGGAGCCGATCCCGGCAGCGCTCGAGTGGTTGCGTCAGTCTCAATTGCCCGGCGGCCAAGTCGCGCGGTACTACGAATTGAAAACGAACCGGCCGCTCTTCATGAAGCGAAACGGAAAGCAGTATTCGTTGACGTACAGCGACGCGGACCTGCCCAAGCACTATGGTTGGAAAACCGCGAGCCGTGTTGATGAGCTCACGCAGCTCTACAACGACGTTCGGTTTGAAGATGGAGGGTTGGACTTGAGAGAAGCGGAGCGTTTTCTAAGGCCGTTTATCATCACGGACATAAGACGGCTTCCTACTGGTGATGCGACTCGCGCGGACGAGGTGAGCGCGGTACTCAGCGGCCTCGATGAGCATGGAAGATGGGTCAGTACTTACAACGGCGAGCGGTTGGTGGGGCAAGCCAAAATGCCGGTCGGTGCGAAGTATCTGTCCAGCGAGATCTTTAGCTCAAATCTTCGCGTTCTTGCCCGAACACAGACCTTCCAAGACGAAGCCAGCTCGACACGGTCCGGTGACTGAATTGTTCGCACGCCACGCATTCGTTGTTGTTTTCGTTGCCACGGCGTGTGGTGTTTCTGCGGCCCAAGATCCCTCCGGCATCGACTTCTTCGAACGCGATGTTCGGCCCCTACTCGTCGAGCACTGTTATTCCTGTCACGCCGAGGACCAGGCAAAGGGCGGGCTCTTGCTCGATTCTCCCGAAGCGATGCGACGCGGGGGCGATTCGGGACCCGTGTTCAAAAGCAACGATCCGGAGGCGAGCCTGTTGATTCAGGCGGTGCGATACAACAACCGCGATCTGCAGATGCCACCCAAGAATCGCCTCGCCGATTCGGAGATCGCGACACTGGAAAAGTGGATTGCGATCGGAGCACCCGATCCACGGTCCGAAGCTTCTGCCACAACGATCAAGCCGACCGGTATGAGCATTGCAGAAGGCCGTCGGTTCTGGTCTTTCCGCCCGGTGGGCGATCCCGATGTTCCAACCCCGACAGATCGCACACGCGTTCGTTCCCCGATTGATGGATTCGTGTTCGCCCGGCTCGAGCGAGCGGGCCTCGAAGCCGCACCGCCGGCAGACAAACTTACACTGATTCGACGTGTCACACAAAACTTGATCGGGTTGCCTCCGACGCCCGACGAGATCGGCGCGTTCCTGGACGATGACTCTCCCGATGCGTTTGATCGGGTTGTCGAGCGTTTGCTGCAGTCACCCGATTATGGCGTCCGCTGGGGACGCCATTGGTTGGATGTTGCTCGATACGCTGATTCCAATGGTTTGGACGAGAATCTCGGATTCGGTCAAGCGTGGCGGTACCGCGATTACGTTGTCGACTCATTCAACAGCGATAAGCCCTATGACCGCTTTATCGTCGAACAACTGGCGGGCGATTTGTTGCCCTCCACCAACCGTGAAACCAAAACAGCAACCGGTTTCCTCACTCTCGGCGCAAAGGTTCTTGCCGAACCCGACCGACGTAAACTCGAGATGGACATTATCGATGAACAGCTCGACACCCTCGGCAAAGCCTTTCTCGGAATGACGTTCGGATGCGTTCGTTGTCACGATCACAAATTCGATCCGATCAAGCAGCGCGACTACTACTCTCTGGCGGCGATCTTTAAGAGTACGCAAACGCTCGGTGACACCAACACGGGAGCCATCAAGCACTGGTACGAACACTCGTTTGCTGACGCGACGGAACGTGACCGACTGAAAGAGGTCGAGGCTCAAATCAAAGCCAGGCAGCGTGAAGCTGCGACATTCAAGAACAACGAAACGGCCAAGATTCGGGCCGCCGCACGGGCAAAAGCCGCGTTGTACTTGAGCGCCGCGGCGCAATTCGGTGTGGAAGCCTCGCTCACGCAAGTCTCGGCCATTGCAAAGGCAGACGAACTGCATCCGAGAATCCTGCACCACTGCCGGCTGCACCTCGACTACCACCGCGACGACCCCGTGTTTGCAGATTGGCACCGTCTCGGGGACCCCGTCGCCGTTCGTGAGCATTACGACGCGTTGTTTCGAGAGGTGGATGAGGCGTTTGCTAAAGCCAAGGCTGAGAAGCCGGCGACCAAACGCCTGAAAGATGCGCGGCTGGAGGCGGCTCGTGTGGCGCTGGAGGATCACTCTGGCTTTCTTGCCGTTCCGCCCAAGCCGGAATTCGCGTTCGATTCCGAAACGCTAGCGCAGTACCACCAATTGCTGGACGCCGCCCGGCACTTTGAGAGTGTGGCTCAGGATGAAACCGCGGCGATGGGGGTTGCTGACGGGGAAGTGATTCAGGCTTTGCCCATTCACATCCGGGGCAGCTACAAGAACCTTGGTGAACTCGTTGCTCGCGAGTTCCCGGAAGTCATGCGATCGTCAACGGTTCGTCCGATCTTTCCGGCGGGCAACTCCGGTCGGCTTGAGTTGGCTCAATGGATCACTGACACGCGGCATCCGTTGACCGCTCGTGTGATCGTGAATCGTATCTGGGGCTGGCATTTTGGCGCGCCGCTCGTCAAGACGACCGAGAACTTTGGAATACTCGGCGATCGGCCCTCACACCCAGAGTTGCTCGACTGGCTCGCCCGCCGCTTCATGCAAAACGGCTGGTCCATCAAAGAGTTGCATCGCAATATTCTGCGATCGTCGGCTTATCAGTTGGATTCTAGGCATCCCCAGTCTGAGAGGTACCAACAGATCGATCCGGAAAACCGATTGCTGTGGCGGGCCAATGTTCGCCGTTTAGAAGCGGAACCGATTCGAGATTCAATTTTGGCGGTCGGCGACCGTTTGGACCGAACGCTCGGAGGAAAGACACTACCGCTTCACAACCGGCAATTCGTCTTCAATCATACCTCCGAGGACCACACAAAGTACGACAGCGTGCGGCGCGCGATCTATCTGCCCGTCATCCGCAATCACTTGTACGCTTTCTTCGAACAGCACGATTTTCCCGATCCGACGATGCCGACGGGCTCACGTGGCTCAACGGTCATTGCACCGCAAACGTTGGTGATGATGAACGACCCGCTGATCCTTGATACGGCGGCGGCGTTCGCGGATCGAGTCATTGCGGACTCAGGAGATGACGAAGAGCGGATTGCAAACGCGTATCAAATTGCGTTGGGGCGTCTGCCGACGACAATTGAGTCTGTCAGGGCGACCGATTTTCTCGCGTCTTTGCATGAGGACGCGGACGTACACAGCGCGTGGACACTCTTTTGTCAAAGCCTTTTGGCGAGCAACGAATTCATTTACATCCGTTAGACCTTTCGATGTGGACACGACGTCATCTACTGAAAACCTCCGCGGTCGGTTTCGGGCATCTTGCGTTTGCGTCGCTTCTGGATGAAGAGGCCCGCGCGGCCAGTCCGCTTGCAATGAAGGCACCCCACTTCGAACCGAGAGCCAAGCGGATCGTTTTTCTTTTTATGAAAGGCGGCCCATCGCACGTCGATACATTTGATCCCAAGCCACTGTTGGATCGTCATCACGGCCAGCCACCGCCTTTTGATTTGCCCGAAGTCACATTCGCAAAGCAGGGGAACCTACTGCGCTCACCGTGGAAGTTTCGCCGACACGGTGAGAGCGGATTGCCCGTCAGCGAGTTGTTTCCGAATGTTGCGGGATTGGTGGATGAACTCTGCGTCCTCCGTTCCGTTCACGGGACCAATCCGGCTCACGGTGGTGCCGCGCTGAAGCTGCATACCGGCACGGATCAATTCGTTCGGCCGAGCATGGGGTCGTGGTTGATTTATGGGCTGGGAACAGAGAATCAGAACCTGCCTGCGTTCGTCACCATCTGTCCGACGCTCGCACACGGTGGTGTAAACAACTGGGGCGCGGCGTTCCTGCCGACACATTGCCAAGGAACTCCGATCGGTAACGCGAGTTTGTCGGCTTCGAATGCAAAGGTGAAACACATTCGAAACGAAAGAATCGGGCGCGAACTCCAACGCAAGCAGTTGGATTTGATCGCGGAGATGAATCGGGATCATGCCACGCTCGTCGGCGGAAACCGCGAACTCGAAGGCCGATTGGATGCGTTTGAACTCGCATTTCGGATGCAAACAGCCATGCCCGAAGCCCAGGACCTCTCGCGAGAGACGGCCGCAACGCTGCGACTTTATGGCATTGATGATCCGGTGACGGAGGATTTTGGACGGCAGTGTTTGATGGCCCGTCGGTTTCTTGAGCGAGGCGTCAGGTTTGTTCAAGTGACGCACAGCGACAGCGAAGTCCAGTGGGATCAGCACTCCAATCTCTATCAGGGACACATTAAGAATGCGGCGGAAGTCGATCGGCCGATTGCAGGTTTTTTGACCGACCTGCGGACACGTGGGTTGCTTGACGACACGCTCGTACTCTGGGGTGGTGAGTTCGGCCGGACGCCGACCGCGCAAGGCAACAACGGTCGTGACCACAATCCGCATGGTTTCACGATGTGGATGGCAGGAGGTGGCGTGAAACCGGGTTTCGCATACGGTGCTACCGATGACTACGGTTACTATGCCGTTAAAGACAAGATGCATGTGCACGATCTGCATGCGACCATCCTTCACCTGATGGGGCTCGATCACACGCAGCTGACGTATCGTTACTCCGGACGCGATTTTCGGTTAACCGACGTTGAGGGTGTAGTCGCCAAAGAGATTCTGGCGTAGCGATACACGAAAGCTCGAGAAAGATTTCTTCGACCGCAATCCGTTCTCACCCCAGCGTCGTCTTTAACTTGTTTTGCTAAGGCTATTTCTCCATCACGAAAAGCAACGGAAAAAGCGGTGTCCAAAATCGATGTGCGTTGGTTCGGGTGGGGGGTGCTGTTCATTGGAGTCGTCTTGTCCGGATGCACGGACTCGCAGGTCAAACTCGGCGGCTACGAACCGCCCATCACCGAGGCTCGCTTGCTCGAGTTCGGAAAACTCCAGCACATCCAAGCACCCGTCACATGGAACTTCAACGAGAAGACCGTTGAGATTGCGTTTCAGGACGGTGCCACGGTCACGCCAATGCTGGAGAACGTTCTTGGCGAAGGCGCGCAACCGCGTGTCATCTCGGCCTCGTGGAAAATCAATGAACAGAAGCTTTGCTTGTCGCAAATCGAGGTGGATGGCAAAGCGATCAAAGACGACATCGCACTTGAACTCAGGCCGGCTGGCCCGGTGCGGGTCCGCTTGGGAGTCGAGCAGTACAATTTGACTCACGTCGTCACGAAAGAGCAACTTGTCGGGCGGACCATTGAGCATGACGGATCGATGATCGAAATGGCCTTCTCAGAGGAAGAGGTTCGAATCGTGACCTATGACGACGTCGTCGCCAGCACGTTTGCTGAGCAGCTCGGTCTCGGAACCACTACCCCGCCAAACGAAATCGTCGCCAACTGGAAACTCCGACACGGTTCACTGCACTTGAATCATTTCAGAGTCGGTGATCGCGTGTTTGCCAATGAAGTGTCGCTTGATCTTTCGGGGGTCACGGATTCGAGGATCAAGCTCGTGTTGGAAGGTGATCCCAAATGGAGCTTTCGGGGGTGGCAAATCATCGGGATCTGATCAGCTCGTTCCGACGCGATCGTTGACCGGAGCGGGCCGAAGAATCGCCGATAAGAGAATCCAGCCGAACACGGCCAGCATCAGAAACAAGGGAACGCTACCACCTCCGATCAGCACTAGTGCGAGAAAGGCTAGGGTGATCGCCGAAAACACGATCGTGAGCAGGCGAGTGATGGTCGTGTAACGACTGAATCCCAGGTAGAAGCAGAGCGTGGCGAGCAGCCCCACTACGATTGCGATGGCAACATTTTCGTTGTTGATCTGACGCGTATCCGTGACGGCAACCACGATGATGAATGCCACGGAAAAAAGCGAGGCGATGATGAGTAGCGGCCACTTCGAGGGATGACGCGGGTGACGATCTGATGGTGGGGCCGACACCGATTCGGTAGTCGCGGCATAGGGATTGAGTTCGTCGTCAGGCACTTGTCGCCTCCATCAAGCTTGTTCGGTACGCGGGGCGCAGGATCGCCGAGAAGAAGATCCACAAGAAAACGACCAAGAAACACAGGATGATGGGATCCATTAGCCGAATAAAAAGCGACGCTCCGAGCAAAGCGGAAAGCGGGCCGAACACGATGAAAGTCACGACGCGGCTGAGTCGCGTGTAGGGAAGGAGTGCGAGGAGAAGGCAGATGCTGGCGAGACCTACCATCACGAAGAGTGTGATGGACATCCGGACGACCGTGCCGCTGAGTGAAAGGCTCGTGATGAGAGTCATGACAACGGAGACAGCGAACAGTGTGCCGATAATCAGCAGCGGCCATCTCGAGGGGTGGCGATTCCGCGGTGCTGCATCTTGAGATGCGGATGTCTCCGCTGTGGGCGCATACGGATTCACTTCGCTGGGAGTCTCTGGTGACATGCTCTCTTTGTCTCGGATCGCGTTTGAACCAGTCGCTTGTCTCCAGTCTATCAGTTCGAATCGTTCGCGGCCTGACTTCGGATCAGGATGGGCCGTGCGGGCCAATGTGGAGAGTGGATTTCGTGAATCGTCCCGTCGACGCTCTCGACGACGAAAACACCACCCGTGCGTGCGTTGTAGGTGAGCGTGTCACCGGGGGCGATCCTTCGGCCGCGGTTCCGTCGTCCTGATGAGAGGATTGGGTAAACGTCGACTGCAACATCGGCCGCATTCTGGAACGAGATCTTAACCGGAAATCGAGCCTGCCCCGATGGGCTCGTGTGGATCAACGGGCGAAGGTCAAGCGGTCGCGGTGGGTGCGTCGTCCGCAAGAGTTTGCTTAGCCGATCCAACGTGGCCTTCGATGTCGAATCCGCCAAGTTGCTCGTTTCGGCGTTTCCGAGGTGTGAAGCCGTCTTGCCACTATGGTCGTAGAGTTCGCGTGTCGTCACTTCACCGCTCGCAAACTCACGCCATTCAACGTAGCGATACTGTTCGGTTCGCAGCGCGTATCCCATGTACTCCTTCCCTTCGAACCGACGATAGTATTGGCTCACGGCGGCGTCACGCACACGACTCTGCGGATCATTCAGAAGCGGGACGAGGCTTTTTCCCTCGACGAATTCGGGTGTTTCTACGTCTGAAAGCTCGCAGAGCGTCGAATAGAGGTCCAACAGTTCGACAAGTGCATCGGAGGATCGCCCGGCCGTCTTGCTAAACTTGGGAGCGGCGAGGATCAACGGCACGCGCGTGTCGATCTCATAGTTGGTCATCTTCCCCCAACCGCGATACTCGCCAAGTTTGAAACCATGGTCACTCCAAAGCACCACGACGGTGTTCTCAGCCAAACCCTCTTCTTCAAGGGCATCCAATAAACGTCCGATCTGCGCATCGATGTAGCTGACGCACGCGTAGTAACCATGCACGAGCCGACGTGCAGTGTCCTCTTGCACCACGCCGTCGTCCCAAGGGGCGGGCGCATCGATCATGTCGACATAGTGAGTGATCTCACTGTTGTTGTGCATCGCATACCGTGGTGCACCGTCGGGCATCGCTTGCTTGGTCGCGACCGGCAGTTCGTTGGGATCATAGAGGTCCCAGTACTTCTTGGGTGCTACGAACGAGAGGTGCGGGCGGATGTAGCCCATCGCTAGAAAGAATGGTTGATCGGACGCTGCGAGTCGCCGCAAGTCTTCAACGCACATGTCCGTCCGCGCACCATCGAGCAATGAGTTGTCGGGCAGGTCTGGCGATGCGGTCGCGGGCGGACGAAGATTATTCTTTCGCCAATCGCGCTGCGGAAGCCTGTTCATCGCTTCTTGAACAGCTTCCCTCGTCCCATTCGGGTAGGGGAAAGGGAGCCGGGGAAGTGGGCGAATGATCTCGCTCCAGGACTGCGGGTCCGGCGTCGGATTATGAAAGATCTTGCCGTGACTGACGGCCGTGTAGCCCGACTTTCTGAGCCACTGCGGTATCGTTACCGCGTCAGGTTTAGCTTCGCGAAAGTGAATCGGCAGTGTCCAAACGCCGAGTGTATCCGGTCGAAGTCCGGTCATCAGACTCGCCCGTGAGGGGTTGCAGACCGCGACTTGGCAATAGGCTCGATTAAAACGAATTCCACGACCGCTCAAGCGATCGATGTTCGGAGTGATAGCGACTTCATCCCCGTAGCAGCCAAGATTTGGACGCAGATCATCGACGGCGATGAACAAGATGTTGGGCCTTGAATCATTTGCCAGCGTCGTTGCTTGCCATGGGAAAAGAGCGAAACAAAGCCACGCGGTCATCCGACTATACCGACGTACTGCACCGTTCATCTGTCTGTCACTTGTCTTAGAGGTTTAACACGGCTCGCGACTCCTTGAAGGCGTCGATTGCAAAATCCAGGTCTGAGCGCGTATGGGCTGCGGAGATTTGCGTTCGAATACGAGCTTTGCCTTTGGGAACCACCGGGTAGGAGAAACCGATCACGTACACACCTCGATCCAGCATCGCATCGGCGAGTTGCGTCGCAAGCGTCGCTTCCCCCAGCATGATCGGAGTGATGGGGTGCGTACCTTCCAATATCTCAAATCCACTCGAACTCATCTCGTCGCGGAAGTAGCGTGTGTTTTCTTCGAGACGGTCGCGAAGTTCCGTACTCTCAGTCAACAACTCGATCGCGCGCAAAGAGGCAGCGACGATCGGTGGAGCCACGCTGTTGGAAAAGAGATACGGACGTGAACGCTGACGAAGCATGTCGATGATCGGTTTTCGGCCAGACGTGTACCCGCCGCTGGCACCGCCGAGCGCTTTTCCCAACGTTCCCGTCAGGATGTCGATTCGTTCCATGACGTCATGATGTTCGTGCGTTCCTCGCCCCGTTTTTCCCATGAATCCAACGGCATGCGAATCATCGACCATCACCATCGCGTCGTACTTATCCGCCAACTCACAGATCGAAGGTAGGTCCGCAATGTAGCCGTCCATGGAAAACACGCCGTCGGTCGCGATCAAGCGGAACCGAGCATCCGCAGCCTCTTTCAACTTCGACTCGAGGTCGGCCATGTCGTTATTGCGGTAGCGAAAGCGTTTCGCTTTGCAGAGGCGGACGCCGTCGATGATGCTCGCGTGATTGAGCTCATCCGAAAGGACCGCGTCTTCGGCGGTGAGTAGGGTTTCAAACAAGCCTCCGTTCGCATCGAAGCAGGAGGTGTAGAGAATCGTGTCATCGGTGCCAAGAAACTGGCTCAGGCTGGTTTCGAGTTGCTTGTGGATCTGTTGTGTTCCACAAATAAAACGCACGGAGGCCAATCCGTATCCCCATTGGTCGATGCCTTCATGTGCGGCCTTCTGCACTTCGGGATGTTCCGCCAGTCCGAGATAATTGTTCGCGCACATGTTGAGGACTGTCGCATCACCGACGGCGATGCGGGCGTCCTGCGGCGTGCAAATGACGCGTTCGGATTTGTAGAGTCCGTCGGTGCGAATACCATCAAGCTGAGACGAGATGTGATCCAGGAACGAAGTAGCCATGGTCTGCTCTTGAGTGGTGATGAAGGTGGTTACTGTCGCGTCGACGTCAGATGTCGTTCCAAGAAAGAATGACTTTTCCGCTTTCGCCCGAAAGCATCGCGTCAAAACCGTCTTGAAATTCTGTGAAGTGCATTCGGTGCGTGATGACGGGGCTGATATCCAGTCCGCTGTCCAGCATCACGCTCATTTTGTACCAGGTCTCGTACATCTCTCGACCGTAGATCCCCTTGATGGTCAACATATTGAAAACCACGGTGTTCCAGTCGATGGCCATCTGATCCGGCGGGATTCCAAGCATCGCGATTTTTCCACCATGACACATCTGCTGAAGCATCTCAGCGAACGCGGAGGCGTTGCCGGACATCTCCAACCCCACGTCGAAGCCCTCGGTCATGCCGAGTTCTTTCTGCACATCGACGAGCGACTCGTTGCGGACGTCAACGGCTCGTGTGATTGGCATCTTCCGAGCCAACTCGAGACGCCACGGATTCACGTCGGTGATCACGACATGACGGGCGCCGGCGTGACGCACGACCGCGGCAGCCATGATGCCGATCGGGCCTGCACCGGTAATCAGGATGTCTTCGCCCAGGACTGGGAACGTCAGCGCCGTGTGTACGGCGTTCCCGTAGGGATCAAAGATCGACGCCACATCCCGATCGATGGATTCGTCATGCTGCCAGATATTCGAGTCCGGTAGCGCGACGTATTCCGCGAACGCACCGGGACGATTCACGCCGACACCATTGGTGTTTCGGCAGAGGTGTCGCCGACCCGCGTAGCAGTTTCGACAACGACCACAGACGACGTGACCTTCGCCGCTGACAATTTGCCCCGGCGAAAAATCCGAGACTGCCGCCCCGACTTCGACGATCTCGCCGACGAACTCATGTCCCACGACCATCGGCACAGGGATCGTTCTCTGCGCCCAACTGTCCCACTGATAAATATGGACGTCGGTTCCGCAAATCCCCGTTCGATCGACCCTGATCAAGACTTCATTCGCTCCGACCTCCGGTTTCGGCACCTCCTCGAGCCATAGTCCGCGACTCGGTTTGCTTTTGACGAGTGCTTTCATGTTCCTCGATAATGGCCGTCTCTTCCGTTATAGTGGAATCACGCAGTAGTTTATGGAGCCGACTTGCGACACACAAGCTGCATTTTTCAAATCAACCAAGCATTTCGAAAGATCCAACGCATCGGCAACGCCGCGCCGGCGCGATGCTTTTCTGAACGACGAAAAACGATGGCGACCCATCGGGGCTGGACGGCAGCAATGTAGATGTCCATATCCATCGGTCGGCGGTTCCTCGATGTTGTCGGAGTGTTCGCTATAGTGGACAACGTTTATTTGCACCGAAGGTTCTCGGAACGTGGTATGGGAAAGAAGCGAGCCAATGGTCCGAGCGATGCGGACGAAATGAGTCGTCGGTTGTGCCGACGCGTTCGGGAATTGCGAGACAGCAATGGCTGGTCGCTTGACAATCTGGCCCGAGCCAGCGGCGTCAGCCGTTCGATGCTCAGTCAAATTGAACGTGAACAAGCCAATCCGACGCTCGCGGTTACCTTTAAGATTGCGAGAGCCTTTGGAGTCACCGTCGCTGAGCTGATCGAAACCTCGGAAGCGCGAAGCTCGATCGAAGTGGTTCGCGCGAGTGATCGCAAACATTTGTATCGCGCCGACGATTCTTGCACGATCCGGACCCTATCGCCTCTCCAACTAGAGAAGGACGTGGAGTTCTACGAAGTTCTTCTCGCGCCTGGAGGGGCACTCCGAAGCGCACCGCACTTCGACGGGACTCGGGAGTTTCTGACAGTGCGCAAAGGCAAGGTGGGGATCGACTCTGACACGGATGCAAGTGAACTGAGCAAAGGCGACTCCGCGAATTATCGTGCCGATGTTCCTCATGCCATCACCAACCTTGCCCGAGGCGAAGCCGCGCTTTACCTGGTCGTGATCTATCCCTAGCCGACGACTACTCGCGAAGCACAGATCTTGCTTTCTGCTCCCATTTCGGGAACAGGTCGGGCAATGGTGTTTCCGATACCACTACGAATTTGTGCTGAACGGCAAAACGGTTGGCGGAACGGCGCGAGGCGTCCGGTGTCACCTCACCGGCTGATCCGTCCAACGCGTTGGTCGACCGTCGTGCCAGAGCCCTCGACGCTACTTGGTTTCTTGGTTCTCGGTGGGGCGGTGATTGTTTCCCGGCGTCGTCGTCGTATTTGATGCGGCTGATTGAGGCGGTTTGGCATCATCGCACTGGCATGTTGCCAGATTGCAACCGGCTACTCCTGCGAGCAACGTCATATGCCTCCGTCGGGCGGGGCGACTCGTAACCGAAGTATCGATTCTGAGCGATTGTGTCACGTGAGCAATCAACCTCGCCGCGAAGTAGATTGCTGAGTTTTCACAGGTGCAGAATGTGACCTAGCCTCTGATTGAGGGCTCTCCCTCAAGAGTTGTGGTGGGTTACCTTTTAGTTGCCTGAGAGTTTGATGACAGAGAATTTTTTGACACGGCCTTTCTTCGCTTTCGGACTACTTTTTGCCCTCGGGTCATCCGCGCTTGGAAGCATCACGTTTTCCGACGACTTTAGCTCGGGCACACTCAACTCAAATTTGCAGCAGTCGTCGTCTGGTGCGTACTCGATCGCTAACGGCGTGATTCAGCGTTCCGGCGGTGGTTCTCAGAGCGTCCGCACTTCAAACTCAAATTACACGGATTTCACCTATGAGTTAACGACCGTCTTCCCGACGAGTGGATTTGATGTCGTTCACATCGGTGTCGGACAAGGTACGCCAGATACTGTGGGCAGTATGTACTTGCGATACCACACGCCGGGTTATGCAAACGGTCGAGTGGATGTCCGTTTTCGAAATGGCGCGGGCGTCGAGACGCTGACTCAAACGGGGCTCTTGGGGCTGACGCAATTCAACGCGCCCGTGCGCAGTCGTATTGCTCGCGTCGGCGACTTGCTGACGTTCGAAGTGGATCAGAACTTCAATGGAACGTTCGTGGCGGACGCGTCGACCAGCTTCGACCTCAGCTTGGCCCAGTTTCAGCAGATTCGAACGGCGCTCGACAATCAGTCGAGTCTCTATTTCTCCAATGCCGAATCGACGACCACATTTGATGATCTCAACATCATCGGCACAACAACCGCCGCAGTCCCCGAGCCTGGTTCCTTGTTAGCCTGGGGAATGATGGCAACCGTCCTGTTGCCACGCCGAAAACGTTCGTAAGCGGTAACGGGTGGCTCGTTATTTCGTGTCGGATGGGGCAACCCTCGTCGCGATCCAATGGAGCCTCAACGTACTCCAGAAACGCGTTCATATCGCTCTCAAACGCTTTGCTCTCTACCAGGGCAACGCGTCTATCCAGGCGAAAGAGCGCCTCCAGCGTTTTTCGGGGGACAGAGCACTTCCTGCACTCTCGTCTCGACGCAGTCTCAACCGGGGACAGCGTTTTCTAGGGGGACGGTCTCAACGGGGAAAGTCTCAACGGGGGGACAGTCTCAACGGGGACAGAGCACTCTCAACGGGTGTTCGGAAGTCAACCGGGGACAGAGCACTCTCAACGGGTGTTTGATTTTCTGGTTTCTAGAGATGCAGCGAGTTCTCGGGAGAAAGAGCACTTTGAAGAAAGCTGGCGGGGCAGTCACCGAAGGTGATGGAACTTCTGGCCGCCCGCACTTACACCGGCTCATTCGTTTCTGCGGACTATGTTTCGGTGGGGACAGGCAATTCGCGGGGTCATGGAGTTCGCGGACAGTCCCCGCGCGCTATGGTATGTCCGGCAACACGAGATTCACGAGCCTTTAGAAAAAACGGCTTGGTGTGGCTTCGTAACGAAAGGCTTCAAGATCTAGCTTTGGAAATCGGTTGCATTAGTTCGTCATACAACGACTGAATCGATGACTTGACGCAACCCGCCCCAGATGGTCTGCTCTCGATTGAGTGAGGGACACTCGTTTTTAGTCGCCGGCTCCCGAGCAAGCGCTCAGGATCGACTTCACTGGAGACTTTCGATGTCCAGACTTGCTCGTTGTGAAGTGATCGACCCGAATGAGGTTACGGTCGTCCACGTCATCAATCGCACCGTTCGCCGGTGCTTTCTGTTTGGTGATGATCCCGTGAGTGGCAAGAACTTTGACCACCGTAAGATTTGGGTGGAGGAGTTGCTTGAGCACTTCGCAGCCCATTTTGGAATCGATCTGCTGTGCTATGCGATCCTTTCGAATCACTACCATCTCATCTTGCGTTCGCGGCCAGATGTTGTTGAGTCATGGGATGATGCCGAAGTTGCCCGCCGATGGCTGATGATCTGTCCAGGGCGACGGGACGGTTGGCGGCTTGCTGCTCCCACGGACTCGGAGATCAATGCGATTCGGAATTGCCCCATCAAACTCGCCGAGATTCGGACACGGCTCAGTTCCATTTCGTGGTGGATGCGATTGCTAAACCAGCGTGTCGCACAGCGTGCAAACAAGGAGGATCAAGAGTCCGGTCGTTTCTGGCAAGACCGCTATCGCGCCATTCGTTTGATCGACGAACAGTCACTGCTGGCATGTGCAGCGTATGTCGACTTAAACCCCATTCGCGCAGCGATCGCAGACACGGTCGAGAAATGCGATCACACGTCGATTCAGCGTCGCATCAGGTCGAGACTCGACAAACGTAGAGGACAGAAGGGCGACGCTTTCCTCGCAAGGCTCACTTTGGATGAGGCGAACCGTTCCAATGGGGCAAGTGAGAGCCAGGCGGGGCGCCGTTGTAGCGACACCGGCTTTCTGCCAATATCCCTTGATGATTACCTTCAGCTTCTAGACTGGACTGCGCGACAGATCGTGCCCGGCAAGCGTGGAGTTACTCCACGCGAGACTCCCCCAGTTCTTTGTCGTCTGGGGCTTGGTCCAAAGAACTGGCAGACTCTTGTTACGCATTTCACAGCTAGTTTCTATTACGTGGCGGGACGCAACGATCGAGTAGCTTCGTTACGCAGTTACCATAGCATGCGACGGTTCTACATCCGCCGGAGTTGTCAGCAACTCCTTGCCGCATGAATACTCGCGATGCTCACGCAATGAACAGGCGACCGCTTCTGAGGTTGGGTGTCGGTGTGGTCGCACCGTGGGTCTAGTCTCCGCGTGATGACAGAATCGCTGGCACTCGAAAGGTTGGTCGGAGTCTTTGGGGCTCGGGCTCGGGCCTTCAGTCAATCCCGGGATATACCTTTGCTACGATGTCGTTGTAGTCCTCGA
Organism: Planctomycetota bacterium; assembly: GCA_039821165.1. Classification (GTDB taxonomy): domain Bacteria; phylum Planctomycetota; class Planctomycetia; order Pirellulales; family Pirellulaceae; genus Stieleria. The sequence continues at coordinate 3,740 of JBCBOT010000110.1, read as the reverse complement.
ATCGCCGCTGCTATCGACTTCAAAACCGCATCAGAGTTCATACGTAGGCTTTAAAAGCGGCAAGAGTTGCTAGGCGAGTTCGCTCGGATGCGAAAGGTAGCACCTCTGTCCCCGGACGAAGTGCTCTGTCCCCGGACGAAGTGCTCTGTCCCCGGACGTGAAATGTGGTGAAGAAGTTGTGCGGGGCGGATGGGTGTGTTTGAAAAGTGTCGTTTCTTTGGAGTTTGTGAGAACCTGGTGGTGTAGTGCGTGTCACTCAACGCGACTGTTCTCCAGTTCGAGGCCCACCCGATGCAGTACGATTTTCGAGAAATCGCCAAGGTCGCCAGGGCCAGGTATCGCCTGAGCCTCAAGGGGATTCACGGAATCGCGCACTGGCAGCGGGTTCAGGAGAATGGAATGCGTTTGGCAAAGCACAACGGAGCAAACAAGGACATTGTGCGCTTGTTCTCGTTTCTGCATGATTGCTGCCGTGAAGATGATCGAACGGATCCCGAGCATGGGCCGCGGGCTGCGGACTTCACCGAATCACTTCGCGATGATCTGATCGTTGCCGAGGACCTCGAATTCTCCAAGCTCATCCTCGCCATCCGGGAACACACTTCCGCTCTTCGTACAAACGATCTCGATATCGGGACTTGCTGGGACGCCGATCGTTTGGACATCGGTCGCGTCGGATACCGGCCCGACAGTCGCTACCTCAGCACCAGCATTGCAAAAACAAACTGGGTTCAAAGCTGGGCCTATAAGCGAAGCCTCCGCTAAACGGCAAGCGTCACAGTGGTTTGACGTTCCGCCCCAGAGCAGCTTCTCGTTCATCGCGTCGCGTTTTCGGCCCTCTGCAAAACGCGTCAAATTCTTTTCCCCGATTTTGCTTGACGTGCACCGCGAAGTGGCAATACACTGCCAGTGGCAATGAGTTGCCACCTGGGTCTTGTTCCTACACGACGCTCTCGGCATGGGTGATGGGAAAAAAGAAAACACGACGCGATGAACTCGGCGCACGCGAACGACAGATCATGGATGTCATTTTCGCAAGGGAGGAGGCGTCTGTCGGAGAAGTCCACGAGAATCTCCCAGACGCGCCAAGCTACTCCGCGGTCCGCACGATGATGCGGCTGCTCGAAAGCAAGGGGCTGCTAAAGCATCGAAAGGAGGGCACGAAATACATCTATCGTCCCACTCAATCGAAAACGTCCGCGAGCAAGACAGCCCTGAGCCATCTTGTTGACACGTTCTTCAAGGGCTCGGCAAAGGATGCGATGGCAGCTTTGTTCGATAGCGAAACGTTATCCGACAGCGACCTCGACGTTATCGAAAACTTGATCAATGAAGCACGAAAGGAGGGACGGTGATGTTCTTTGAATCCTTCGCATTGGATTTGGTCGCCAAAGCAACTCTGGTGTTAATCGGCGTCATCGTTTCCGATTCGCTATTCGTGCGAAACGCGTCCGCAGCCATTCGTCATCGCTTATGGAGTCTGGCTTTCATTTCGCTTTTGCTCTTACCGATCCTCTCGTTAACCGTTCCGACGTGCCGAATTGCCGTGTTGCCGAACGCTTGGGAAAGACCTCCAGAGGCACCCCCTCGTACCTCCGCCGTCATTAGCGAGCCTCGAATCAAGTCGATCGCTTCTTTGGCCCCAACAGGTGCACCTTCGCCTCCGATTTTTGATCCGCCCATCGGCGTTGAGCCTGTTCCGAGCTTGCCCGCGCCTCTTCAGACGGAGCGAGGCGACCATTCGGAGACACCATCGACTGCTTCAAGCGACTTGGGACTTGCGGCGAAGCCGACCGAATGGTCGTGGAGTCATGCTGTTGCCTTGGTTTGGTCATTGGGAGCCGTGCTGGCAGTCTTGCCGCTCGTGTTTGGAATGGTTCGAAATCGCATTTTGCAACGCGATGCGGAAACCGTAACCGATACGTCTTTGCTGCGGATGTTGCAACTCCTTCGCGAACAACTCGGCCTTCGATCCCAAGTGCATCTCTTGCAATCGGACCGCGATGTCGTGCCGATGACTTGGGGAGCCTTCACATCGATTGTGATGATCCCATCTGAGTGGCGACAATGGCCTACGGAAAGTCGACGGCTTGTTCTGTTGCACGAATTGGCGCACGTGAAACGCGGCGACGTTATTTACCAGACGGTCGCGCGGCTCGTTTGTTCGGCGTTTTGGTTTCATCCCTTAGTTTGGTACGCGCTGCGTCGTTTACGCATCGAACGAGAGCTCGCATGTGACGATTGCGTTTTGATGGCGGGTGAGGTCCCGAGTGATTACGCGAGTGAATTGCTCAACATCGCACGTCGCTATCGAATGCCGGTTTCTCCTGCTGCCGTCGCGATGGCACAGCGTAGCGGGCTTGAGGCACGCGTCCGAGCGTTGTTGGACAAGGCGCGATCGCATTTGCCAGTCACGCCAAGAATGGCTCGCTGGCTGTTGGTCGGTTCGATTCTTGGTGCCACAACCCTTGCGGCGATCCGTCTCGAAGCGACCGCTGCCAATGGAGATGACGACACGTCAAGTGCGGGTCATCGACCAACGCAATCAAGCAAACTCACGGTGTCCGGCGAAGTCATCGACACCAGTGGGGAACCGATCGCAGGAGCGAAGGTCATGGTTGTTCGTCGGTTCCATGCATACGGTTACCGGACCGGTACATTTAAACGGCTCGGAACAACCGAAACGAATGCGAACGGCAGGTATTCGATGGAGGTCCCGAGACATTCAAATCGTTATTCTGATGGGAGGAATTTCGAGCAGCGGTCCACGCTTGTGATGGCCTCGAAGCCGGGATACGGGCTCGATCAAAGCGATGTTGCCGTTTTAGGAAAAGAGAAAAAATCGCTGCAGCTCGGTTCAGCGAAGAACCCCATCGAGGGTCGCATTGTAGACCTGGAAGGGAATCCCCTCGCCAACATTCATGTGGGAGTGCATGGGATCGTCATCCCAGCGGTTTCAGACGAGGATTGGGTTGACCATGCAGGCCGCCGACCGGCAACTTGGCTGGCGTACCCTACGGCGAGAGATCAAGTTCTCGGAGCAACGGATCTTCTTGGGATTCCGCCGATCAAAACAGATGCCGACGGTCGTTTTGAAATCCCTCCTGTCGGTGACGACCTGCGAGTCACGCTGAGGCTCGACGGCCCAGGCATCGCGTCGACTTATCTCCAGGTGGTGACCCGTGAGATGCCGACGGTCAACATGACGCATGACGATCCGTGCTTTCACAGCGGTAAGATTTTCGGGAAGAAGTTTACTTATGCGGTAGCCCCCGATCGTGTGATCCGCGGTCGACTCACAGACCGTACGAGTGGGCAGCCGATTCCCGGCATCACGGTGTCACTCAAACAATTCTCGGACGACTTATCGGTAGTCAGCAATTTCTTGACGACGGTGACCGACGAAGCGGGACGCTACGAATTGCGTGGCGTGCCCAAGTCCGCGAAAGGCTCTAGCGGAGTGCGACTCGAGTTCATTCCGAGCAAGGAGCAGCCCTATTTTCGAAGTGAGAAGCGAGTTCCAGTCACCGAAGGTTTGGGGCCGGTGGATTGTGACGCAACACTCACGAAAGCGATTTGGGTCGAGGGCCAACTTACTGACCCGGACGGGAAACCGGTCCGCGGTCTGGTCGCGTATTACCCTCACCTGGACAACAAGAACGCGGTTGGGCACGAGTCATTTCGCAAGGGAACATTCGGGATGGGGGACGGCGACGGGTACGCGACGGACGACCGCGGCT